>JAFZUW010000004.1 GCA_017618195.1 Lachnospiraceae bacterium
AAGGCTTCCTTTACAGGATAGCATAGATTTGATGAATTGGGGAAAGAATTTTGAGCAGAGGAACTGTCTCTGCTTATTAATGGTGCATAAAAAAGCAACGGGACGAAAGAAAATGACCTCTTTCGTCCCGTGTTCATAAACCCTCGCTATTTCAATGTCGTTATCTTAATGACATTGGTTTAAAACGTCCCTTTTCTTGTCAGTCTTTTCTCAAATGTACCTTGTCCCGTGCAGAGCGTCTGCGCTCATCCTCAATTGCAGCATAATGGCGTCTTGTCGTATTTACGTCTTTATGACCGAGCACGTCGGCTACAAGATAAATATCGCCGGTTTCCTGATAAAGTGTCGTACCGTAGGTACTTCTTAATTTATGCGGTGTAATACGCTTTAACGGAATGCACGACTGGGCGTATTTCTTAACGAGGTTTTCGGCTGCGCGGACCGTGATGCGGCGCATCTGGCCGGAGAGGAAGAGTGCGTTTTCATGGCCTTCCTTGGTCGTCTGATTCTTCCGGACCTCAAGATAATTGAGAAGCGCTTCGCGTACTTCATCTCCGAAGTAGACAAATGCCTCGTAGCCGCCTTTTCGAACGACTTTCATGCGGTCATTATCAAAATCTAGGTCATGAATATCGAGGCCGATACACTCGGAAATACGGATTCCGGTACCGAGCATAAGAGTCATCATCGCAAGATTCCTTAATTTATTCCGTTCATGAAAGGCATTCTGCCGGTCCGTACCCGAATATTCGCGTTCCACACAATCCAATAAAATGGCCGTTTCATTCGGATCCAAACGTATGATCGCCTTTTCATGTAACTTCGGTACGTTTACCTGAATCGCCGGATTGTTCTCGATCGAATGATTCTTATAAAGAAAATTGTAAAACGATCGTAACGAACAGATTTTCCGTTTGATTCCGCGTTCGTGATTCGTTATAACGGAATGATCCTTTTCATAAACCTTCAAATAATCGAGGTATTCATCAATATCATAGGATTGTAATTCGGAAAGTAATGACAAAGGGATTTCACGAATTGTTTTACCTTTTAATGTAGGATTCCTTGCAATTAAATATTCGAAGAAAACCTTTAAATCGACTGCGTAGGCGATTCTTGTACGTGACGCGGTTGTTTGTTCGATACCGCGAAAGAAAATGCCGCAATACGGAGGAAGTTCCGCACGCAGTTCACGCAAACGGATTTCGTTTTTAATATTTGTTTGTTCCGCGTAAGATTTTTGATCAGCCATGGAAAGTTACCTCACAAAGAAAAAGAAACAAAGCTTAATTGAGACGAACAAAAATTCAAATGGGCAGTATAACAAATTAAGCTGCGGATAAAGCAAAACAGATCGTGCAAATGATCGACACAAAGCATAAAACGCTTATAAGGGGATTATACCACTTTTCCGGGCCAAAATCAATATATTTCTTCGTTAAACCTGCGTTTAGCGAAGAAATATATATAGGGGAGCACACTCCTCTGCCGGGCATTTTCCGGCTGAACACAAATCAAAACGACCTGCAATCTGCAGGTCGTTTATCGAAAAACACTTCTCTTAATTTGCGTTAATATGTATTGATTTGATGAAATATCCGTTTGCAACCGGTTTTATCGTTTATAACAAACGTCTGTATTGCGAGTCCAGAATCTTTCGTAACTCACGAACTTCTTCGGCATCCAGATTCTGCTGTGCGAGAAATTCGGTAAAGAACGCGATCAGCTCGCCGCCGAATACCTTATCGATCAAAGCCCTTGTTTCGATCTGCTGTACCTCATTTTTGGAAATGACGGCCTTGCAGATGAATCCGGGATCTTCACGTTTTACGGCACCTTTTTCAATAAGACGTTTGATAACGGTGTACGTGGTATTCTTTTCCCAGCCGATATAGTCTTTTATTATTTTTGCAATATCTTTTGCAGCAAGGCTCTGATTGGACCATAACAGTTCCATAACATTCAATTCGCCTTCATGCAGTCTAATATCTCCCATAAATAACAAACCGCCCCATATCTTGTGAATATCCGATAAGTTACACTGACTACTACTCTTTTAGTACGTTCGGTATTTTTTATTCTACTTAATTAGAATTTAGTTGTCAATGATATTATCGAAGATTTATTTCACATTTTTTTCAAAATTGTGTTTGCTCTAAGAAATAATACTGTATGTTGTGGTCACGGTTTGCGGGCGAAATTTTACGATCCGAAAGGTGTCGGATATTTGCCGGCATGCCGGTCTTAAATGAGGTATCGGAAGCGGCTTTGGAAGCTTTTCTTTCCCTCGCGGAATGCTGTAAACCTGCCGTACCATTCGTGTAGGACAAATATCCCGAGCGACCTTCTTTTACGATTGAAATCGTTAATTCGCGGGCTGATAACTCGTGATAAAGATAGTTCTGATACAGGTATTCGGGCAGATTTTCGTTATTATCAAGCTTGTAAAAAACGTCATAATCGTTCGCCAGGTAATGCAAAAGCCCGAAATCCGCGATCTCAAAGCGGTAGAATTGACCGTCCTTATAAACCGGGATCAGAACTCCGTTATCCGTAAGATATTCGATTTCTTTGCTGAATTCCCTAGCCTGAGCGCCTCTTCGGATATGCCCCGGATGAAACTGTCCTCTGCTGTCATAAGCGTAATCGCGCACATAATTTAATAACTGCAAAGTTTTCACAGGGCTGCGGCCTTCCGGCAGATTGTTCAGATACCGCATCAGCGAAGATGCGTAAAGCATGCCGTGAACGCGGCGAATCTCGGCAAGATCGGTGCGGTTCTTACGGTATTGAAGAATCGCTTCGGGATACCCACCGGTCAAAAGATAATCATGGAACAGTTCCCTGAGTTCTTCATCAATCAGATCCGGAACCGGCTTACCGCTTTGAAAATGCGCCCGTAAAAGGTCCGTATATTGAATGTCCTCATCTTTTGTAACCGCATCCAGAAACTCGTAAAACGAAAATCCGGACACTTTTATGAATTTGCAGACACTTTCCTTTTCATTGCGAAAAATGTCAAAATAATCGATTCTGGACGTCGTGACGGCAAAATACGCCGGCAGATCCCGTGAAAACAGCTCATTTACCGTCTTTCCGAGCGGTTCTAAGCCGTCAAGAAGTACCAACAGCCGTTCCGAAACCGTTTCGTTTGTAAATCCGAAGAATTCCTGCAGATAATCACAAAGAGACCGTCCCTTTTGCAATGCCGTAATCAGCCCGTCCGTAAACTCGCGGTCAACCGCAAGCGGAATCAGAATATGGCTTTTTACCTTTCCTGATTCCTGCAGCTGCCGCAAAAGAACCGTCTTTCCGATTCCCGGAGTTCCGTACAAAATGACGGGCTGCCGCTTTCCGATCACGAAATCTTCGATTGTCTTATAAACATATCGTTCCATTTAAATCTTCCTTAATTTCTCAAGAAGCTGTTGAAAGTATTCCGGCAAGTCGGCGGAATACTCAACATATTGTCTGTCCTTCGGATGTTTAAAACCGAGTACTCCGGCGTGAAGCACCTGTCCTTCGGTATCATACGGCTGCTTTGCGCTTCCGTATACGGTATCCCCCAATAAAGGATGCCCTATGGACGCCATATGGACGCGGATCTGATGAGTACGTCCGGTCTCGAGCTCACATGAAAGGAACGTATACTTCTTTCCGAAATGCTCCAGCACCTTATAATGTGTTACCGCCCTCCGTCCGTCCTTAACGATTGCCATCTTCTTACGATCCGACGGATTCCTTCCGATCGGGGCGTCAACCGTACCGTCTTCCTTAACGATTCCGTTAACAATGCAGTAATAAACCCGTTTGATCGAATGCACCGCCAATTGTTCGGAAAGACAAATGTGTGCTTTATCATTCTTGCATACAACAAGTACTCCGGTCGTGTCACGGTCGATCCGGTGCACGATACCGGGTCTTAAATCTCCGTTGATTCCGGAAAGCGAATCCTTACAGTGATACATCAAAGCATTTACTAACGTTCCGCTGTAATGTCCGGGCGCAGGATGTACAACCATCCCTTTCGGTTTATTTACGATCACGACATCGTCATCTTCGTGAATAATATCCAAAGGAATGTCTTCCGGTTCAATCTGCGTCAGCTCGGGGTCCGGGATCACAACCGTGATTCTCTCGCCGGTTTTCACCCGGTAAGAAGGCTTCTTTACAACGGTATCCTCTGCCGCGACGCGTCCTTCCGCAATCAATTGTTCCGCCCTGGAGCGCGTAACCGAGCCGTCCATTTCCGATACGGCTTTATCGATCCGCTGACCGTTCAGGTCTTCCTCAACAAAAAATGTTCTCTTCTCTTCCATTTTCCGTACCATTAAATAAAAATGACGAGTCAGTTTTCTGACTCGCCTTTCTCGTTTTTCTGCCTCGCGGCCTTTCGGAAGAACGGCAGGAACTCCAATTCTTCATCGGTATAATACCATAAAACCAGAAAAGCCAGCACAAATACGGAACAAGTTACATAGATGTCCGCCACATTAAAGATCGGGAAATTTATTAATTCAAAATAGATGAAATCCGTCACGTATCCGAAGAATACACGGTCGATCAGATTTCCGACTGCTCCGGCAATAATGAACAATACGACAAGCCGTAACAGATTATACCGCTTCCCGTCCGGAATGATCAGCAGCACGTAAACAAACAAAACGAGCATGATTGCCGTGATAACGGAAAGAATTGTGAAGCGTCCTTGGAAGATGCCCCACGCGGCGCCTCGGTTTTCGAGATATTGAAGCCTTAATACGCCGTCCAGCAAAATTACGTCGCGTCTCGGATTGTCCAGATTCTTCCTTGCAAGTACCTTCGTAACCTGATCAAGGATCACGAGCAGAACCGGAAGTACGATGTACAGGACAAGCCGGGCTTTATTCGTTACCTTTTTCATTCTTCTTACTGTCCTGGAGATATTCTGTATATGCCTCAAATTCCTTCAGGTTGATCTGGAATACCTTGCTGTCCAGAATCTCCTGCTGGGATTTGATCAAAGATGCGCACTGTGCACGGTAAGTCTCATACTGCTGCATCAGACGAAGCGTCTGTGTATGAAGCTTTGCAAGCTCCTTCTCGGCGTTATTGCGGATTTCCTGCGCGTCGGCAAGAGCCTGACGCTCAATCGCCTTTGCATCCTTCGAAGCGGCCGCCTTTGTTTCCTCAGCGGACTTCTCCGCAAGAACGAGAGCTTTATGAAGCGACTTTTCAATCGTCGTGTAATACTGCACGCGATCGTTCAGAGAACTGATTTTCTCGGTAAGATCCAGATTCTGACGGTAGAGAAATTCATAGTCCTTATTCAGTTCCTCCATGAATTTGTCAACCTGACCCTTGTTGTATCCGCTTGCCGCGGATTTGAATTTTGTGTTTTGAATCTCAACCGGTGTTAACATCGCCTAAACCCCTTTCCCCAAAGTTATCTTCTGAATGTCGGAACCCCAAATCCGTCCTGTCTCATCAAAGCGTTGTAATCGCCCGTTACATCGATATTCGCGGGTGAGATAATAAATATGTAATTGGAAATCTGATGAAGATTGGCTCCGATTGAATAAATGCATCCGGAAACGAAATCCATCAAGCGCTGTGCGCGGTCGGTGTCGAATCCTTCCAGGTTCACGATAATCGGATTGCCGCTGATCAGGTTATCACAGATCTCACGGGCATCATCAAAGCTCTGCGGCTTTAAGATCGTAACGCCGAGCGCATCCCTTGTCGTCTTATGCACGGCTGCCGGAACAACCGGAGTAACGGGCTGGGAAAATGACTGCGTAACGGGTCTCTGAACAGGCGTTCTCTGCGGCTGCTGCTGACGGAACATCTGCGCTTCTCTCGCCTTATAACGATCCTCAAACGTCGTCGTGCCGTTCATATAACCGCTGCGTCTTTCCTGGATGGAAACCGTATTGTTCGAATAAAGAGGCGCACGCTGAGGCTGACCCATCTGCGGTGCCTGCGTCATTCCGACGTCATCCATCATGTCATCGCCGGCAAATTCGTCATAGCCCTGCTGGGCATTGGCTGCGTTATCCTTCTTCTTACGGAAAAGCGAATCCTTAATGGAGAACTTCGGCTGCGCGTCACGCTCTGCCTTCTTCTCTGCCTTCTTACGGGCTTTCTCCTCTTCCGCCGCTATATAATCGTCATAATCGTCGTAATCATCGTAATCACTGTCATCCGAAAGTTTTAATGAATCAATGACACTCTTGAAAAATCCCATCTTTCAAATCCCCTTTTACTTAGAATAATCTCTCTCGCCGAACAGATAGGTTCCGACGCGAACATGCGTCGCGCCTTCCTCTACGGCAACACCGTAATCTCCGCTCATTCCCATCGATAGTATATCAACAGAAATATTATCAATGTTTTTCTTATTTATGTCAACCATTAAATCGTGCAGGGCACGGAAATACGGACGGTTCGTCTCAGCGTCATCGGTATACGGAGCAACCGTCATCAGACCGCGGAGCCGCAAGTTTTTCAACCCAGCGATTTCTTTTACAAGAGGGATGACTTCGTCCGGTTTTAACCCGAACTTGCTTTCCTCGTCCGCGACGTTGACCTCCAAAAGGATGTCCTGGCATTTGCCGGCCTTCGCGGCGTATTTGTCAATCTCCTGCGCGAGCGACAGCGAATCAACCGAATGGATCAGTTCCGCAACCGAAACGGCCTTCTTTACCTTGTTGGACTGCAAGTGTCCGATCAGATGCCAATGCACCGGTTGTCCGTCAAGCTGCGCAGCCTTCTCGCACATTTCCTGCACTTTATTCTCACCGAACTCCGCCTGGCCGCTCTCCATCGCTTCCGTAATCATCGAAAGCGGTTTCGTCTTGCTGACGGCGATCAGCGTAACTTCGGAAGGGTCTCTGTTTGATTTTTCACACCGAAGTCGGATCTGCTCCTTCACTTCGGCAATTCTGTCTCCTATCATGTTCCGTACCGGATTATTCCGGCAATCCTTTCTGAAAAGGTTTAATATATCGTCTGCGCTTCATCGATCGTGGACGCGTCTTTGGCGATATGATCATGTTCCGCGATGCTGAATGACATGCCTGCCTTTACGATAACGAACTCCTTGCCGACCTGTGTGAGTTCCACGCGGCGGAACTGGGCAAATCCCTTATTGACGCAATAGACTCCGGTCAGCTTGCCGAGAAGCGAT
Organism: Lachnospiraceae bacterium; assembly: GCA_017618195.1. Classification (GTDB taxonomy): domain Bacteria; phylum Bacillota; class Clostridia; order Lachnospirales; family Lachnospiraceae; genus ISDg. The sequence continues at coordinate 7,169 of JAFZUW010000004.1, forward strand.
ACCTGGAACGTTTCCTGCGTTTTCTCGTTGTAAATAAACGTTCCGTATGTAACCGCCTTCGTGTCTATATAGTTGTATGTTTCGTCTTCGTAATAAATCTCCGCGGCAAGAAACTCGTAATACGGCTTATACGTTTCTTCATCGTGCTTGAGGATCAGGATGCCGGTCTTATTCGAATCTCCGCCCTTTGTGAAGAATTCCTTCGGGATTCGGTAGAACTCCTTCTCGACAAGCGATGTCTTCGGAATCTTCAATCCGTCCTCATGGACAATATCGAGGTTGATGGTCAGAAACCGCTTGTTCAGGTAGCGGACCATATACTGTTTTAACGTGATGCGGGCGAAATATCCGTCGCCGACATGGGAAAATATAACCGGAGACGTCAGCTGCAGGTTATCTTCTTCAATCGTATACGTGATCGTTGTCTGATCGCAGAGCTTTTCGTACTGCTCCGGAGTAAGGTTGAGCACGAGGCTCCACGTTTCATCCGTAAGGAGCTTGTAGATCGTGCTGCCCTGCTCCTTTAAGCTCGTATCAAACAGGCTGACGCTTTTGTAATTGGTTTTATCAAATGTTGCCAGCGATACGTGATCCGCATCGAGCCCGTCAAGCGTATCCGAAAAATACGACACGAGGCCGGGCGCTTCCGCCTTATGTACCGTAAGCGCGCCCGCATAGGACTGGTCAACCAGGATCTCATTCAGATGCTCCATCAGATACTGGTCGGAAATGCTGTTGACCGTCGTGGTCAGCTCGTCCTTCAGGGAATACACAAGACCGAAATCGGTTTTATCGTAATGCTGGTTAAAGTTCGATATGCAGTTTTTGATCGTTTCGATGTCTTCATCAGCAAGCGTATATGATTCGTTATTGCCGGAGATCATGTTGTAGATCTGACGGCTTTCGTCGATCGAATATACGGTTTCGCCTTTGGAAACGCGTGTTCCGCTCCGCATATAATAATTGACGTAGCCTGCGATCCCGGTCTTGATCGGAGTTTCATTACGTACAATGACCGCCTCTGCTTTCGTATCGGATGCAAGCGGAAGCATCTGAACTTCATAGATGGAAAGGTGCGCATGATTGAAGTAGCGGAATATGTTGATCAGAATATAGACGGTAAATGCGATGAAAACGATCGTTCCGACGTTCAGTTTGGAAACCGCGCTGCTTCTTTTGGGTGTCCGTTTCGCCGCCATTTTACCTGCCTCCTGAAGAATTTCGTGCTCGCACACACTATCACAAATAAATTATACTACACTTGTCTAAAAAAAGAAAGAAGTTAGCGGAAGAAAGGGTGAAAATTCTCAGTTTTTTCACACTTCTTTACTGCTTCTTTCGAAAACATAAAAAGACGGCGGTAAAATACCGCCGCCTTACCATTGCTCTCCTATTCAAACGCCGGATTACAGGGCTACGATCACCTTGCTGCGAACGCTCTCGGAAAGGGTCTCCGCATTAGCGGAAAGGCTGATGATGATATCCACGTTGAACTTTACGGAAACCATATCGAGTTTCTCAACAACGCGGTCAATGTCGTCCGCATTCATGCATGCGATTTTCAGAAAACTGTCAAGGTAAATCTTCTCAAGATCGTGATCCTGGGAAATGATACCGCAGATGAAGCCTACAAATTCAGAAGCGCATTCCACACAATAATCGTTTACGTTAATCAGGCGGATCTTGTTATTGAGCTCATACATATGCTTATTGCTCTTGTCCAAATATACGATGGTACCCTTGGATGTTACGACATCGGCATTCACCTTGTCCAGTAATATCTTGGTCTTTCCTTTGCCTTTTTCTCCGGCGATAATCTGTACCATTGCTTTGTCCTCCTAAAGTGTTATTTGGTATAATTTATTATATTACACCCGTGCAAAAAGTACAACTCTATTTCACGAAAAATACAAAAATCAGAGGCGTTATTCCGCCACGCAGTAAGTTGACAGCAAATCATTCAATTTGTTGTATAATTTGGCTTCGGTCTCGGCCCGGAACACGCCCACGATATACTCGGTTCCGAACGAATTCTTTACGTGCAGGATCATGCAGTATCCGGCGGAATTGGTCGTCCCGGTTTTGCCTCCGAGAATGGCGATGCTGTTCGGATAATCATAATGATGCTGCGGGTCGTTCAGTTTGAAGCAGTTGGTCGTTCTGACGGTACGGGCACGCTGTGCTCCGGTCGCGTCAACGTAATTGTAACGCTTCTCCGTATAGGTCATAATCTCGCGGAATTCCTTGTATTTGGTGCATTCCTGGTAAACGATGTACATGTCGTAAGGAGTCGTTCTGTGCTTATCGTCATGAAGACCGCTCGCGTTCACGAAGTTCGTGTTAAGACCGCCGAGTTTCTTCATCTCCTGATTCATCAGCTCGACAAATGCTGCTTCGCTTCCGGCCACATGGATTGCAAGCGCAACGGCGGCGTTATTGGCGGAACTTACGAGCATACAAAGCAGCAGGTCATGCACGGTCAACACGTCGCCTTCCTTCAGTTCCTCAACGGAACCGCGGCTGAACTCGGCCATTTCCTTTGTGATGACAACCTTTTCATCGGTGCTGCATCGGTTCAGCGTTACAAGCGCCGTCATTAATTTCGTAATGCTTGCCGGACAGAACAGTTCATCCATCCGATAACCGAATACGAGCTTGTTTTTGGTCCGGTTGATGACAAATACGCAGCCCTTCCGATCCGGTTTCTCTTCATCGAAGACATAGTCGGTAGCAAGCATGTCATGTGTAACGTTACAAATGAAGAACTGGGAAAGAAGTGGTGCATACCGCGCTTCCACCTGCGCGCCGATATCCGAATGGATCACGCTGTCCTTTGACTGGTAGTCTCCGAGAAGACTCTTCTGTTTCTTACCGCACCCCGTACAGCCGATCAGCAGGATCAGTACGAGCAGCGAAGCAATGATTTTCTTCATTTCATATCCTCTTTGGGGAATCCTTATGCTCTTAACGGAACTTCCCCGTTTTATCATTTCGAATCTCTTAACAGTTCGTTCAGATTCATTTCGTAACGGTCTTTTTCAAGAAGTGTCGACTTGTTCTGAAGACCGATGTTCAGGAGCACTCCGATCGTGATCATGTTCGAAAGAAGCGCGCTCAGACCGGAACTCAAAAACGGCAGCGGGATTCCGGTATTCGGCAGAAGCGACACCACAACGCCGATATTAACGAGCGTCTGCGTACAGAGCATGATCGAAATACCGGCAGCAATCAAATATCCGAGGCGGTCCTTCGCGTTCATCGCAACACGGAAGCCGATAAATGTCATTAACAGGTAAAGTCCGACGATCAGTATGCATCCGAAGAAACCGAACTCTTCCGCAACCGCGGCAAAGATGAAGTCGGACTCTACTACCGGCACGTAATGCGCGTAGTTCGAAGTATCGCCGACAATGGTCTTTCCGAACATGCCGCCCGATTCGATTGCGGCGGCGGCCTGGTTCTGCTGGTACATGAGGTCTGGGTATTTGTCCGGTTCCTGCAGCGCAAGAATACGATTGATCTGGTATTTATTCTTAATGAGTTTCTGATTCGGCTGCAGAATATACCAGAACAGTCCGGCCGCGGACGGAATTCCGACTGCAAGCGCCGGTATAACGATCTTATAGGTAAGACCGGAAAGAAATACCATACAGAAGAACGTTGCGGTCAAAACGATACTGGTCGACAGGTCCGGCTGGTCGTAAATCAGATAGATCGGCAGCATACAGATGCCCATAACAAGGCAAAGCGTCCAGAACCGGTTGATCCGGTCTCCGACTTTCACCAAAAGCTGAGCGGCAAATACGATGACAATGATCTTCGTAAGTTCCGAAGGCATGAACTCGAATCCGCGCTGGGGTCTGCCTCCTCCGCCGATTTTAATCCATCGTTTTGCGTCACGATACGCCCATCCGTAAACAAGATTGGATCCGGGAATACCGCAGTTGTAAGTGACAAACTTACAGATGATCATCATCGCGAGATTGGCAAGATACATAAGTATGTACATCTTCGCGATAAAATGATAATCGATCAGCGATACGACGATCATTACGAGGAACCCGAGAAGAAGTCCCGGAAGCTGACGCTCAAACTGGTTTTCGTCCGCATCCTGCAGCTTCTGTATCAAAACAAGCCCGACCGTCGCAAGGATGATCAGGATGGATACGATGGAAAACTTATAATTGTTAATATGATATCGATATTTCCGAAACATAATAACGGTTCCTTCCGGTAATATGCCCTGTGCTCCGGGCAGGTATAAGAACAAGCCGCAGTCAGGCACTTGTTCGCGAAATCCGCGGTACTGTGCTACCAGACGCTTGAGCGGCAAATACTATGTCGGCACTGCTCAGTCAAGCAGTTCGTACAGTTCTTCGTCCGCTGCGAACGTGTCGGTCTCGACATACCGCATCTTTACGGTATCTCCGACCAGTTCCGCGATCATACTGCAGTTTTCAAGCCCCTTCTTCTTAAGAAGCTTCGCTTCCTTCTTCATTTCCTTTTCGGTTTTGGGCTGTATATCGTACTCAAAACGTCCGATGGAAAGCCGTTCCGGATTCATCTGGGCGGCAAATACGAACGCTTCCCGGTTTGAATTGGTACCCGCAAACGCGGTCCCGAGAAGAGCCCCGATCACGATAATGCTTCCGCCGCTTACAATCTCCGCTCCGGCTTCGACATTTCCGACGATGACGATCGAATTTTCCGTTTCCAGTCGTCTGCCCGAACGAAGGATCCCCTGATACATCCGAGCGGTCTTCGTCGAGAGACTTCCGATCACCTGATCCATCGATTGCTTTAAGATCTCTTCGTTAGCCTCATTGCCGTCGATCACGCAGATGATCTCAAGCTCGGAGTTTTCGGTAATGACGCGCAGAATCTCCTTCTGCTCGTCCGTCGAAAGCTCACGTCCTTCAAAGCGCATGGACATCTTGGCGCTTCCGAGAAATTTCGCGGAGGAACGGATTCTTTTTTCGAGTTCCTCAAGGATGTCTTCAAAAGGTTCATCCTTCGAAAGAACAAGCGAAATCCCGTCCTTATAACCTTTTAAGATTACCGTATTCTTCATAGAACCCCCATCAGTCTGAGAACTTGATCGCGCCGATCTTCGCGGCAAATACGTTTCCGCTCAGCAACGCGTCGCGGTTATCTCCGTTAAAGTAATATCCGTATACTTCCCTTGCAACGATTGCGGCATTGGCGGATGCGTATCCGTTCGGGATAACGACGGTCACGCAGATCTCCGGGCGGTCGCTCGGTGCATAGGAAAGGAACAAGGCGTTGTTCGGATGGTTCAAACTGACCTGTGCAGTTCCGGTCTTTCCGGAAACCTTGAACTCAAGGTCGGTATAGTATTTACGGATACCGGAATCCTTGTGGTTTACTACGTTATACATACCGTTTTTCACGGCATACCAGTATTCCTGAGGAATCTGATCGAGCTTGTTCCGTACGGTAGCGAGATTGCTCATCAAAGTCTCGCCGGTCGGACCGACTACCTTGCTGACAAGCGTCAGGTCATAGCATGTGCCTTCGTTCGCGATCGTTGTCAGATATCTTGCAATCTGGATCGGTGCAAAACTGTGATAATATCCGATTGCGGTACGGACCGCGTCTTTCGGAGAAATCTGAGGCTCGGATTCGGATACCTCAACGCCCGAACGGTCGCCGAGTCCGAACAGTTTGGCATATTTCTGAATTGTCTTAATGCCGAGCGCATCGATGTATTCTCCGCGCTGGTTAATGGATACGCGGTAGCCGACCGTAAAGAAATAATAGTTACAAGAATCGCGTATTGCTTCGGCAACGGTCAGCTTGCCGTGCGAATTCGGATAAGCCCAGCACCGCGGGGAAGGATCGACTTCGAGGAATTTGCCCTTGTCTTCGATCAGTTCGTCGGTCGTAATAACGCCTTCCATCAATCCCATGATTGCGGAAAGCGGTTTAAATGTCGAACCGGTCGTCGTCTTCGAGGACGTCGCGCGGAATACGAGCGGATACGACTTGTCCGCGAGCAGCCGGTTGTAGTAGGTCATGTCGATCTGGTTCGCAAAATAGTTATTGTCGTAGCTCGGATAAGAAACCATGCATTCGACGGTACCGGTTTTCGGATCGGTCAGAATGATCGAACCGCTGCACGGCTCAAGCGCAAGCATGGCAGGCGTAATTTCCATCGTCCGGATCTTATGCGTCATGAAATCATACGGATCGAGCTTATAGTTTACAAGCTGTTCGTACGTGTCCGCATCGGGCTCGAGAATATTCTGGTCATATAATAAAATCGCGATGTCGCGAAGCTTGATAACGTAATCAAAGATCAATGTACGGTAAATCTTACTCTTATAATCGGCATCATTCCGAAGATGATCGATAATGTATTGACGCAGATACTCATACAGCTCGTTCGTATCGTAATACTCTTCGCCGATGTTCAGCTTGTCGAGATTGATCCATCCCTGCGTGATCGCATACTGCAGGTAATGACTGAGACTCGACTTCTTGTTCGTAAAGCTGATATATTCGGGATCGAGCACGTTGATCTTTGAACTGTTCACGATTCCCCAGCCGTTACTTCCGAGCTTCTGATACATGAAATCAAGGTATTCCTGAATCATCTTCGAAACCTTGTCGCCGTAAATGTCGCAGTCCGGCTCCAGCTGTTTCATGTAATTTTCCCAGATATAACTCTCGTTCTTTTCAAACAGATACAGAAGATCCTTTTCAATCTTCGTTGCATCCGGCGCCGAAAAATGGTCCGTATTAATGATATGGTTGCTGAAAAGCGCATAGTATACTTCGTAAATCGGGATCGTGATGTCGGTTGCATCCTCTCCCTTGCTTCCGTAATCCATATCTTTTACGATTGCGGCAAGCAGGATTCCGGCAACATTACGCTTAATGATGTTGTAGCAGCATATCTGCCGTTCGCGGTCGATTGTCAGATAGATATCGTTGCCGGGAACCGGCTCCTTCGTGATCGTCTTCGTCCGGACCTGTCCGCGGTCGTTGATGAGTATCGTATACTCTCCGTCCGTTCCGGAAAGATACGTTTCATACGATTTCTCGATACCGGCCTTTCCGACGATACTGTTATCGTTATATCTTGTTCCGGTGCCGGCTTCCTTCAATACGCTCAATTCCTCGGCGTTTACCCTGCCTACATATCCGATAATGTGCGAAAAATACTCCGAATCGATATAAATGCGGCGGGACGATTTCGTAATCTCAAGACCGGGGATCGCAGTCGTATTTTCATAGAACGTAATACGGGCCTCATCGCTGATGTTGCTTACGACGCGGAACGATGAATAGCTCGGATACATCGTAAAGAACTGATAACGGTACGCCATGATCTCAAGCGCGTCCGCCTTCGAGTACTCCTCTCCGATCTGGAACATGCGGGATACGCCGTCACCGAAACGCATGAAATTAAACACCTGCTCCGCCGTCGCTTCCTTATGCTTTTCGGTAAGATCGCTTACGCTCTTCAAACCGTAGGCATTCTTTTTAAAGCGGTCGAGTGCGGAACCGCTGATCGTGAAACGCAGATTCTCCTCCTCGTCCATTGCAATCGGGAAGGCAAATTCACGCTTATAACCGTATTCTCTCAGAATCAGGATCAATTTGTAGATGGCCGTATTCATTTCAAGATTGTTCGTAAGCTCGGCCGAATTGAACATTTCAAGATTGAACTGAAGTTCATTGTACGCGAGAAGATTCCCGCTTTTATCGTAGATGTTTCCGCGCGTTGACGGAATCGAAACGGTTTTTGTGTAGGATTTTTCGTCACGCGTGATCTTGGTCTTTTCAGGCTCTACCATCTGCATATTGAAAATATGCGCAATGATAATGATAAATGCGATGCAGAGCACCATAAAGATCGGTACCAGGCGGTTCGAAAAGATTTCTTTCAGTTTTGCCCAAAATGTATGTTCCATATTAACTCCGTACTAACCTTCCACCTTCGAATAGTCGGTGTAAAGAGGCTTCGTAACCTTCCAATAGATCAGATCGAGGATCCGGTACACGACGATAAATACGACCGTCGTATAAAGAGCCTGCGGGAACATCTGGTTGGAAATGTACGAAACAAGATTGGTCCGTCCTCTCGTCATAAAGAGGAACAGCCAGAACATAAAACTGTACAGAAATTCCGATGCCGCCACCATGGCAAGGGGAAGCAGGAAATCGTTCTGAACGTAGTATTTGGCCATAAAGCCGTTCAGATAGCCGATGAACATGTAAAAGAGCGCAAAAACGCCCAGAAGACCGCCGGAAGCGATATCCAGTACGAGGCCCGCGGCAAATCCGATGAACATCCCCTTTGTTTTGCCGCGATGATAAGCGGCGGCAACAACGACCATGACGATCAGGTCGGGAATGTTGTTAAAGCCGAACGCCACATACTGAAGAACCGTGGTCTTCAGAAGCAGGGCAACTAAGATTTCCACTGCATAAACGAGAAATACTATCATGAAAGGAACAATCCTCCGTATAAACTGCTATTCATCTTCATCAAGGCCCATCATGTCGCGCTTCAGCTCGGTAATGATCAATACCGTGTTCAGATGCTCGAAATCGACAACCGGGGTCAGATAACCGGTCTTGGTAAGTCCGTCGTTCTCATTCTGAATGTTCGAAATGTATCCGATCAGAATGTCCGGCAGGTATTTGTCGCTGAGCGGCGACGTGTAAACCTTATAGTTATTCCGCGCTTCCGTGTTGATCGAAAGGTCGCGGATTTCAATATAACCGAGCGCCAGCAGTTCGAGATTGCCGCATACGATACAGTCGTCTTCGGATTTCGTTACGATCGCGCTGACATAGTTGTTGTCATCGATGATCGAACGTACTACCGAATAGTTCGGACCGACTTCCGTAATGATACCGACAAGACCGCTGCCCGCAAGTACGTTCATATCGACCTTGATGCCGTCGCGGCTTCCCTTATCGAGCGTAAAACGGGAATAATAACCGCTCGAGTCTTTTGCGATAATGTTGGCGGCTACCGTCGTATAGTTTTTATAGTTCTCCGAGAGGCTCAGCAGCTGCTTTAACCGTTCAAGGTCGTAAAGCGACTGCTCCATGCTTTGTTTCTCACGGCTGATCCGGTCATTTTCCTCCTTCAGTTCTTCAATCTGTTTCTGAAGATCTTCCACTTCTTCGAAATTGTCGATTGCGTTGTTGATGGACGTCCCGATCGTCGTAATGCCCTTCTGGAGCGGAATAATGAGGGAATTCAGTCTCGTGCGGATCGGCGTAAACACGTTATCGAACCGGTACGAGAAGAAAATCATGAATACGCATACCATGGTCATGATCAAAAGCACGAACCGCGGTTCCATATCGTATTTCGGATTCTTTCTTTCCTTCATTGCTTCCTCCTTTCCGGGATTTTATGCAAATCCTTATATGTCAAAATGATCTTCGGCAAGCGCCTGCTTTAAGCCCACGGCGTATTTGTCGTAATAACGGTCCTCAATGATCTTGGCAAGACCCGTCGTAACGGTCATGCTGCCGTAATCGCATACGTTGATCTTATTATCGCTCAGGTTCGTTTTGAACAGGAACTCAAGACCGGTAAGCGAAGCCGAACCGCCGGTAATATAAATACCGTTATGATATACGTCCGCTGCGATTTCGGGCGGCGTACGGTCCAGAATAATACGGATGTTCTCAAAAACGGTCTGCATCTGCTCGGAAACGGCATCGTTTACAAGCTCGGTCGTAATCTCGCACTCTCTCGGAAGCCCCGTAACAAGGTCGCGTCCGAAAGCGTTCTCGGAATCGTCACGGACCGATGCGAAATTGACAAGGTCGACCTTCAGCATCTCAGCCGTCTTATTGCCGATCAGAAGGTTATACTTCTTACGGATGTTGTTAATAATCGCTTCATTAAATGAGTTTCCGCCGACCGGAAGCAGCTTACTGAACATGATGCCTCCGAGGCTGATGATCGAAATTTCGGTCGTATCGGCACCGATGTTCACAAGAAGCGTTCCCTGTGACTTGATAATGTCGATTCCGGCTCCGATCGCATCGGCAATCGGCTTTTCCACAAGATAAATCTTACGCGGTCTTACGATCGTTCCGTCGACAAGATCGTAAAACGCCTTCTTCTCCACTTCGGTGATATCGGAAGGAACGGCGATGTAAAATGCGGAACCGCGGAATTTACCGAAGATTCTCGTAAGATCAAGAAACATGCAGTTCAAAAGAGACAGCATATTCGCGAATTCGGCAATGACGCCGTGTGAAATAGGAAAACGGACATCGATCGAGTCAGGTGTCTTTCCGAACATCTCAAACGCTTCGTCGCCGATCGCGATGATCTTCTTGTGATTTCGGAAAGCAATGACGCTTTTCTGGTTAAATACGACGCCCTGGCCTTTCCGGTAGATTTTCGTGGAATCGGTTCCGAAGTCGATTCCGAACACTTTTACAGCCATTTAAGTTCCTCTCTAAAACAGTTCGGGACAGGCATCCCGGAAACTGTAATAACGGCTTTCGCCGAAAATGATATGGTCAACCATCGGTAATTCCATCATGCGCCCGAGATTCAGAATGGTTTCCGTAAGCTTACGGTCTTCCTTACTCGGCGTCACGTCCCCGCTCGGATGGTTGTGCATTAAGACAAAGCATACTGCCTTGTTCGAAAGCGCAAGTTTAAAGATGTCTCTCGGGGAGATCAATGCGTAGTTGACCGTCCCTTTCGTGACCGATACTTCCTTGATCTTTCTGAGGCGGTTATCGAGAAGAATCAGCCAGACTTCTTCCTGCTCAAGATGCCGCATCTGCTCCCGGTAATGCCGGTAGATGCTCGAAGAATCGCTGCAGGTAAGTTCAAAAGAACTTCGCTCCTTCCAGATCCTTGACGAAAGTTCGCCGATTGCGGCAAGCTTGATTGCCTTTACCTTGCCGATTCCTTTCACGGCGGAAAGCTGTTCGATTCCGATCCCGAGAAGTCCTCCGATCCCGTTCAGATGTGCAAGAATCTCGTAACCCGTCTCAAGAGCGGTCTGCCCTGAGCAGCCGGTCCGGATGATCACCGAAAGCAGTTCCGCATCCGATAACGCGCCGATCCCGAAACGCTCCGCCTTTTCATCCGGCAGTTCGCCCTTCGGGAGTGATTTCATATTGGTTTTTTGATTCATTGTTTCCTTTCTCTCTCCGGGAAACAACCAATGCCAAATATTTATTATACCACAACTCGCCGTTTTTGTATAGTTTACAGGCTGACACAGCCCGCCCTGGCCATTTCTTCAAGCGACATCAGGATTCCGAGTTTTGCGTGGTACCAGGTAAGCCCGCCTTGGAAATATACATTGTAAGGCGGGATCAAGGGTCCGTCCGCACTGAGTTCGATCGACGACCCCTGGTAAAATGCGCCGGCGGCCATAATGACATCCGACTGGTAACCGGGCATTGCCCACGGCTCCGGCGTTACATAACTGTCAACCGGTGCGGCAGCCTGAATTCCTTTACAGAAGGCAATCAGCCCTTCCGCGGAACCGAGCGTTACCGCCTGAATAATGTCGTGACGGCTTTCCGTTCCGTTCGGAACCACTTTGAAACCGAGTCTTTCATACAAATTGGCGGCAAATACGGCTCCCTTCAGTGCTCCTGCCGTAACGGTCGGTGCGAAGAACAGCCCCTGGAAGAAATTCCGGTTTAATCCAAGCGATGCACCGACTTCCTTGCCGAGTCCGGGGCTTGTAAGCCGGTAAGCACACTGCTCAACGTATTCCTTCTTTCCGACGATGTAGCCTCCGCACGGAGCAAGACCGCCGCCGGGGTTCTTAATGAGAGATCCGACGCAGAGATCGGCTCGAACGTCGGTCGGCTCGATCTTTTCAACAAACTCGCCGTAGCAGTTATCCACCATGCAGATCACATCGGGCTTTACGGACTTGATAAACGAGATCAGTTCACCGATCTTTGTTACGGAAAATGTAGGCCTTGTCGCATATCCTTTGCTGCGCTGGATCTCAACAAGCCTCGTCTTTTCATTGATTGCCGAACGGATTGCATCATAGTCAAACGAACCGTCCGGGAGGAGTTCCACCTGGCGGTATGAAACGCCGTATTCCTTCAAAGAACCGGGTGCCGGCGTAATTCCGATCACGGATTCGAGCGTATCATAAGGCTTACCGACAGGACTAAGCAGCTCGTCTCCCGGTCTCAGATTTGCCGAAAGGGCAAGCGCCAAAGCATGCGTTCCGCACGTGATCTGCGCACGGACCAGAGCGTCCTCGGTATGAAATACGGATGCATAAACGGCTTCTAACGTTTCACGTCCGAGATCGTTGTATCCGTAGCCGGTCGAAGCTTCCATGCAGCCTTCGCTGACGCGGTGCTCCTGCATTGCCTTTAACACCTTAAGCTGACAGTACTCAGCCGTTTGATCGATTTTTGAAAAACGTTCTTTCAGGTCATTCTCAACAGCTTCCCCGAGTTTCAAAACTTCCTCGCGGATCCCGAAATCACGATACGCCTGTAACAATTCCTTTATCCTCCAAAACAGTAAGCATATCCTTCAGGATTTCTTCCTCGGACTGCTTTGATTTATCCAACAGGATCACGTCGTTTTCCCTGCGGAACCAGGTCATCTGGCGTTTGGCGAAATGCCTCGTCTCAAGCTTAATCCGGTAAACGGCTTCCTCTAGCGTACATTCTCCCCTTAAATGAGCGAGAATCTGCTTGTAGCCGAGTCCCTGCATCGAAACGGCACATTTTCCGTAACCGAGTTCAACGATTCTCTTCACTTCATCCAACAACCCGGCTTCCATCATCAGATCGACTCTTCGTTCAATATCCGCGTATAAATCCGCGCGGTCTCTTGTCAAAACGAAATAAGCATAATTGTAATCCGGAACGCGCGCCGCATTGGCTTTGTTGTGTTCCGAAATCGTATACCCGTGAATATGATAAAACTCCAGAGCGCGGATCACGCGTTTTACATTTCCCGAAGGGATCGCTTCAGCGGAATCGGGATCACACGATTTCAGCATGTCATGAAGAATTGCGGCACCGTCGGGCATTGCCGCGGTATCTTCAAGCTGCTTCCGGTAACCGTCCGATTCCTCTTCCGAATCAAACTCAACGCCTTTTAAAAGCGCCTGGATATAAAAGCCGGTACCACCGACAACAATCGGAATATGACCGTTTCGAAGAATCTGCTCGATTGCTTCCCTCGCCATGCGCTGGAACACGGTCACGTTAAACTCTTGATCGGGCGTCAGACAGTCAATCAGATAATGCTTTACACCGTTCATTTCCTCAGGCATGATCTTGGCGGTGCCGATATCCATGTATTTGTATACCTGCATCGAATCCGCACTGATAATCTCGCCTCCGATCCGTTTGGCAAGCGCTATCGACAGTTTGGTTTTACCGACGGCCGTCGGACCGGAAAGAATGACTAAAGGCTGTTTCATCGATACCTCACAGAATACGCTTAAACTTCTTCTCCATCTCCTGCTTCGTCATCGTGATGATCGTAGGCCGGCCGTGCGGACAATGGAACGGATTCTCAAGGGAAAGAAGTTCCGTGAACAAATGCTCCGCTTCCTTTTCGGAAATCCATTGATTTCCTTTGATTGCCGCCTTGCAGGACATCGATGCAAGCGTTTCGTATACGCGTTCGGGGCGGACCGCCGCATTGCCTTCGGCAAGTTCATCCAGAACGCTGATAAAATAATCCCGCGCGTCCATCCGGTATAAAACGGTCGGAACCGCGCAGATCTGATAATCCCTTCCTCCGAAATGTTCGATCATAAAACCGATATCTTCGAGGTTCTGCTTATACTTAAGAAGCGCTTCCTCTTCGCGGATGGTAAGGTTTAAAACGATCGGCGGCAGCAGATTCTGCGAGAACGCCTCTCCGCTCTTCATCGCCGCAACGAACCGCTCGTAATTGATCTTCTCATGCGCCGCATGCTGGTCAATCAGATACATCCGGTCTCCGGTCTCAATAATCCAATAGGTCTTAAACACCTGCCCGACAATACGGAAGGATATATCCGAACGGAGCCTGGTGAAATCGGAAGCGATCTCCTCGGGCTGCTCTTCCGGCTCGTTGGGCTGCTCCGCAGTGTCTTGCTTCTTCGGTTCTTCGGGAATAACCGTTTCTTCGATAAACGAAAGCTGCTGACCCGGCTCTTCCTTCGGAAACGAGGGCTTTTGGTAAGCGGGCAACGTGCTTACGGAAGGCACAGGGGATTTTCTTAACTCTATGTCCGAAACAGGTTCGCTCCTGTCCTCGGAAACAGCCGCGGAAGGCACGCCGTAAACAGGCTTTTCTTCGCGAAGCAAATTCAGACGGTTCGTTTCAAAACTTTCCGGAACACGCTCGATATACTTCGGACGGGCCTCGGTTTCCTGCTCCATCTGCGGGATCAGAACCGAATTCCGAAGTGCTTCCCGAACGGCATTCGTGATTTCCGAACACACATCTTCCTGCGAAGAGAACCTGACATCCTGCTTGGTCGGATGGATGTTCACGTCGATCAGTTCCGGATCAATGTCAACCATTAAAAGCGTAAACGGATACTTATGCTGCATCAGATAAGTGCTGTAAGCGTCTTCCACCGCCTTAAACAGCAGATTGCTGCGAACGCTCCGGCCGTTCACGAAGAACATCTCAAGGTTCCGGTTGCCGCGGGCGATCATCGACTTTCCTATGAATCCGCGAAGTTTCAGCAGCTCCCCGTCATATTCCATCGGGATCAGATGTTCCGCTATCTCCCGCCCGTATACGGAATAGACCGCGTCTTTGCGGTTTCCGTTTCCGGACGTATGTAAGATCGTTCTGCCCTGCGACATTAAGGAAAATGCGACATCGCACGACGATACCGCGAACCGGTTCACCAATTCGTTAATATATCCTGCTTCGGTTACCGACGATTTCAGAAACTTTCTTCTCGCCGGAACGTTATAGAACAGATCCCGGATCATAAACGTAGTTCCGTCCGGGCATCCGATGTCTTCAAATACGGTTTCCGCACCGCCGTTAATGACATACCGGCTTCCGAGGAAATCTTCGGCGCGCTTTGTAAGAAGCTCGACTTTCGCGACGCTTGCGATACTCGAAAGCGCTTCCCCGCGGAACCCGAGGCTGCGGATACGCCTTAGGTCCTCCTCTTCGCGGATCTTACTCGTCGCATGTCTTAAAAACGCGGTCGGAATATCGTCCTTTAAAAAACCGGAACCGTTGTCGGTCACGCGGATGAACGATATTCCTCCGTTCTGTATGTCTACCGTAATGCTTTTTGCACCGGAATCAAGGGAGTTTTCAATCAGTTCCTTAACGATGGACGCAGGCCGTTCAATGACTTCGCCCGCGGCGATCCGGTTAATGGTATCCGGATCAAGCACCCGTATTACTCCCATATTGACTCCTTTCCCGGCATCAGCCGCCGTTCTGCTCCAGATAATTCTCGAACTGTTCTTTGCTCATCAGTATCGTTCTCGGCTTGGTTCCCTCTTCGGGTCCGACAACGCCTGCCTCCGCAAGCTGGTCCATGATTCTGGCAGCGCGGTTGAAACCGATCTTATACATTCTCTGAAGCAAACCGATGCTTGCCTTTTCCTTTTCGATGATGAAGCGTCCCGCCTCGGCGAAATACTCATCATGATCGGATTCCTGCGAAGCATTGTCGGAAAGAATGGATGTACCCTTCTTTCCGGTTTCAACGGAGGCTTTGTCGATCTGTTCGGAAACATGATCGGAATAGCCTGCCTTGCCGTCATTCTTCGTCTTGATCTCGTTTACAACGGCCTTCACTTCATCGTCCGAGACAAATGCGCCCTGCACGCGGATCGGCTTCGGAATGCCGCTCGGGAAAAACAGCATATCGCCTTTTCCGAGAAGCTTGTCGGCTCCGACCTGATCGAGGATCGTACGGGAGTCGGTAGCGCTTGCTACGGCAAATGCGATACGCGACGGCACATTTGCCTTAATCAGACCGGTAATAACGTTAACCGTAGGACGCTGCGTCGCAAGAACGAGGTGAATGCCTGCGGCTCTTGCAAGCTGTGCCAGACGGCAGATTGCTTCTTCGACTTCGCCCGGTGAAACCATCATCAGATCGGCCATCTCGTCTACGATAATGAGGATCTGCGGAAGCTCCTTACGGCGGTTGCCTTCGTTATCAAGAAGCGGCGTACGGCTCACGCGGATCTTTTCGTTATAAGCTTCAATGTCACGAACCTCCAGCTCGGCGAAACTCTTATAACGGTCCATCATTTCCTTAACGCCCCAGTTGAGTGCGCCGTAAGCCTTCTTCGGGTCGGTTACGACCGGTGTCAGCAGGTGCGGGATGCCGTTATAAACGCTCAGCTCGACAACCTTCGGGTCGATCATGATAAGCCTTACGTCCTTCGGCTCGTATTTGTAAAGGATGCTCATGATGATCGTATTGATGCAGACGGATTTACCGGAACCGGTGGCACCGGCGATCAATACGTGAGGCATCTTCGCGATATCGGTAACGATCGCGTCGCCGGCAATATCCTTACCTACGGCAAATGCGATCTTGCCCTTGCTGTTCTTAAACGCCTCGGACTCAAGAAGCGAACGGATATAAACGGTAGAGCCTTTTGAGTTCGGTACTTCGATACCGACCGCGCTCTTTCCGGGGATCGGTGCTTCAATACGGATGTCGGCGGCCGCAAGATTCAGCTTGATATCGTCCGCAAGTGCAGTAATACGGCTTACCTTTGTACCGATCTCGGGCTGCAGCTCGTAACGGGTAACGTTCGGTCCGCTCGTATAATTCGTAACGGTAACATTAACGCCGAAGCTGTGAAGCGTGCGCTCAAGCTTCGCCGCGGTCTCATTGAGCTCTCTGCCGGACATGGCGGCCTGATTTCCTTCGGGACGCTTCAAAAGCTCGATTCTCGGAAAGATATACGGCTTTTCGGTTGCATCATCATCCGTACGGATATCGGTCTCCTCCGCGTTCAGATCCGCTTTGGCGGTCTTCTTTGCGGGAGCCGCAGCGGGCATAGCATCTGACTTCGGTGCGTCCGTAACGGAGCTTGCCTGATAAGAAGGCGTCTCAACGGGCTTCGGCGGGAACGTGTCGTCCGATTCCGGCGGAACATACGGTTTTACGGGTTCCGGCTCTGGAATATCAAACTGCGGAGCCTGGGCCTGCGTCGTATTGTAAATCTTCGGGATACCCGAATTGTCATCATCGTAAGTATAATTCGAGGAAAGCAGTTCCCCGTTACCGCTATCGGGCTTTACGGATGTCTGCGTGCCGAATTTACGATCCATTTCGGACTGATATGCGGGAACCTGAGCCGTTGCGTTGATAATCGGCTGATAATGCGAAATATCCGCGGGCTGAGGCTGTTTCTTACCGTGCTTCGGGGCGCTCGGATCTTTCTTTCCGTAACCCTTCAGACGGTCGATGATCGAAAGCTTCTTCTTGGGCTTCGGCGGTTCGTATATGTCGATACCGGAAGTTCCGGGCTGTACGTTCTGATTGACGTCGACAAATACGAGGCGCTTCTTGCGGTTTTCTTCCTGAATCTCATCAAGCGTCAGCTGACGGTATTCCTGATAATTCGTTTCCTGCGGCTTTCTGACTGCGGCTGCCGCGCGGCGTCGTTCCTCTTCTTCTCTTTCCTGTTCTTCGATCTCACGCATCATTGCCTTCTTCTCGGCTCTCTTCTTGCGGATAATATGAAGAACGGCTTTTCCGGAAAGCAGAATCAGACATACGAGGATCAGAGTCACAAGAATCAGAATGGCTCCGATGTTGCCGAATAACGCATGCAGCGGACACGAAAGCAGTTCTCCGATCAGACCGCCTCCCTGATGCGCCTTAAAGGACGCAACGAACTCGAAATGATCGGCATAGCTTCCGGCAAGATTGAGAAGTCCGCATACCAAAGCGACCAGCGTCCAGAAATAGATGGACTTTCTCGTCGCAACCGGATTTCCTTTGTTGGAACGGGTGAACGCGACAAATACGACAAGCGCAACCGGGAAAAAGTACGAAACATACCGTCCCATAAAGCCCATCATGACATTCTTAAAAAATGTGCCGATAACTCCGCAAAGGTCAAACAGACTGAGCTCAAGAAGCACGGCAATGAGAATCGTGCAGATGACAACGATTTCATCGATCAGCTCCTTACGCTTACGCATCTCTTCCAGATACTCATCGGTCGCGTTAGGGCTGTTCTTACGGTCCAGCGCGACATTGACGTTAACCGAATTCTTCTCCGTATTCTCAATCGCCTTATTGTTGAATTTGGAATTCGGATACTTCTTCTGGGTTGTTGATTTGGAAGTACTCTTTTTCGTGTTCGCCAAAACGATTCACCTCATTTCGTCACAAAATGATTAAGAAGAATAAAATGACCAGTCCTAAGCCGATACGATACCAGCCGAAAACCTTAAAGTCGTGTTTCTTGATGTATTCGATCATCCAGTTAACCGTCACGAAAGCAACCAGAAAGGCAACAATCATGCCGGCAAGAAGGATTGCGTACTGCATACCGTCAAAGTCGAAACGGTATTTGATCAGTTTTAAAAGGCTTGCGCCGAAAAGCGTCGGGATTTCAAGGTAAAAAGTGAATTCCGCGGCCACTCCCCTGCTTGCCCCGAGAAGCATCGCGCCGATGATCGTGATACCCGAACGGCTTGTTCCGGGGATCATCGCAAGAATCTGGAAACAGCCGATGTAAAATGCCATTTTCATCGGTATGGAACCGAGCGTCTTGTAATTCGGCGGATTGTCCTTTCGGAACTGCTCGATGAAGAGAAATACGATACCGTATAAGATCAATGTGATCATTACGGTGATCGAACTTGCCCGTCCATGAAACAGCGAATCAACAAGCGGATCAAACAAAACGCCGATCGTCATTGCGGGGACGCAGGCAACGAGGATCTTAAGCCAAAGATACAGCTTCGGTCCCTGCACGTAGATGCGCTTCTCCTCGGTCATTCCGAACGGCCACAGCCTCCTGAAGTAGATCAGCGCTACCGCAAAAACGGCGCCAAGCTGTATCACGACCGTAAACATCTCGGAAAATGCTTCGTCCCTGAGGCATTCCGGTCTCAGTACACGCTCCATGATAAGCAGATGACCGGTACTGCTGATCGGCAAAAATTCGGTTATGCCTTCGGTAATTCCGAGTATAACGATTTTCAAAAACTCGAAAAAGTTCATCGGTTTCCTCTGTAAAACCGTCAATCACGCCGCCGTGCGTGTTCCGGCTTAATCTTCATAAATTTCAAATCCGGCTTCCTCGCCGCGTTTCATGTCAAGGATGAATTCCTTTTCGCGGTAATTGACTACGGCACGGTAATCAGCCAGATCCGCACGAACCGCAAACATGATCAGCTTGCCGTTTTTAAAATGCAGATCGTACTCCGCTCCGCCCTTTGCGCGAAGCCCGGTGATCGAACCTTCGCCGAATGATTCGGGAAGTGCCGGGAGCAGAACGACTTTGCCGCAGGCATCGTAGAAAAGCGCTTCGCCGATCGCGGATATTGCTCCGAAGTTTCCGTCAATCTGGAACGGCGGATGGTTGTCAAACAGGTTGTCAAGCGTGCTGCGCTTTAAGATTGCGATCAGATGCTCCTCAAATTTCTCAGCGTCCCGAAGTCTTGCGTAGAGATTCATGATCCACGCCCTGCTCCAGCCGGTATGGCCGCCGCCGTAATGAAGTCTCCGTTCAAGCGTAGCCTTTGCCGCCTCAAAAAGCGTCTTATCGGGATCGTCCGCACGGATCTGATCGGACGGGAACAATGCATAAAGCTGGGAAATGTGACGGTGACCGGGTTCAAGCTCCTCGTAGTCCTCCGGCCATTCCATTACCTGACCGTATTTACCGACACGGATCGGCGGCAGCTTCGAAAGAAATTCTTCGGTTTTCGCAATAAACTCTTCGTCGGTTTCCTCCATGATCTCGGCAGCTTTCAGATAATCCGAGAACAGATCTCTTAAGATCTGCATGTCCATTGCGGAATTGTAGCAAAGGTGGCCGGTCTCCCCGTTTTGAAGCCGGTAACTGTTCTCCGGGGAAAGCGACGGACAAAGGATCAGTTCGCCGTCCTTTTCAAACAAGAAATCATGAAAGAACAAAACCGATTCCTTTAAGACCGGATACATGTCCTCGAGGAAATTCGCATCGAGCGTATACTGATAATGCTTCCAGATATGCGTACAGAGCCAGGCCATGCCCATTACCCAATAAGTTGCCGGGATCCAGGCATCCTGCGGCGCCGTATCGCCCCACATATCGGTATTGTGATGGGCAACCGTACCGCGGCAGTTATACATATCCTTTGCCGTCCTCTGACCGTTCGCGCACATGCGCTTCATCAGATCGAATAACGGCAGATGACAAGACCCGAGGCCGAGCATTTCGGCAGGCCAGTAATTCATTTCGGTGTTGATGTTGATGGTAAACTTGCTGCCCCACGGCGGATCCATGCTGCCGTTCCAGATTCCCTGCAGGTTAGCCGGAAGCGTTCCCTCTCTGGACGAGGAAATAAGCAGGTACCGGCCGAAATCGAAATATGTCTTGATCAATCCGGTATCGGGATTCTCTCCGTTTAACAGTCTCAGACGTTCGTCGGTCGGAACAAGATCCATGTCGGGATCCGAATTCAGGTTCAGCTTGGTGCGGCCGAACAGGGATCGATAATCGTTCGTGTGACCGGTCAAAAGGTCGCAGTAAGATTTGCCGCGCGCATTATTTAATGTCTTCTTCACTTCGGAAACCGGATCCGCGGCGCGGAACGTCGTATAAGCCGTAAACAGAAGGCAAACCTTACAAACCTGTCTGCAGATCAGATTCTCGCCGATGCATTCGACTTCGCCGCCCATATGAAAGCTTGTAAGTCCGCTTGCGAAACGGTAATCCTCGCCGGCCATGGAACCGAGCGTATAAACCGTGTCGCGGTCATGGTAAGCTCCGTCGTAAAAGGTCTTACGGCCGAAATTTACGTCAACGTCGAAAGGAATTTCTTCGTCGGTCGAAAGCATGATGACCATAAGGTCGTCCGGCGCGCTTACGAATATTTCTTCGCGGTAGGTCACGTCATTCTTTCTTTTACGGACGCGGGCAACCGCATTTTCAAGGTCAAGCTCCCGTTCGTAATCGGACCATTCACCCTGACCCGTTTTGTAATAGATGTTAAGCTCTCCGAGCGTCGAATACGTTCTCTCGCTCTGCGGAACGCCGGTAAAGCTGTGAAGCAGCAGCTCCTCGGCCTCACTGATATGGCCGTCAAGGATCAGTTCGCGGACTCTTCCGAGATTATGTCTCGCGTCCTGGTTGATCCGGTACATCGGTCCGCCGTACCAAAGGGAATCTTCATTCAGCTGGATCTTCTCCTGATCCGTTCCGCCGAAAACCATCCCTCCGAGGCGTCCGTTACCGACCGGCAAAGCCTTGTTCCAGTCATTTCCTGCACTTTGTCTGTAAAATAAGCGACTCATTACTCTCCGATTTAACACACCGCCCCAAGCGGGCGGATCTCCCTGTTACTTGATCGGCTGCCCGCCCAAACGTGCGAGTACCGTTTTCTTCTTTCTTTCCCATTTGGGATTGCCGTATCTATCTGGTCGACAGCTTCTTTGCGCTTAACCAGAACCGGAAACTGAATTCTTTCTCGCTCAGGCGGAAAATCTCATCGAGATCCGGTCCGCAGCTTGCAGAACCGACACCGGACATCCGGTAATCGCAGCAAAGAATCGTGCGGTCTTCGGGGATCAGTTCCCAATTGTGCTTCTTCGCGGTCAACTGCTCCTGCGAAAAATGCGACGCGTTAACCGAAAGTTCAGTCTCAGAATCAACGCGGATCACGCAGCGGTCATTCGAAACCGTAGCGTAACGGCAGCCGCAATGCGAAGAGTTCTCCTGCGGACGGATATACTCTTCAAAGTTGTTCGTAACCGTCGTATGATGCAGGTCCACATAAGAAGCGAGGCATTTGTCCACATAACTTTCAAAAGGACCGAAGCCGTAATAGCTGAAATCTTCGAAATCATCCTTCAAGAAGAACCGAACACCGAAACGCGGCAGGTAAGGAACCTGCTCGTGAACCGTAACGCCCGCGCGGATCTGGACTTCTCCGGCCGGAAGGAACACGTATTCGAGATTCACCTTGGCCATCGGGTAAAGTCCCTTTGCGCCGAGGGAAAGCTCTGTTTTGATCGTTACGATGTCGACCGCCTCGATAATCTTCATCGAGTAAACGCGCGGCTGAAGCTCGTTCAGTTTAAGCCCGTCCCAAGCCTTTCTGATGCGGCCGTCGTTATCGATCGGCGCGCGGTAAAGGTTAAAGGATACCGGATCGGTAAACTGCTCTTCGCCGTCAATCTTCATCGATACGATCGATGCGGTTTTCTTGCTGACCGTATATTCGGCTTCCTTCGTCCGGATGTAATAGTTGTCCTCATCTTCTCTCGCGTGTAAGAAGAGACGGCCGGAAACCTTAACCGGGCTGAAGCGGTGATCGACGCTTCGAAGCACAAGCTGTTCATAACCCGCTTCGGTGCCTGCCTCACAGAAAGGCATGTCATTCTTATAGCGGATAATGAACCGCACGCGAATGTCTTCGCCGTGGTTCTGCTGAAGTTCCGGTGCCTGCAAAGGAGCCGACTCGCCGGGGCCGAGGTTCAGCGTAATCGGGGATTCAAATACGAACCTGCCGCTGTCGCGCATCTCCATCGAAAGCGTAAACATATCTTCAAAATTTGTAAAATTCATACGGTTCGTCAAGATGTAAACCGAGGCATTTCCTTCGGAAACCTTTACATCAAGCGGACGATATGCCTGTTTCAATTCGTAAAACCCGGTGTGAAGTCTGCGGTCCGGATAAACGATACCGTCACAGCAGAAGTTTCCGTCATTCTGGTCTTCGTCACCGAAATCTCCGCCGTAACCGAACTTCTCGCTGCCGTCCGACATCGTACCGAGCGAGAACGAATGATCACACCATTCCCAAACGCAGCCGCCCATCAGGCGCTCGTTGGAATAGATCAGATCCCAGTATGCGTTCAGATCGCCGTTGCTGTTTCCCATCGAATGCGAATACTCGCAAAGGAAATACGGCTTCGTATTATTCTCATCGTCGAGATACTTGATGATATCCGAAAGCGGCGCGTACATTCTCGACTCAACATCGATCTCGTCGGTGCTTGTGCCGTCAAGGATATAAATGCTGCTCTCGTAATGAACCGGTCTTGTGATATCGGTCGCCTTCACGAGCTTTACGGCGTCCTCGACGTATTTGCTGTAGCCGCCTTCGTTGCCCATCGACCACATGATCACGCACGGACGGTTAATGTCTCTTGTGACAAGCTTCATGGCTCGGTCGGTGATTGCTTTCGCGAACATCGGATCGGTTGCGGTAAGCGCGATCTTATCGTAGCCCGCCTTCCAGTCCCATCCGTTTGCGGCGGTCACGCAGCCGTGCGATTCAAAGTCGGCTTCGTCGATGACGAACATTCCGATCTCATCGCAGAGCTTGTAAAACAGCGGCTGGTTCGGATAATGCGACGTACGGATCGTATTGATATTGCAGCGCTTCATCAGATACAGGTCCTCGCGCATCTGCTTTTCATCACAGGTGTATCCGGTCTTATAGTAGCTGTCATGACGGTTGATTCCGCGCAGCTTCACGGCAACGCCGTTGATGAGGAACACGCCGTTTTCGATCCGGATGTCCCGAAGACCGACCTTCTCGCCGATTACTTCATCTCCGGCTTTGATCGACAGATCGTAAAGATACGGCGCTTCACTGTTCCAAAGGATCGGATTCTCAATCTTGAAATCGAAGAAGCCGTCCTCGTCCGCGTGTCCTTCGGTGATCATCTTCCCTTCCGCATCCAGAAGCGTATAGGTAACATCCGAAAGGCCTTCGGACTGAATGTGTACCGTGGCGGTATCATAAGACTCGTTGAAGGAAGCCGTATAGGAATACTTTACGATGTGCTCCTTCGGTCTTTTAAGCAGATAAACGTCACGGAATATACCGCTCAGGCGGATCTTGTCCTGGTCCTCAAGGTAAGAGCCGTCGCACCACTTAAGAACGGCGACGGCAATCTCATTGTCCCCTTCCTTCAGAGCTTCCGTAATACGGAATTCCTGCATGGCGTGGCTGACCTGGCTGTAACCGAAGATCTGACCGTTTACGAACAGGTAGAAACAGCTGTCGACACCTTCGAACACGAGATACCGCTCCATTCCGTCATTCTCGTAGGAAAACGTGCGGCGGTATACGGCGGTCGGATTGTCAAGCGGTACGTAAGGCGGATCATACGGAAAAGGATACGCAAAATTCGTATACTGCGCACGATCGTAGCCGTGATACTGGATGCAGGAAGGAACCGGGATCGTATCCGGGAAAGCTTCCTTCAGAAAATCCGACGGCATCTCGTAAAAGCTCGGATAAAAAGTAAAATCCCACGATCCGTTCAAGTCGGTGAACCTGCCGGAGGATCTCCGTCCGGCAAATGCATCCTCGCCGGGAGCAAAAGGAATGTAGTAATTCCTTGATTCCTCGGTGTTCACATGAAGGATTTCGGGATTTTCATGAAATGTCATATATTGTTTCAAGCAGTTCCACCCCCTGTCGGTAACAGTTTGAAATACCTTTTCTTTTTTTGAGAAAGGTGCCATAAAATGGCTTACCCGTTCTATGGCACCTTCGTATCTGAAATCAGATTATTATGCCTTCAGATCCTTCATCGAGAAGCTGAAGCGGCCCATCTTATCCTTGCCGAGGCATACAACCTTGACAACGTCGCCGAGCGTAAGAACGTCCTCAACGTGATTGATGCGTTCCTTGGCAATCTTGGAAATATGGATCATGCCTTCCTTACCGGGTGCAAACTCAAGGAATGCGCCGAAATCCTTAATGCTGACAACCTTACCTTCAAGGATCTGGCCTTCTTCGAACTCGGTAACGATGATCTCAACCATTCTGCGGGCCTTTTCCATAGCCTCGGGATCGGTTCCGCAGATGGAAACGTTTCCGTCATCGGTGATATCGATCTTAACGCCGGTAGCGTCGATGATCGCATTGATGGTCTTGCCTCTCTGTCCGACAACGTCGCCGATCTTCTGGGGATCGATCGACATCTGGATGATCTTCGGAGCGTATTTGCTTACTTCCTTGCGAGGCTCTGCGATTGCGGGCTTCATGCAGTTGTCCATGATGAAAAGTCTTGCTTCACGGCATCTTGCGATAGCGCCCTCAACGATCTGACGGGTAAGACCGTGGATCTTGATATCCATCTGGATTGCGGTAATACCTTCGGTCGTACCGGTTACCTTGAAGTCCATATCGCCGAAGAAGTCTTCAAGACCCTGGATATCGGTAAGAAGTACGAAATCGTCATCGGTCTCGCCGGTAACAAGTCCGCAGCTGATACCTGCAACCATTCTCTTGATCGGAACGCCTGCAGCCATAAGGGACATGCAGCTTGCACAGGTCGAAGCCATGGAAGTCGAACCGTTAGACTCGAACGTCTCGGATACGGCACGGATTGCGTAAGGGAACTCTTCCTCGGAAGGAAGTACCGGAAGCAGTGCGCGCTCAGCGAGTGCTCCGTGACCGATCTCACGGCGTCCGGGACCTCTCGAAACCTTGGTCTCGCCTACGGAGTAAGCCGGGAAATTATACTGATGCAGGTAACGTTTGCTTACGATGTTGTCATCAAGACCGTCAACCTTCTGTGCCTCGGAAAGAGGTGCAAGGGTAACGATATCGCAGATCTGCGTCTGTCCGCGGGTGAACATCGAAGAACCGTGTACTCTCGGGATGAGGTCAACCTCAGCGGCAAGAGGACGGATCTCGGTGATTGCACGTCCGTCGGGACGCTTGTGATCCTTGAGGATCATCTTACGAACGGTCTTCTTCTCGTACTGGTAAACGGCTTCGTCAATCAGGGGAAGCCACTCTTCGTTATCGGCGAAACGCTCTGCGAGGGTATCCTTCATATTGCGGATACGCTCTTCTCTCTCCTGCTTCTCAGGGGAGAACATCAGAACTTCCATGTCAGCCGGAGGAACGATCTCCTTGATGGCTGCGAACAGCTCTTCCGGAATCGCGCAACTCGTGTAAGAATGCTTCGGCTTGCCGCACTCTGCAACGATCTTGTCGATGAACTCGATGATCTTCTTGTTGGTAGCGTCAGCGAGGTAGATGGCTTCGATCATCGTAGCTTCGGGAAGCTCGTTCGCGCCTGCCTCGATCATGATAACCTTATCTCTCGTGGAAGCTACGGTCAGCTTCAGGTCGCCCTTCTGGGTCTGCTCCTGCGTAGGGTTAAGGATGAACTGGCCGTCGATCATGCCGACCTGCGTCGTAGCGCAGGGACCGTCGAACGGGATATCGGAAATCGCCACGGCGATTGCGGAACCGAGCATTGCGGTAAGCTCAGGCGTGCATTCGGGATCAACGCTCAAAACGAGGTTGTTGATCGTTACGTCGTTGCGGTAGTCCTTCGGGAACAAAGGACGCATCGGACGGTCGATAACACGGGAAGTAAGGATTGCGTTCTCGCTTGCCTTACCTTCTCTCTTGTTAAAACCTCCGGGGATTTTGCCTACGGCATACATCTTCTCCTCATACTCAACGCTGAGGGGGAAGAAATCAATGCCGTCTCTCGGCTTTTCACTTGCGGTAGCGGTCGAAAGAACCGTCGTATCGCCGTAGTGCATCAATGCTGCACCGTTTGCCTGCTTCGCAACCCTGTCAATGTCAACGGTCAGGGTGCGGCCGGCAAGTTCCATACTGAAACTCTTGTACATACAGTACTCCTTTCTTTTCACGGAGTCCCCGTAACAACTGATAAATCAGCCTCCGGCAGCGGACTTATCAGAAGTCACGGTGAAAAAGACCCCGTATGTTTTATTTTGTTATGCGCACATAAACCCGCATTCTGCTAAATTATATCACACATCCCGAAAAAATACCATATGATAACGAAAAAAATTGCCCATTCGAAGCACATTTTCACATAATTTTCAGAACTTTCCGGCTCATTTTAACCGCTTTCCGGCTGCAGACCTGAATAGCCGTTGAAAACAGTAAAAAACCGGAGCCTTCCCAATCGGGAAAACTCCGGAAAATGTTACGGAATCGTGATATCGGTTATCGTAAGCGGACCGTCGGCCGCAATAATGATACCTACGCCATCAAGCGTTCCTTTCGCGCCGATCGTTTTGTTATAGCTTTCGGCATCAAGCCGGATCTGCTTTCCGCTGCCTGACGCCTTGCAGCACCAATAGTTCTTCGCGGCCGCGTTGACGCCGCAATGGATCACGGCCTTCCAGCCGTTCACTGCGCTTCCGCCGCCGTTTTTGATGATGAAATCACACTGGTAGCAGTATTTGCCGCCTTCCATCCATGTGTTTACGGAAACAACGGATACCGTCAGGTTTCCGATCGTCTTTCGGAACGAAATCGCCTTCGGGGTTCCTTCCCCGCCGCTGTAGCCGGTCTCCGCCTGCTCGAGGATCTTCTCCAGCTCCTCTTCGGTGAATTCGGTCTTTCCGTGCAGAATGCGTACAAGCCAGTTGCCCTCGACGGAAAGGTCTTCCTCGTTAAATCCGCTCAGCTTCTTTACGCCGTTTTTGATCAGCGACGAGCTTTCGTTCTTGTTCGCAAGGTTCCAGCAGATATACGAAACCTTGTACTGATCCATGACAGCGACCCATTTGTTCGCTTCCTCGATGTCGCAGCGTCCGTTACCGGAAGCGTCCGTGATGCCGTATTCGCTGACAAATACGGGCAGCCCCGCCTTGATCGCCGCAACCATCTTCGATCGGAGATTATCCTTATGCGTGCCGGCATAAAAATGAAGCGCGTACATCAGATTCGTGCCCTTAACGGGATCGGCCGCTGCACGGTCCACGTCCTGGCTCCAGGTCGGGGTGCCGATAATGATGATGGCGTCTTTCGCATTTGAGCGGATCACGGGAATGATGCGCTCTGCGTATTTCTTAATCTCGGGCCAGTCGGTGCCGCCGTTCGGCTCGTTGCAGATTTCATAGATGACGTTACCGTAGGAACCGAATTCCGCGGTCATTTCCCTGAAGAATGCCTCCGCCTCGTCGGCATATTTCATCGGGGTCAGGTCATGCAGAATATGCCAGTCGATGATGACGTACATGCCGAGCTCGGTCGCGTACTGAACGCCGTTTTTCACAACGGTCTTCAGTTTTTCCTTAACCGCGCTTCCGCCGACGCAGTAGCCGTTCTCGTCGGTATACATCGCGAGACGGATCACGTTCGCGCCCCATTCGTCGCGGATTGTCTTAAACGTTTCCCGGTTTACATATTCGGGGAACCACTGAAGCCCATGCGTGCTGACGCCCTTTAACTGGTATTCCTTACCGTATGCGTCGATAATCTTCGTTCCGGAAACGGTAAGCTTGCCGTGATTCCCGTAAGGCGTTCCTTCCTCGGGCTTCCAATCGGGATCAATCGGCGTTCCGGTCGGCTCGGGTGTCGGTTCTTCGGTCGGCTTAGGAGTCGGCTCAGCCGTAGGCTCCAATGTAGGTTCGGCCGTAGGCTCCGTACTCGGAGTCACGTCATCTCCTCCGGGGGAAGGAACCGGTGTCGCAGTCAGTTCGGCCGTAGGTTTCGGATCCTTTTTAACGCTGTCATCATCGTCGCTGTTTTTGTAAACAACATAGAAAATGATACCGCCGACAAGCAGGATAAACCATACGATGCCGATTACGATCCAAAGCCTGAAATTCCGTTTCTTATTCTCCATATTACGCATCCTCTCAATTTGAGGTCTTGCCGAAGTATGTGCGGATCCGGTCCGTCATATAAAGAGACCCGATGCAGAGGATCACGTCCTTGTCGCTTCCTTTCCGCTCATACTTGCCGATCCACTCTTCGGGATCATCGGTACGGTTCAATTGAAACTCTTCACAAAGCTCCTGCAGTTCTTCCTCGGGGATCGCACGCGGGTGATCGAACCGGAAGAACGTAATGTCATCCGCAAACTCGCTCATGATCGTAAGCATGCTGCGGTAATCCTTATCAGCCAGGATTCCGGTAAGGATGTGGATCTTTCTGCCGACAAATGCGGACGTGGCAAAGAACTCTTCCGCAGCCGTAATACACTGAGGATTATGCCCTCCGTCAAGATAAACCGTCGGCTTTATATGGAGCAGTTCCATCCTCGCGGGCCATTCCACGTTGGCCATTCCGCGAATGATGTCAATATCGCTGATGTAATAATCCGTTTTGTTAAGCAGTCGGATTACTTCAATCGCAACGGCGCAGTTCTTCTGCTGGTGCTTCCCGAGAAGACGAAGCTCGATATCGTAATCGCGGTAACGGAAATGCTCAAAATGCGGAACCGCGGGAAGCGGCTTCAGAAGCGCAAGGTCAACCGTTGAAACCGGAGCATTCCTTGCTTCCGCCGTTTTCATAAGAACTTCCATTGCTTCCGGACAGGAAGGATACAATACGACGTTACAGTCCTTTTTAATGATTCCGGCCTTCGCCGAAGCGATCTCGGCAATCGTGTTTCCGAGAATCTTGCAGTGATCGAGGCCGATGTTCATGATCACGCTGCAGAGCGGGTTCGGAACGATGTTGGTCGGATCGTAAGTTCCGCCGAGTCCGGTCTCCAAAACAACGATGTCGCAGTTTTCACGAGAAAAATACAGCAGCGCAATGATCGTCAGCAGTTCAAACTGGTTCGGCGCATCCGAAAGCGTATCCGTATAGTTCATTACTTCTTCGGCAATCGCGGTAAGCGATTCCTTCGGGATCAGCTCGCCGTTGATCTGGATTCGTTCACGGAAATCATGGATATACGGGGATGTAAACAGTCCGACACGGTATCCTGCTTCCTTCAAAACCGAATGCAGCATCGCGGAAACGGACCCTTTGCCGTTCGTACCGGCAACATGAATGACTTTAAGGCTATCTTCGGGGTTTCCGAAGTATTCCATCGTCTTCTTCATGCGGTAAAGACCCGCAAACTGCGAGAAAAAGCTCTTGGACGTAAGTTTCGTTAAAATCTCTTCGTAAGTCACGGCAAATACAACCTCTTAAATAAACAATCCGACGTCGCGGAACGACTGTTCCAGCTCGGCCATCATATAAAGCGTTCCGGTGCAGAGCACATTTGCCCCGTCCCGGTAAGCATCCGCGGCACGTTCCGCGGCTTCTTTCAAAGAATGCATCGCATCCGCTTCCGCTCCGATACTCTTCAGATATTTCCGAAGGTCTTTCGCGGGGAGCGATCTCGGATTATCGGGAGTAACCGTAAGAAACTTCGATGCAAACGGTGCAAGCATCGGATACATCGCGGCATAATCCTTATCCGCCATAACACCGGTAACGATCAGAAACTTATCCGCATTCGGAAGCAAAGCAAGCGTTTCGCAAAGCGCCCTCGTGCAGTCCGGATTATGACCTCCGTCAAGGATAAAATAAGGCTTATTGCGTCGAATGTCAAATCGGAACGGAAGTTTTGTGTCTTCAAGTCCTTTTTTGATTGCTTCATCCGTCAGGAAAACGTTCTTTAAACGGAGCGCATAGGATGCCGCGCAGACGGTCTTCGCATTTTCCTTCTGAAACGTTCCCGGAAGTTTGAGTCTTGCGCCGAGTCCGGTTTGGGAAATGTTGATCTGCGGGTCATTCGCGTATAAAAACGGGCAGCCGTTGTCAAATGCGTATTGCTCGCAGTACTTTCGGACTTCCTTTTCGTTAACGGCAAGAACGATCGACTCGCCTTTTGAAACGATGCCGCATTTTTCTTTTATGATCTCTCCGACTGTCGAACCGAGATATTTCTCATGATCCATCGCAACATGCGTGATCACGGTAAGAAAACCGGGCGTTTCCAGATTCGTTGCATCCTTCGATCCGCCCATGCCGGCTTCGAGTACGACATATTCGCACTCCTTTGCGGCAAAGAGAAGGATGCCGAGCGCAACGGAAAGCTCGAATTCCGAAGGATATTCCTCATCGGAGAAGCCTCCGCAGACAACCGAAAGCGCTTCCGCCGCATTGCAGTAGTCTTCATCATCAACCGGCTCGCCGAGAACGCGGTAATAATCCTTCAATCCGAACAGCGCCGGGGAAGACATCGTACCGGTACGGTATCCGCCTGCCTTCAAAACCGAAGAAATCATAGCGGAAACGGAGCCTTTGCCGTTCGTTCCGACAACATGGATCAGCTTCATATCCTTCTCCGGATTGCCCAAAAGCCGCATCAGCTTACGGATGCGGCTCAAACCGGGTTTCGACACATTGGTCTTCTCATTTTTTATAAAAGCATACGCTTCTTCAATCTTCAACGGATTTCTCCTTCCGGTCAAACCGGTCATAGACGCCATGTCCTCTTAAAAAAGCACGAAGAGGCGGGAATACGGATTTGTTTAACAGAAGCAGCACCGGAATCTCCACGGCGGTAAGAAACAGCGCCTGCAGGGCACGCGAACCCCATGTGGCAGCATTATTCGGCATTCCGTAAAACCGGATGAGTCCGGTTGTTGTGACAACCCATCCGCAGAAAAACTGGTCAAAAAGAACCGTCAATACGGTAAATACGATGTTCGGCTCCTTCTTACGGTAAGCCCACCCGAAACAGAGACCCCGCAGCAGCGCCGCGGCCGAAATAAACGGGTTAACGCTTCCGTAAACGAGAATGGAACCGAGGTAATCGGCCGTCCAGCTGCATAAGCCTCCGAGAATCATGCCGACGCAAAGACCGGTGACCGCTCTGGAGATAAACGTCAGCCCGATCCGGTAAAAAGGTGTCGAGATGGAAAGAAACCTCTCAAACACAAACTGGATCGCGATCATCATTGCGCAAAGGCAGATGAGCAGCGTGGAAATAAGGGCTTTCGATTTCTTTTTGTTCATAAAAAAATCCTCCTTTCATTGATTCGCTTGTACCAAAAAGGAGAATTCCCTTTCAGCAGCGAGATGCGAAATCCGTATCGCAAGCGAAACGCTTTTCGTTCCGCGGACAACTCTCCGTCCCGCGGACACTTAACGCACAGAATCCTACTCTGCAAAATGTTTGATTGTTCTGAAAAACCGCCATAATGAAACAATAGGGCCATGCATTTCACATGGCCCCCACAGTATTCATTATTTACGAATCTCAAGCTTCTCGATCAGATCACGATAAGCATTGATGTCCTTGGACTTCAGATAATCCAAGAGACCGCGTCTCTGACCTACCATCTTGTAAAGGCCGCGACGGGAATGATTGTCCTGCTTGTTGTTCTTAAGATGCTCGGTAAGTTCCTTGATTCTTGCGGAAAGGAGTGCGATCTGCACTTCCGTGGAACCGGTGTCCTGAGCATTCTTGCCGTACTGGGCAACGATCTGTGCCTTCTGCTCTTTCGAAATCATTGTTGTTTCCTCCAAAATTCATTATTTACGCCGTGTCCTAAGCTCCGGTTGAGGATTCCTAAAGCTGAGGGCCGGTCAACGATAGATAATATAGCACAAGTACTAAGGTTTGTAAATAGTTTTTTCTACTGAATTTGCATCCGCTTTTCAGTGGTTTTCTTATGCAACCGGCTAAAGGTCCGGGTTTGTTTTTCCGCGGTTTCCTCAATCATCCGGCTGCAGGTCCGATATCATCTTTTCGACGGTTTCCCTGTCCTTTCGGATCTGTTCCGAAAGCTCGTCGATCGAGGCGAATTTGCGTTCCGAACGGATTCTTTCGGCGAAGAAGACCTTGATGAAAGCGCCGTACGGGACGTCTTCCGGAGGCGTCCTTAACAGATGCGTCTCAACCGATACTCTCCCGTCCTCCTTAACAGACGGATTTACGCCGACGTTCGTCACCGAAGGATAAACCGTTCCCTCATATTCGGTGAATGTCCGGTATACTCCGAACGGCGGAAGCAGCTTTCTTGTGTCCGGTGCGAGGTTTAATGTCGGAAAATGCATCACGCGCCCGAGTTTCCTGCCTTCACGCGTATTTCCGCTGATGAAATACGGCTGTCCGAGCAGTCCGCTGACTTGATCCGTCAGCCCTTCGGATATTCTTCTTCGGATCTCGGTACTGGAAACCGGAATGCCGTCATATAAAACCGGCGGAACAACCGTAACCGATGCCCCGAACGAACCGGCTTCCTTCGTAAGAAACTCCGTATCGCCGCTTCGGCCGTTTCCGAACCGAAACCCTTCTCCGACATAGATCCGTTTTGCTTTCAGGGAACCGATCAGAATGTCCCGCACGAAATCTCCGGGCTTCATCGAACGGACATCATCCGTAAACGGAAGGCGCACAAACGCCTGAAAACCGAGTTCCGCGCATACTTCCTGCTTCTCCGCAAAGGAAAATATGTCTTTCGTCTCATTTGTCACCGGCTCGATCGAAAGGATCACCTTCGTGAAACCGCCGCATTCTTTCTCCATCGCATGAAGAAGCGCGCGGTGACCGAGATGAAGGCCGTCGAATTTGCCGAGCATTACGGCGCATTCGTTTCCGTCATACGCCGAAGGAGAATCGTAAAATCTCATAGTCATTCCTGTTACAAAAACATTTTTACGGGCTTATAAAAACCGCCCTTAAGCTCATAAAGCGCTTTAAATACGCCGTCCTCATATACCCGGATCCGATCCGCGGGACCGCATGCAATGGATACCTGCTCGGGCTTAAGCGGGTTTCCGTTTTGCAAAAAAAACTTTCCCTGTACGGTTACGTCCGCTTTTCCGTAATCCCCAAAAAGCGAATCCGCAGGGATCAGATACGAGTCAAACGTCCCGTTTTCGAAAGCTTCCTTAACTTCGTCAATCGTATGCGAATCTTTAAGCGAAAAGCCGGTCGTTTCGTTTCTTACAAGACTGCTCATGCAGGCTCCGCATCCGAGCAACTCGCCGATATCGTTACAAAGCGTACGGATATAGGTTCCTTTCGAGCAGCGTACAAGCATTTGAAACGTGCCTTCCTCCCGGTTATAATCCGAGATTTCGATCCGTTCGATCCGTACCTTCTTGCGTTCGCGCTCGACGGTAATTCCTTTTCTTGCGAGGTCGACAAGCTTCTGCCCGTTGACTTTTCTTGCGGAATACATCGGCGTCAGCTGCAGGATCTCTCCGAGAAAATGCTCCGCCGCCTTCAAAAGCTCCGTTAAGGAAATATCGGGCTTACACTCGCTCAAAACCGTTCCGCTTATGTCCTGCGTATCGGTCGTAACGCCGAGTTTCACGCCGGCCGTGTATACTTTGTCGCCGTCCATGATGAGGTCACACACCTTGGTCGCGTTCCCGATACATACAGGCAGCACGCCGGTTGCATCCGGGTCAAGCGTACCCGTATGACCGATCTTTTTTACATGCAAAATACCTCTCAGTTTTGCAACAACATCGTGAGAGGTATAGCCTTGTTCTTTTCTGATTACCAAAATTCCGTTCATGTTTACAGCTGCAGCATGATCATCGCATAAACCTGCGTGAGAATGCCGTCCAGCTCTCCCTTTGCCGTAAATCCGGCAGCCATCTTGTGACCGCCGCCGTCAAATGACGAAGAAATCGCGGAAACATCAACCTTACCGTTGCTGCGGAGGCTGAATTTGTAAGTCTGAGGAGCGTCTTCGCGTACGAAAACGGCACATTCGACGCCGTCGGTCGTACGAAGTTCGCTGACGATTCCTTCCGTATCGGCCGAAGTAATGCCGAGCTTCTCCATGTCGTTCTTTGTAAGAACGGTAATGATTGCTTTGCCGCCGAGCTGAAGCTCCGCCTTGTTAAGGGCGTATCCCATCGCCTTCAGCTGCTTAAACGTTTTCATGTAAAAGCTCTGATCGATCAGATTGGCCGTATCAATGCCCTTGCTCATCAAAAAGCCGGCAATGTTCATCGTCTTTTCGGACGTACAGCTGTACTTGAAAACGCCCGTATCGTGCATGATCCCGACATAAAGCGCTTCCGCGGTCGGCAGATCGATCTTCTCGCGGTCGAGATGACCGAACAGCACTTCGCATGCAGAGCTTGCATACGGTTCAACAAAGTTGATCTGACCGAAACCGGTATTCGTAATATGGTGATCGATGCTGATGGTCTTCTTCGCTTTGTCAAATGCTTCCTGACATTTGCCCATACGGTCCGCGCTTCCACAGTCTAAACTGATGAACACGTCAAACGGTTCCTCGGGGAGCTGAAAATCCGACCGGATCTGCTCAATTCCCGTCAGCATACGGAAGCTTTCGCCGGGCTGATCGAGATACGGAGTAATCTCGGCATCCGGAAATACGTTCTTCAGATAAAGATAGCATCCGAGCACCGATCCGACGCTGTCGCCGTCCGGGTGAATATGTCCGCAGATGCCGATTGTACCGGCATCACCTATGATTGTTTCGAGAAGCTCACTCATTGTCTTCCTCCTCATCCGAACTGTGAAGGGAATCGATTAAGGCATTCATATGCATGCCGTATTCGAGTGATTCGTCGATGTGGAAACGAAGTTCGGGAGTATTGCGAAGGTTCAGTTCCTTGGCAAGCCCGGAGCGTAAAAAAGGCATCGCGCTCTTAAGTCCCTGAAGCGTCTGCTTCTTAACGGTTTCATCACCGAAAACGGTAATGAAAACCTTGGCGGATTTCAGATCCGGCGCAACCTCCACACCCGAAACGCTCGTCATGGGGGCAATGCGCGGATCCTTCACCTCAAGAAGAATCAGATTTCCGAGTACTCTTTGAACTTCCTGATTGATTCTTGTGTTTTTAATACTGTTCTTTTTCAAAATACCTGCTTTCTACCTACTTGCGAGGCACTTCCTGCATAACGTAAATCTCAACCTGGTCGCCCTCGGCAATCTCGTTGAATTTCTCGAACAAAATACCGCATTCGTAGCCGGCTGCAACTTCCTTCACGTCATCCTTCATACGCTTCAGGGAAGCAATGTTGCCTTCAAAGATCTGCTTGCCGTCACGCGTGATCCTTGCCTTGCTGCCGCGCTGGATCTTACCGTCAAGAACGTAAGAACCTGCGATGGTTCCGACGTTGCTTGCTTTAAATAGCTGACGGATCTCGGCATGACCGGTAACCACCTCTTCGTAAATCGGATCAAGCATACCCTTCATGGCAAGCTCGATGTCATCGATCGCGTTATAA
Source organism: Lachnospiraceae bacterium (assembly GCA_017618195.1). Classification (GTDB taxonomy): domain Bacteria; phylum Bacillota; class Clostridia; order Lachnospirales; family Lachnospiraceae; genus ISDg. The sequence goes on from JAFZUW010000004.1 coordinate 43,267, forward strand.
ATGACGGAGTACAGACGGATATCGACATTCTCGCGCTCCGCGGTATCGGCTGCGGTCGTATCGGGCTTAACGTTAAAGCCGATGATGATCGCGTTAGACGCGCTTGCAAGGATAACGTCGCTTTCGTTAATGTTACCCGCTCCTCCGTGGATGCAGCGTACCGCAACTTCATCGTTACTGAGCTTCGTAAGAGACTGCTTAACGGCCTCAACGGAACCTGCCACGTCGGCCTTAACGATAATGTTGAGCTCCTTAACGTTGCCGGCTTTGATCTGATCGAACAGACCTTCAAGAGACAGTTTGGACTTGGTCTCCGCAATAAGCTGTTCCTTATGCTGCGCGATAAATGCTTCCGCGATTTCTCTTGCTTCCTTCTCGGTTCCGGTTACAACAAGCGTATCGCCTGCGTTCGGAACGCTGTTGAGACCGAGGATCTCAACCGGAGTCGAAGGCTTCGCTTCGGTAACCTTCTGGCCCTTATCGTTGATCATTGCGCGGATCTTACCGAATGAAGAACCGATTGCAACGTTCTCGCCGACATGAAGAGTACCCTTCTGAACGAGTACGGTCGCAACGGGACCGCGGCCCTTGTCAAGCTTCGCCTCGATAACGATACCTCTTGCCTTACGGTTCGGGTTCGCACGAAGCTCCTGAACCTCAGCGGTAAGAAGAATCATCTCAAGCAACTGCTCGATACCCATACCGGTCTTCGCGGATACGGGAACCGTTACAACATCGCCGCCCCAGCTCTCGGAAACGAGGCCCTGATCGGACAGTTCCGAAAGAACACGGTCAGGGTTGGCGCCTTCTTTATCCATTTTGTTGATTGCAACGACGATCGGCACATTTGCCGCCTTCGCATGGTTAATTGCCTCTATGGTCTGCGGCATAACGCCATCGTCCGCCGCAACAACCAGAACCGCGATATCCGTAGCCATGGCGCCGCGCATACGCATTGCGGTAAATGCCTCGTGGCCGGGTGTATCGAGGAACGTGATCAGCTCGCCGTTGATCTCAATCTGATAAGCACCGATGTGCTGTGTAATACCGCCTGCCTCGCGGGCCGTTACGTTTGTGGAACGGATCTTATCGAGGATGGACGTTTTACCGTGGTCAACGTGACCCATTACGCAGACAACCGGAGGACGTTTCACGAGCGTATCCTCATTGTCTTCGGTATCGCGCATGAGTTCTTCCACCATGTCGATTACCTGCTCCTTCTCAACGATGCAGTTGTAATCCATCGCGAGAAGCTCGGCCTCCTCAAACGGAAGCTCGGTGTTGACATTGCAGATCTTACCGGAAAGGAACAGCTTCTTAACGATTGCGGCAGCATTCTGCTTCATCTTGTCGGCTAGTTCCTTGATCGTGATCACTTCAGGGATCACGATGGTCTTTACTTCATCCGGATCTTCCTGCTTAACCGGGATCGGCTCGGGCTTAATGAAAGCGCCTCTTCCGTCCTTCTTGACCTGCTTGCCCTTCTTACCGACAGTTTCCATGTCCTTATCGAAGTTACGGCTCTTGTTGCGGTCACGGTTCTTGTTATTGTATGCATCTGCACGATGCTCTTTGTTGATGTCCTTTGCGAAATCGGACTTGATGTTTCCAGCATCCCTGCGGCTGTCGGTCTTGCGGGCAAATGTGCGCTTCGTATCGCTGTCCTTGTCCTTATCGAAAGCTCCCTTATCGAATGAGCCCTTCGAGAAGTTGTCGCGGCCCATGCCCTGTCCCTGACCGGGTCTGCGGTTAAATCCGCCCTGTCCCTGTCCGTCACGGGGAGTACGGTTAAAGCTGCCCTGTCCCTGTCCGTCACGGGGAGTACGGTTAAAGCTGCCCTGTCCCTGTCCGTCTCTGGGAGTACGGTTGTAGCCGCCCTGTCCCTGTCCGTCACGGGGAGTACGGTTGTAGCCGCCCTGACCCTGTCCGTCACGAGGCGTGCGGTTGTAGCCGCCCTGTCCCTGTCCGTCACGAGGCGTGCGGTTATAGCCGCCCTGTCCCTGTCCGTCACGAGGCGTGCGGTTATAGCCGCCCTGTCCCTGTCCGTCGCGAGGTGCGCGGGTATTGCCCTGCTGGTCGTCTCTTCTTACCGGTCTTCCTTCCGCAGGCTTAACGGGAGCCTTTGCTGCGGGCTTCTCAGTAACTTCGGTCTTTTCGGGAGCGGTTCTCGTTACCGGTGCTTCCGTAACCTCGGTTTCCGCGGGAACGATAGCCTTTGGAGCGGTTTCCGCGGGCTTTTCTTCCTTCACTTCGGCTGCAGCAGGCTTCTCGGCTTCCTTCTTTTCGGCTTTTACGGGAGCCTCTTCCTTCGGATTCTCGGCAGGCTTATCCTTTTTCGCCGCAAGACGGACCAAACGTCCGTCCTTCGTATACGAATAAACCGCCGTCGTGATGTTTCCGCTCTCGTCCTTCTCGGGCTTAATGCGGAATCCGTTTTTATCAAGCATCAGCTTCTTCAGATTGCCCTGCTCGTCAAAAACGGGGCCTGTGATCGGAAGCGGGTTGCCTTCGGAATCTTTCGTGCGGACAGGCGTTCCGTCCTGATAGAACAGCTTGCCGCCCTTTGCATTTTCCGGCTTCGCTTCCTGGTGTTTAATCTTACGCTTTCCGAAGAAACTTTCCGCAATTGCGATTGCTTCATCGTCGACAAGGCTCGTTACGCTCTTTGCGTCAACGCCCTTCTCGCGAAGATAAGACATAAGGTCATTATTCTTTACGCCAAGCTCTCTGGCCAGCTCATTGACCTTGATTTTCGACATTCGGTATACCTCCAACATGAATTAAATTAACGATTTTATCTGCTATCCCCTGATCCGTGACGCATACGACGGCGCGGAACTCACATCCGATTGCACGCCCGAGCGATTCCTTCGTTCCGTAGAACTCCGCAGGAACCTTATAATAGGCACATGCATCCGTCATGTTCTTGCGCGAGTTCTTCGCGGCATCGCCCGCTATGATCACAAGACAGGCTTTTCCCCTGCGTACGGCATCTTCCGCCTGAAATTCTCCGGAACAGATTTTTCCGGCCTTTCTGGCAATGCCGAGCATATTCAACACGCGGTCAGTCATTGCTGATCATCTCCTTTTCGAGAGCTTCGTAAAGCTCCGCGGAAAATGTGATGTCAAGCGAACGTTCCACCGCATGACTTTTCTTCGCCTTCAAAAAGCACTCGATACTGTCGCACAGATATGCGCCGCGTCCGTTCTTCTTGCCGGTCCGGTCGATCTCGACCGTATCCTCGGGAGTGCGGATCACACGGATGAGTTCTTTCTTCGGTTTGATCTCACCGCATCCGGTACATTTGCGGAGCGGTATCTTTTTGGTCTTCGGCATGGCTACCTACCCTTCTACCTGAGACTCTCCCTTGATGTCGATCTTGTATCCGGTAAGACGGGCTGCAAGTCTTGCATTCTGTCCGCCGGTACCGATTGCAAGGCAGAGCTGGTGATCCGGTACGACTACTCTTGCGCTGTGCTCGTCCTCGTTTACGTCAACATAAACGACTTTGGCGGGCGAAAGCGCGTTCTTGATAAGGATCTCCGGGTTATCGCTCCAGTTGATGATATCAATCTTCTCACCGCGAAGTTCGTCAACAACCGCGTTTACACGGGCGCTGTTAACGCCTACGCATGCGCCGACGGGATCTACGTTCGGATGATGCGAGTAAACGGCCATCTTCGTTCTCTGGCCGGCCTCACGGCTGATGCTCTTGATCTCAACGGTTCCGTCCGCGACTTCGGCAACCTCGTTCTCGAAAAGTCTCTTAACAAGGTCCGGATGGGTACGGGATACGGTGATCTTCGGTCCCTTAGGGGTTTCCTTAACTTCGAGAACGTAAACCTTTACGCGCTCGTTAAGACGGAAGGTCTCGCCGCGGATCTGCTCGGACTCGATCAGAAGAGCGTCCATCTTGCCGAGGTTCAGGGTGATCGTCTTCTCGCTGATACGCTGAACGATACCGGTAACAACCTCATGCTCCTTGCCTGCATACTTCTCGTAAAGCTGCTTGCGCTCTTCCTCGCGGATCTTCTGAACGATTGCCTGCTTTGCCCGGCTTGCAACAATACGTCCGAAATCATGCGGGATCACTTCCTGATAAGCAACGTCGCCGATAGCGAGCTTCTTATGCGGGAAACGTGCGGCTGCCTCTTCGGGAGTGATCTGAATGGAGGGATCTTCTACCTCCTCCGTAACCTCATATCCCGAAAGAACCTTTACATCACCACTCTCGGGATTGATCGTAACCGTAACATAGTCGTTCTTCTTGTACTCGTTCTTTACGGCTGCAACGAGTGCCGTTTCAATTGCTTCCAAAAGCACTTCCTTCGGAATGTCTTTCTCCTTTTCAATCGTATTCAGTGCCTCAATCAGCATGTTCTTGTTTTCTTTTTCCATGGTGTCCTCTTTTCTGTAATATTTTTATTCGGTTTCCCATACAAATGCCTGACGGATCATCGAGAGGTTCTTTCTCTCAATGACGAGATCCGTTCCGTCTTCACATACCGTGATCGTGTCGCGGTCATACGCCTTCAGGTCCGCGGTCATTTCCTTACGTCCGTTAACCGCCTTAAAGAATTTCATCTCCACCGGCTTGCCGATGTTCCGTTCGAAATCCTTTTCCTTTTTAAGCGGTCTCGTGAGACCCGGTGAGCTGACTTCGAGGATATATGCTTCCGCAATGAAGTCTGCCTCGTCAAGCCTGTCGCTCAAAGCCCTGCTTACCTTTTCGCAGTCGTCAATCGTAATGCCGCCCGGTTTATCGATATATACGCGAAGATACCAGTCGCCCGCTTCCTTCTCATAATCGATATCGACAAGCTCGAATTGACATTCCGAAAGGATCGGCTCCAAAAGCTCGGCCGTCCTGCTTTCGTATGTTTCCTTCTTGGCCATACTTAATCCTTCCTCCGTGCTTATTCCGTAAAAGCAAACGGAAAGGAGTTCCGAATTCGGAACTCCTTTTACAATACCACCTTAGTTACAAAACATATTATAACGCATATTTCGGAAAATGCAAGAAAAATTTTACGCAGAAGCAGTCTGCTCCTTCTCCGCATTCTCCTGTTCTTTCAAACGGTTCTTACGCTTGCGGAGCTTGATGCCGCAGAAGATTCCGACTCCTCCGCAGGCAACCAGTGCAAGATATGTCAAAACGCTCTTTCCGAGCTCAGCCAAAAAATCCATGATATCCTCCTAAGCCTTACCGGCCGCATCCATATTATCAGGATTTTCTGCGGTTGGCAAGTTCTTTTACAACATCGTTCCAGTCAAGTCCGCACTCAACCATCAATACCATCAGATGGTAGAGATAGTCGGCGATCTCGTACTTCAGCTCTTCCGCGTCCGGATTCTTTGCTGCGATCGTGATCTCGGTCGCCTCCTCGCCGCACTTCTTTAATATCTTATCGATTCCCTTTTCGAACAGATAATTCGTATAGGAGCCTTCCTTCGGATTGTTCTTCCGATCGAGAATGATCTCGTAATCCTCATTGAGAACGTTGAGCGGATTGTAGCCGGCGTATTCCTTTTTGCAAAGTTCCGTAAAGAAGCAGGTACGGTTGCCGGTATGGCACGCGGCGCCGAGCTGGTGAACCTTTGCAAGGATCGTATCCTTGTCGCAGTCGATCCGCAGTTCCTTTAAGAACTGGTAATGGCCGCTCGTCTCACCCTTCACCCACAGTTCGTTCCGGCTTCTTGAGAAATACGTCATTCTTCCGGTATTGACCGTGTTCTCGTAAGCTTCCTCGTTCATGTAAGCAACCATCAGAACTTCCGAGGTCTTATAATCCTGAACGACAACCGGAACTAGTCCGTCCGGTCCCTTCTTGAATTCGGAGAACGGAATCGAACTGATCATGCACTTCGTATCGATGCCGAAATCAAGCATCGCCTTCTTAACGCGGTTGATGTTCTTTCCGACATAGTAATTTGTAAGAAGCGCCGAAACATTGTCCATCGAAAGGATCGACTCGATATCGTTTCTTACAAGGCTGTCGCGGATCATTACCGGAAGCGGGCTTTCCGCAACATGCTTTTTGATCTTATCGGGAACGACGTGCTTAAACACGAAGCCCGCAATGCCGATTTCCTTTAAGGAGTTCAACAGATCGGTATCCTCATACTCCCCGCGTGACGTATCGGGGTCGGTATTGAATTCGATGAAAATACACTTCTTTCCGAAACGGTCGATTGCTTTGACGATCTCTTCCTTCGGAAAATCGGTTCCGTATTGAACGACTACCGCTTCCGCGCCGGTATAAAGCGCCTTCTTAACGTCTTCGAAACGCTTTACGACGCAGCCGATCATAAGCGGAATATCCGTTTCCTTCATGATCTCGCGGACCGTTTCCAAAAAGGCGGTCTGTTCGTGCTCTCCGGAATCGTAGTTATAAACATAGAGTCCGTCCGCACCGTTCTGCTCGTAGGATTTGGCTTTCTCGATCACATTGGAACGGTACTCGGTTTCGGCATTGATATAGGCATAAATGCTCTTCTTCATGCTTAAATGGTTCCTTTCGTGGAAAGTACGCCCTCAAGGCGGGAGTCGTATTTGGTCGCCATATCAAGGGCTTTGGCAAATGCCTTGAACATCGCCTCCAAAATGTGATGGTTGTTCTCGCCGGCAAGCATTTTGATGTGCAGGTTCATTCCCGCGGAATAAGAAACCGCATAGAAGAATTCCTTCGCAAGCTCGGCATCCATCTCGCCGACGCGGTCAACCGTCGTCGTTACGTCATAGCAGAAATAAGGTCTCCCGGAAAGGTCGAGCGCGCAAAGCATAAGCGTTTCATCCATCGGAAGGATAAAGCTTCCGTAACGGGTGATGCCGGCCTTGTCGCCGAGCGCCTCTTTGATGGCCTGACCGAGCACGATCCCGACATCCTCAACCGTGTGATGCGAGTCCACCTGAAGATCTCCGACGGCTTTCAGATCCATATCGAAAAATCCGTGTTTCGCAAAACCGCAAAGCATGTGGTCGAAAAATCCGATGCCGGTTTCGATATTGAACTTACCGGTTCCGTCCAGATTCAGGGTACAGGTAATCTTCGTTTCTTTGGTTTCGCGGTTAATTGTTGCCGTTCTAGCCATGATCAGTCCTCCTTTTCAAACCGTACTGCAATCGAATTGGCATGTGCCGTAAGTCCTTCGGCTTCGGCAAATGCGGTGATTTCCTTATATACGGGCTGCAGTGCCTCTCTCGAATACGAGATCACGCTGCTCTTTTTCACAAAGTCGTCCACATTTAACGGGGAGAAGAAACGGGCGGTTCCGTTGGTCGGAAGAATGTGATCCGGTCCGGCGAAATAATCGCCGAGCGGCTCGCTTGAGTACTCTCCGAGGAAAATCGCTCCCGCGTTCTTAATGTAGGTCATCGTATCGAAAGGATTCTTCGTAAGAATCTCAAGGTGCTCGGATGCGATGTCATTGGCCGTATCGATTGCCTGCTTCATCGAGTCGGCAACGAAGATATAGCCGTAGTTTTCAAGCGATTTCTCGATAACGGCCTGTCTCGAAAGCTTCTTCGTGAAGTTGTCAACCTCAACGGAAACCTTCTCGGCAAGCTCCCTGCTCGTCGTAACGAGGATTGCGCTTGCAAGCTCGTCATGCTCGGCCTGGCTCAACAGATCGGCAGCCACATAGCGGGGATTGGCGGTTTCATCGGCAAGAATCAGGATCTCGCTCGGTCCCGCGATCGAATCGATTCCGACCGCACCGTATACGGCCTTCTTGGCAAGCGCCACATAGATGTTTCCGGGACCAACGATCTTGTCTACCTTCGGAATGCTTTCGGTACCGTAAGCAAGCGCCGCAATTGCCTGGGCTCCGCCCACCTTAAGGATACGGTCAACGCCGGCTTCAACAGCCGCAACAACCGAAGTCGGATTGAGTCCGCCGCTCTTCTGCGGAGGCGTTACCATAATGATTTCGTTAACGCCCGCAACCTTGGCCGGGATCACGTTCATCAATACGCTCGAGGAAAGAACGGCTTTTCCGCCCGGAACGTATACGCCGACCTTGGCGATCGGAAGGATGCGCTGTCCGAGGAATATGCCGTCCTTCGTCTCGAACCAGCTCGCTCTCTTCTGGAGCATGTGATAATCACGGATGTTTTTGATCGCATCGCGGATAACCTTAAGCAGTTCCGGATCGATTTCCTTATAAGCCTGCTCAATCTCCGCTTTCGTTACTTCGATATTGTCCTTATTGATCTCTATACCGTCAAAGCGGGCGGTATATTCAAATACGGCACGGTCGCCGTCTGCGCGGACGTTTTTAATGATCTCGGCAACCGCATCTTCCTGCTTGCGGAACGATTCGGTGCTTCTTTTTGCGAGAATGTCCTGCAGTTCGCGTTTGGATTGCTCCGTTAAAGTTACTATTCTCATTGTATTTTCCTTTCGAAAGACCGTTTACTGTGCATCCAAAACGGCCTTGATGTCTTTAATAAGCTTCTGAATGCGCTCCTGCTCCATCTTCATGCTGACCTGATTGACAACCATTCTGGCGGACAGCGGAGCAACTTCCTCGAGAACCTCAAGCCCGTTCTCGCGAAGCGTCGAACCGGTTTCGACGATATCCACGATCACTTCGGAAAGACCGACGATCGGTGCAAGCTCGATGGAACCGTTCAACTTGATGATCTCAACGGACTGATGCTTTACGTTTAAGAAATAATCCTTAGCAATTGCCGGGTACTTCGTTGCAACGCGGATCACCTTGCCGCTTCCGAGAAGTTCTTTCGCTTCCTTCGGGCCCGCAACGCACATTCTGCAGCGTCCCATATTGAAATCGATGACTTCGTAAAGCTTGCGGCCTTCCTCTAGGATCGTATCCTTTCCGACAACGCCGATATCGGCGGCGCCGTACTCGACATAGGTCGGAACGTCGTTGGCCTTGGCAAGGAAGAAACGCATCTTCTGCTCTTCGTTTGTGAAGATCAGCTTTCTCGTGCTCTTATCCTTCATTTCCTCGCAGGAATACCCGGCTTTGGTAAGGATCTCCATCGCCTTTTCCGCAAGACGACCCTTTGCAAGAGCTACCGTAATATATTCCTGGCACGGCTCCTGCTTCAGGTTTCCGGCAATCCCCTGACGCTCGATCGCCATCATCAGCGAATCAACCGTAATCGACATTCCGATTGCGGGCGCGTCCATTCCGAACTGCGAAACAAGGTTATCGTAACGGCCGCCCGAAGCTACCGGCTCGCCCGAACCGTACGTGATCGCACGGAATATGATACCGGTATAATAGCGGTATTTGCTGAGCATGCCGAGATCAAGCGAAACGTAGCGGTCGTAACCGTCCTTACCGAGGATTTCGTACAATGCCTGCAGACGGTCAAGCGCGCAGAGGCTTCTCTGATTCTTCGTAAGCTGACGGATCTCGCCGATTTTCTCAAAGCTTCCGAACAGTTCCGGAATCCGGAGGATCAGTTCCTTATCCTCGTTACTTACGGATGTCGCGGAAAGAAGCTGTGAAGCTCCGGTCAGGTTCTTCGTTTTAATCAGCTTGCGGAGAGATTCTTCCTCTTCCTCGCTAAAACGGCAGTCTTCGACAAGTCCTTTAAAGAATGCAGCCATACCGATTTCAATCTGAAAGCTTTCGATTCCGGCTGCGCGTATGCATTCAATCGTTAATTCGATTATCGCCGCATCGGCTTCAACGGAAGCGTCATTCATCAATTCGGCACCGAGCTGCGTTGTTTCCTTAAGCCGTCCCTGATAGCTTTCGTTATTCTGGAACGTATTGCCGCAGTAACAAAGCTTGATCGGACCTTCCTCGCCTCGGAAGTACTTCGCAACCGACCTCGCGATCGACGGCGTCATATCCGGACGAAGCACAAGCGTATTGCCCTCACGGTCGAAGAACTTATACATGTCCTTGGACGGAACGGTTCCGCGCTCTTTGCTGAAAATATCAAAATATTCGAACGAAGGAGTCTCGATATCGAGATATCCGTGCCGGTGCATGCAGTCCTTAAGCTTGTTCTGAAGAAGGATCTTCTCCCTGCATTCCCTTCCGTAAATATCGCGTACGCCTTCGGGTGTGTGTAATAATTCTGTCATAATGTCTCTCACTTTCGTGTGGTAGAGTGTTAACTTGGTAGCAAATGAATGTAGACATTATATAGAACGAAAATTCATCTGTCAAGACTCAAATTCATTTTGCGAAAACATCGGAAAATGCCCCGCCAAGGGCAGCTTAATCGTCTCCTTTTCCGTCTTCGCGCCTTGCAAGGTCGTCGTTTACGTATTCGAGGTAGTTCACGTAAAGACTGTCCCCTTTTTTGTAAAACCGCGTTCCGTCCAGCTCGGAAAATGCGACGCTCTTCCGCCCGCCCTTCTCCATCCGATCGTAGAAGAAAGCGAGCTCGTCATAATTCATATAATAAATGATCTCACGCTCGGTGTAATAAATGAGAAGGAACGCGACGCCGCCCTGCGCCTCGAAATCGCGCATGTATTTAACCTGGTGCTCATGCACGTTATGAAGCGGAAACGTATCCTGCGCGCACTCCTTACAGTCGAAACAGAGCGGAACGCCCTGTGCCACGCCGACGTAGTCGACCGTGCTGATCTGGTCGAAATAGGCAAGCGTGATATGCTTTGATTCCTTATCGATCTCGATCGGCGTGATCGGGGTCGGAATCTTATGAACAAGCGCAATCCCGTTATCACGGTAATATTCATTGGTCTCGTTAATCAATTCCTCAAAGAACGATCCCCGAAGTCCCCGGGATTTCCATGACGGCATACAATTCTTCCCCTTTCGCCAATTCGCAGGATGCTACTTCCGCAAACAGTTTCGGAAGCGGCGCGTAAAACGTCTTTTCGGAAAGGTTTTGCAAAACGCCTTCCGCAATCTTCGGAAAATGCACCGCATACGCGAGGAGCATCTGTCCTCTTAAATGATAAAGCTGACGGTACTTTTGATTCAAAACGGCATATTGACTGCCTTCCGGGATGTATTTCGGATCCCCGAGTACCGGATACCCGAGATACGAAAGCACGCTTCGGATCTGGTGGGATTTGCCGGTATGAAGCCGCACGCGGACAAGGCTCAGATCCTTACCGGTACGGACCGCGGTAATCTCCGTATGAACCGAAACGTATTGATTGCCTTCCGGACGGTCCGAAACCGTCACCTGATTGGCAGCAGTATCCTTACATAAATAAAGTCTGCTGTCGATTGCCTTCGGAAAGGTTCCCAAAACGACGGCGTAATAGTATTTGCCGAGCGTGCGCTCCTTTAAAAGCCGGTTCAGTTCACGCCCTCCGGGAAGCGTCTTTCCGAACAGCACGAGTCCGGGCGTATTACGGTCAAGACGGTTGCAGATGCCGGGTTTAAACTCCTTTAGGGTCTGCGCGGTAACCGAACCGTTGTCGATTAAGTATTGAAGGATCATCTCGTTGATCGATTCGCCTTCGCTTGTATCTTTCTGCGAAAGAACGCCGGCGGGTTTATATGCGATCAGCACGTGATTGTCTTCATAAACGACCGACTCCGGTTTGACCGGATGTTCGCTGTAAAGCGGAACCGTTTCGATCTGCCTGCCGCGGAACTTTTCGTAAGTTTCTTCCGAAAAGAAGATTTCGACCGTATCGCCTTCTTTCAGAATTTCACTGCCTTCCGCCTTCGCTTTGTTGAGCGTAATGTTCTTCTTTCGAAGCATCTTATATAAAAACCCGCTGCCTGCTGCCGGCATAAGCCTGGTCAGATACTTGTTAAACCTCGAGCCGGCATCCCGGTCCGTAATCGTATGACTGATCATAAACGCTCCTAACCGACGAGAATCATACGGATGAATTCCGTCACTTCCTCACTGACCTCTCCGTCCGCCTGACAGTCCTTCAACCGTGCAAGAAGCGTGTCGACGTTACGGAATATGTGCATATGGATGCCGACGCCGCGCTTCTTCATGGACTCGGTAAAATACGACAGGATCTTCTCTTGCTTCGCTCCGTCTTTTGAATACGCGATCAATTCTGATCCCCGGACGCACAGGAAATCAAGATGCATCGAGCTTTGCTCGGAGGTAAATACGAGGTCGTAATAATACCGGTCTCCTTCAGCTTTTAACGGCTCAACCGACTCGCAGAACTGCGGCTCAACCGACTTGTGCGGCAGGAACAGGATCAGATTCACCAATGCCTTGGCCGCGGGAAGCGTCAGTAAAACCGCCAGAACCGTTCCGAGGTTTCTGCTCGTTCCGATAACCGCACGGCATACCAGAAACAGGGACAGCCCCGACGCAATAAACAGGATTACGATCAGTGACTGCAGCTTTTTCTTATAGTTGATATACCCCTGTTCACCCTTCAACCGCTTCATAATCAAGCTCCTCAAAACTGTTCAGATAATAGTCCGAAAGCGCCTCCGCGTCGGAAACGCTGATCTTCGAATGTTTGTCATAAACGGCGCAGACATTCATTCCGGCTGCCCTCGCCGCCTCGATTCCCGCCTCAACGTCCTCAAAAACAAGGCATTCCGACGGCTTTAACCCGAGATGTCCGGCTGCATGCAGATAGATATCCGGTGCAGGCTTTCCGTGTTCGACTTCGCTTCCCGTAACCATGACCGAGAAAAAGTCTCGGATCTTCAATGAAGCAAGCACCGCACCGAGCAACTCAGGCGAATTGCTTGTCGCGATACCGCACGGAATATTCTGTTCCTTCAGGAATTTAAGAAACTCCCGTACGCCGGGTTTTAACGGCACGCGCTCCCGGTAGAAGGCAAATGCCATATCGTTCCAGTCCTGCATCATCTGCTCGATGCTGTCCGGAATCCGAAACCGTTTCTTTGTGTAAACGGCAACCTCATGAAAGCTGAGGCCTTCGATCTTCTTTTGATAATCGTCCGGCAGATCATATCCGAACCGTGCAAGGTATTCCACATCGATATCGTCCCACATCGACATGGAATCGATCAATGTTCCGTCCAGATCAAAGATAACGGCTTTGACCTGTTGCTTAATCCAGTTGATAGATGGCTTCATTCAGTTGTTCCTTCGTATATTCGCGGTATTGCCCGGGCTCTAACCCTTCGGGAAGTTTTAAGCCTCCGACCGCGATTCGTTTCAAATATATAACGTCGTTTCCGACGGCGTGAAACATGCGTTTCACCTGGTGGAAATGCCCTTCCGTAATCGTTAACAGGCATTCCGTAATATCATCCCGCTTCGTAAGGAATTCATACTTTGCGGGCTTGGTCGTATAATCCGAAAACTCAATCCCGTTTTCCAGTCTGCTGATTCCTTCGTCCGAAACATCTCCGTTCACATGGACCAGATACGTCTTCGGCACCTTCTTCGAAGGGCTCGTCAGATTGTGGGCAAATGCTCCGTCGTTCGTTACAAGCAGCAGCCCTTCGGTATCCTTATCAAGCCTTCCGACCGGAAAAAAGTCCTCCGGATCCGCTTCGGGGATAAGCGCCATAACGGTCTCGCTGATCCGGTCCTTCGTCGCGCTGATGACGCCGTCCGGCTTATTCAAAAGAAAATACCGGTACTGCCGGTAGATCAGCTCGTTTCCGTTCATCCGGACCGAATCGGTTTCCGGTTCGACCTGCTGCTCCGAAACGCGGCAGATCGTCCCATTTACCGTAACAGCCTGCGTTTTCAACAGCTTTTTCGCGTCGGAACGGCTTTTTGCGGCACCGGTCAGCACCAGAAAGCGGTCAAGCCGCATCGAAGTTTTACTCATATCACATCATTCTCCAGCCGGGAAGATATTTGTTCTTGAACTGTCCGCCGCGCACCTTGCCGAAACCGAGCGGATACCCGTCAACGCACACGAGCACATACCCGTCCTTTACGGAATCGGGGCAGTCGATCGTTTCGCATTTTAAGTAGCGGATCACGTCGGGATCGGATTCCTTTAAGTCAAGGCAGTTGTCAAACGAATCCCTTGTAAGCGCCATTGCAAGCGACTGTGAAGGCTCAAAACGGCCCTTTTTAAGCTCTCCTAAGAACAACCCCGCACGAAGTATGCGGAGCCCCTTTAAATCGGGCATTTCTTCAGGGATCAGGGAAAGTCTCTCGTCCGATAAAGCAAGCTGCGAAACGGGAATATCGGTCTTAATATGCGACAGGAATTCCTTCAGATCGTCGGTAAGCGCTTTCGGCTTCGTAAAGTCTTTAAACAAAGGAACCGCCGGTTCATACTCCGCCTCGCCCTTCTTACGAAAAAGTGCCAGAAAATGCCCCTCGCCCTCAATCTTATGCGGAAACAGCCGTACCGTCTTCGTAATTTCCGGCAGCGGATCCTGCATCCAGTCGGACCTTCCGGTCACAAAGCCGAATGACTCATATTCCGACTTCCGGTCAGCAGGCACCGCGTCGACAAGCTCCATATCGGGATAACGGTCCAAAAAGAACCGTACGGTGTCCTCATCTTCCTCAGGGGAAAATGTGCACGTCGAGTATAATAACATTCCGCCGGGTCTTAACATCTCATAGGCTCTCGGAAGAATCTGCTTCTGCAGGTCGTTATAATAGCCCGTTCCGTACTGTTCCCAGTTCTTCATGATCGCGGGCTGCTTGCGGAACATTCCCTCACCGGAACACGGCGCGTCAACTAAAATCTTATCGAAGTATTCCGGAAAGCGCTGCGCAAGCTTCTCCGCAGGCTCGCTCGTTACAACCGCGTTGATGATCCCGAACAGTTCAATATTTTTCAGAAGCGCTTTTGCACGCGAATGGCTGATGTCATTGGCAACGAGAAGGCCTTTGCCTTTAAGCTTCGCTCCGAGTTCGGTACTCTTCCCCCCGGGCGCCGCACAAAGGTCCAAAACGCGGTCTCCGGGCTCCACGGGAAGCAGAGCCGCAGGCGTCATCGCACTCGGCTCCTGCAGATAATACATTCCGGCGTAATAGTACGGATGCTTCGACGGAATGTCGGAATCCTCGTAATAAAAGCCGTTCTTCGTCCACGGAACCGGATTTAACCCGAACGGTGCAAGCTTTTGAAACTCCTCCGGACTCAGCTTTAACGTATTCACGCGGACGGCCGAACTGACCTTCTTTAAAAAGCAGGCCTCATAAGCCGCAAACTCTTCCTCTCCGAGCTGCTTACGCATACGTTTTTCAAATTGTTCCGGAAAATGCATCTCGTTCGTTCCTTCTTTGGTTCAATGGCGGTTTAAACGGTATCCTTCCGTAACGGTCCCCATTTGCACACGGGTACCGGTGCTCAGTACGATCAGTTGATCGTCTGGGCACGGTAGCCTTCCGCGATAATGTCAAGCTCGGTCGCAAAATGACGAAGCTTGTCGATATTCTGCTCTTTATATATGTCGTAAAACTCTTCCTGGATCCGGACCGCCTCACGATGGCTTACGAACCGGTACAGGTTCTGGATCGAAAGCAGGATGTCGTTTACGATACGCTCTTCTTCAAAACGAAGCTCTCTTGCGGAGCGGATTTCATCACGGATTGAGGAAAGCTCCTTATCCGTTTCAATCATGCCGTCCGCGGTATTGCGGAGCCGAACCTTCAGTTCATCCGGAATATTGCTCCGGTACTTGTACTGAAGTGAATGCTCGATTGTCGACCAGCTGTTCATTCCGAGCGTTCTGACCTGGATCTCGCCGTGGATCTTCTTCGGTCCGCCGACCGACTGTACGGTATATAAGATCCTCAGATGGAAGCTCCGATATCCGCTTTCCTTCGGAAACGCGATGTAATCGTTCTCGGATACGACTTCCATATCGGTTCTCGATTTGATCATGTCGACTACCTGGTAGCAGTCTTCCACGAACTGGCAGATCAGCCGGATGCCGCAGATATCCCACATCTCGTTCTCGATCTCCTCAAGAGGGATCTTCTTCCTGTTGGCCTTTTCAATAATGCTTGCGATGGATTTTACGCGCCCCTGCACGAGTTCGATCGGGCAATAATCGTCCGATTTGCGGAACGCGGTCATCAGATGATTGAATTTGATCATCAGCTCATCGACGGCGAGTGCGTAAGGATCCAGAAATTCTCTCCATAATTGTATTTCCATATTGTAACCCCCTCAATTGCGTCAGTTCTTAAAACTGTGGACGGGCGCCGGGATACGTCCCTTTCGGTTGACGAAATCGGCGCAGGAGAAACGGTTTACCGGAATGATCGGCGCATATCCGAGCAGTCCCCCGAATTCGGCCTGATCTCCTACGGTCTTACCGATTACGGGGATCAGACGAACCGCTGTCGTCTTCTGGTTGATCATTCCGATTGCCATCTCATCCGCGATGATTCCGCTCAAGGTTTCCGCGGAAGTATCTCCGGGGATGGCGATCATATCAAGACCTACGGAGCAAACCGAGGTCATTGCTTCGAGTTTTTCAAGCGTCAGGCATCCGAGCGTTACGGCATCGATCATGCCCTGGTCCTCACTGACCGGGATAAATGCGCCGCTTAAGCCACCGACATACGAAGATGCCATAATGCCGCCCTTCTTCACCTGATCATTTAAAAGCGCAAGCGCTGCGGTCGTTCCGGGCGCTCCGGGATGCTCTAACCCGATTTCCTGCAGAATCTCCGCTACACTGTCGCCGATCGCAGGCGTAGGTGCAAGCGAAAGATCGACGATTCCGAACGGAATATTGAGCATTTCGGAAGCTCTCTTCGCAACCAGCTGACCGACTCTGGTAATCTTGAAGGCGGTTTTCTTAATCGTTTCGCAGAGGAATTCAAAATCCATGCCGCGGGCCTGTTCAAGCGCCTTTTTGACAACGCCCGGGCCGCTGACACCGACATTGATAACGGCATCCGCTTCGGTTACGCCGTGAAATGCGCCGGCCATGAACGGGTTATCGTCGGGAGCGTTACAGAATACGACAAGCTTTGCGCATCCGATCGAATCGTTGTCCGCGGTCTTCTCGGCCGTCTCTCGGATCACCTGTCCCATCAGCCGTACCGCATCCATATTGATGCCGGTTCTCGTGGAACCGACGTTGACCGAGCTGCATACGACGTCGGTTTCGGCAAGCGCTTTCGGGATGGAACGAAGAAGCATTTCCTCGGCTTTGGTCATTCCCTTTGAAACAAGGGCGCTGTATCCGCCGATAAAGTTTACGCCGACCGCTTTGCCGGCCTTATCGAGCGTCTTTGCGATCTCGACAAAGTCATCTTCACAGTGACAGGCGGATGCGCCGATCAGTCCGATCGGGGTAACGCTGATCCGCTTGTTGACTACCGGAATTCCGTATTCCTTAGCGATTTCATCACCGGTCGCAACAAGGTTTCCGGCAAGCTTTGTGATTTTATCATATATGTTGCCGCACAGTTTCGTAAGATCCGAATCGATGCAGTCGATCAGGGAAATCCCGAGCGTGATCGTTCTCACGTCGAGATTCATCTTCTCAATCATGCGGTTTGTTTCCTGTATTTCCAGTTTACTGATCATGGTATAGTCCTCCAGACAGACAGTCCGCCGACCGTCCGTTCCCTCTTAACACAATATAAACGAACGATGCGCATCAGATGCGGTGCATCATATCAAAAATATCCTCAAGCTGGATACGGATTACGCAGCCGATCCCGTTTCCGACTTCCGCAAGCTCGTCCGAGAGTTTGTTGAACTCTACCCTGCTTGCCGAAACGTCTACGATCATCATCATGTTGAAATATCCGCCGACGATCGTCTGGGAAATATCCAAAACGTTTACATTTTCCTCGGACAGATACGTGCATACCTTTGCGATAATGCCGACGGTGTCCTTTCCTACTACGGTTATAATTGCTCTTTTCATCTGAACCTTCTTTCCGGCCGAAGCCGCTTTCCTTTTCGGGTCTCCCCTGAAATATTAAATAATCAATGCCTCCATCGGCACGTCTCTCGGCGCAACGATAAGCCTCGGTTTCGCCTTATCGAAATTCCACGCGCCGTCGAGCTCGTTCTTCATCGTAAGAAGCGCCAGATCCGGCATATTATTTTCCTTGCTTAAGTGGGCAAGCACGATGGCCTTCATTCCCTCGTGAAGCACGTGCGACACAAGCCGCGCGGAATCTTCGTTCGAAAGATGCCCGATATCGCTCATGATCCGCTGTTTTAACGAATACGGGTATGATCCCGCAAGAAGCATGTAGCGGTCGTAATTGGACTCGAGATAAAGTATCTCGGAATCCGAAAGATGCCTTACGACGTCGGGCGTTATGCACCCGAGGTCGGTCGCCATCCCGATCTTGTGCGTTCCGTCCGTAAACGAATACGCAACCGGCTCCGCGGCATCATGTGAAATGCCGCAGCACCGAACCGTAACATCCCCGAACCGGAGTTCCGAATCCGCTTTGACCGTATGGAACAGTTCCGCCGGCAGGTCCGCCAGCGTCTTACTCCTACGGATCGCACGGATCGTTCCGGCGGACGCATATACCGGTATCCGGTACTTTTTTAAGAACACCGCAAGCCCTGCCGTATGATCCGAATGTTCATGCGTGATAAGCACCGCGTCAAGCGATTCGGGCTGGATCCATTCGGTCTGCAGATACCCGCAGATTCGTTTTGCACTGATTCCCGCATCCACCAGCAGATTGCACGACTGCGTTCCGAGATAGATCGAATTGCCGCTGCTTCCGCTTGATAAACTGAAGAATTTCAAAAACCTCTACCGCCTTTCGCCTACAGGCCGAGATTAGTCTCGATCTGATAGCAAAGTTCCAAATCTCCGACCAGATTGCCGTTCACGATTTCCTTGTCGCAGAGCTTCTTGAGCTCTTCCTCGGGCATCTGACCCGAGAACAGCGAGGCAATCTTTTCGTCCGTATAACCGCGTCCCTTCATGAGACGGTATCTGCGGACCGTTTCGGGCGCCGTAACCGCCCATAATTCATCGCAGAAGGACCGGTATCCGGCCGAACAGGCAAGTGCCGATTCGACAAATACGAACGGGATATTCTTCTTTGCATACTCTCCGATCCGTTCCTTAATCTCTTCGATCACGGCCGGGTGCGTGATCGCATTTAACATCTTCAGCTTCTCGGGATCGTTGAAAACAAGATCCGCAAGCGCGCTCCGGTTAAGTGTTCCGTCTTCGTTTGCAAATTGGCTTCCGAACGTCTCAAGCACCTTTTTAAGCGCCGTACCGCCGGGTTCCATCTGTTCTTTAGAGATGGAATCGGAATCAATCACGGGATAGCCGAGATGCCTTTCAATCAGTTTACAGACGTGGCTCTTTCCCGAGCCTACGCCGCCCGTGATTCCGATAACTTTCGTATGATCTACCATGACCTGTCGCATTATCATTTGGCTTCGTACCAGCTGCCGCCTTTGTGAACGTCCGCCACAAGCGGAACGGATAATGCTGCCGCTCCTTCCATTGCTTCTTTCAGAATTGCCTGTACTTTTTCTTCCTCGTCATAAGGAACTTCCAGTAATATTTCATCATGGACCTGTACCAGCATCTTTGCTTTAAGATTCTGCCCGCAAAGCATGCGGTATATGCGTACCATGGCAATCTTCATAATGTCCGCCGCGGTTCCCTGGATCGGCGAATTCATCGCGATTCGTTCGCCGAACGAACGCTGCATGAAATAATCCGAAGCAAGTTCCGGAATCGGTCGGATGCGGCCGTACAAGGTGCGGATCTCGCCGTCCTCCTTGGCTTTCTGAACGTTCTCATCCAGGTACCGCTTCATCGCGGGATACTTCTCGTAGTAAGAACGGATATACGATTCCGCGGTCTTCCGGTCGATTCCGAGGTTCTGCCCGAGTCCGAACGAGCTGATGCCGTAAAGGATACCGAAGTTTACTGCTTTTGCGGCGCTTCGCTGTGCATCGGTCACTTCCTCAAACGGAACGTGAAATACCATCGCGGCCGTCGTGCGGTGAATATCCGCGGCGTTGTTGTATGCGTCGATCAGGCTCTTATCACCCGACATGTGCGCCATCAGCCGGAGCTCGATCTGCGAATAGTCGGCGTCGTAGAAAACATGTCCTTTCTTCGGCAGGAATACCTTTCGGATGGAACGGCCGATCTCGGTACGGATCGGAATGTTCTGCAGGTTCGGATTGGTCGAGCTGAGCCGTCCGGTTGCCGTTACGGTCTGCTGGAACGTCGTATGAATGCGCCCGTCCGCAGCGATGCAGTTCATAAGTCCCGCGGAATAAGTCGTCTGCAGTTTCCGGTATTGGCGGTAGATCAGAAGATGCTCCACCACCGGTTCCTCGGCAGCCAGTTTCTCTAATACGTCGGCCGACGTTGAGTAACCGTTCTTGGTCTTCTTTCCGCCTTTTAAACCGAGTTTCTCAAAAAGCACTTCCGAAAGCTGCTTCGGGGAGTTCAGATTGAACCGCATTCCGGCAAGTTCAAACACCTTTTCCTCTTCCTCGCGGCATTTTTCGATAAATTCCTCATCGAGTTTCTTAAGAAGCTCCGGATCCGCATAGATACCGGTCTGCTCCATATCGGCGAGCACCCAGATCAGCGGCCGCTCAATCTCCTCATATAGCTTCTGAAGCTGCTTATTCTCAAGCTTTTTACGGAGTTCAAAGCCGATAGCCTTTGCAAGCTCCGCAAGATAATCTCCGTCCTCTTTATAACCGATCCCCGGCAGATATTCCCGCTGCAGCTCCTGCGGATCGTGCGCCGCGGCAAGCGGTCTCACAAGGTAATCGCATACCGAAAGATCATATAAACCGTCCTTCTCCTTCGGGAACAGCGCCGTCAGTTCTTTTACGGAAAATGCGTATACGACGTTTCCGTTCAGCAGCCCGTCAAGCAGCTCCGAAAAATAAATATCGTTCATGCAGAAGCCGTCCGGAATGAACCGGTATACGCGGTCGGCACCGGCTAAGAAAAGGCTGCCGTCATTATCCGCGTAATATACGCCGTAAGCCCGGCCTTGTCCTTTTAACAGACGGTTTTTGATAAGGTCCGCTTCGTTCAGGTCATTTACCGTAACGGTTTCGTAAGAAAGTTCCTTTACGGATGCCTGCGCACCTGCAATTACGGGCGCCTTCAGACTCGTAAAGGCAAGCTCGTGAAGCACGTTGTCGGTTTCGGAGACGTTTAGACGAAGTTCCAGATCCGAAAGCTCTTCCGGAATCGGAATATCCGTCTTGATCGTTGCAAGCAGTTGGCTGAGTCTTGCGGACTGTTCCGCGCTGACTCCGTCCTCGTCCTTCGTAAGCTTTTTAATAACTCCGGTACTGACGCCGAGAGCTCGGAACGCATCGGCAACCTCCTGCTCGGAGCTGTTATGGATCAGCTCGTACAGGTTTTCTACGGTCTCATACTTCGAAATCAGTGCAACAGCGGTCTTCGGACCGATTCCCGCGACACCTTTGATGTTGTCGGAGCTGTCGCCCTGCAGACCCTTCAGATGCGAAACCGAAGCGGGCTTGACCCCTTCTTCGGAAAGCACCGTCTCGGGCGTCATCAGAAAGCATTTCTCAGGGCAGCAGTTCTTATCGAAGTTATATTTCTTAAGCAGCTCGTCGGCTTTCGTCTGGCTTGACTGCATCAGATACACATATACGTCATCGTTTACAAGCTGCAGATAATCATGGTCTTTCGTAAGGATCCGGATCGGAATATCCTTCGAAAACTTCTTACAAAGACTTCCTGCAAAGTCGTCCGCTTCGAAGTTCGTATCCATATACTGGCGGATTCCCATCCGTCCGATCACGTTCTCGCAAAGCGCAAACTGGTCTTTCAAAGGAAGAGGCGTCTCGCCGCGGTTTGCCTTATATTCGGGATAAAGTTCACGCCGGAACGTGTCGCGGCTCAAATCCCACAAAACCGCCAGATATTTCGGCGGCTGATTCTCCAGAATCTTAAAAAGCGCACGAAGAAAACCGTAAACGCCGTTCGTATATACGCCGCCCGGAGTATGCATGATCTTATGATAATTCTGCTCACGCTCCTCCTGCGTCTTTGCCATCAGCACTTCTCTCGGAAGGTTGCCGTAGTACTGCGTGGAAAGGAGTCCTGAGCCGTCGATCAAAAGCATGTATTCGTCCATTTACTCATCCCCGCTTTCCGTAATGTTTTGCTGTTCAAGCTTATTATCCGAACCTGGTTCTTCGGAATCGGTTTCCGAAGCGTCTCCTGCGCCCTCCGCATCCGTAAATGCTTTTCCGGTATCACTGCTTCCTTCGTTCGTTTCCGAAGGCGTCAGCGTTTCCGCTCTCTCGGAAGTATCCGCTTGGGACTTCTCCTGCTCGAGTTTCTGACGGTCCCTCTCACGGATGCATTTCAAAACGTCATCATTGTATCGGTAGATTGCCTGAATCACCGGATCGATAAAAGACGGAACCCCGTTGACCTCAAGCACAAAGTGCTCTTCCGAATCCTCGGGTAGAAACGCATACGTCTTCTCGATCGGCGGAAAGATTGAGGCAAATACCATAATGCACGCCATCTCCAAGAAAGCCAAAATCCTACGAAGCTTCCGCATCGAAGCGGCATGAAAGATCGCATTTTTCGAAGCCGCAAGACGGTCATCGACTTCTTTTACGTAATCCGAAGACAGTTCCCTGTTCTCGTTAAGCGATCTGAGCGCGTTTACAAGCGCATAATTGACAATCAGGTCTTCCTTGCATTTCGGACAAGTCTCAAGGTGTGCGCAATACTCCAAAACAAGATTATCCGGAAGGGTACCGTCAATGTAACTTTTCGTACATTCCCGGCATTTGACGCAATCCATGCAGGTACCCTCCTTTCAGCCTGATTCCTGTTTATCTTACGAAAATCCTGTTGCAAAATAGTAACAGGTGTGATAGAATAACCGCTGTCAGCGGATGTGGCGGAATGGCAGACGCAGCAGACTCAAAATCTGCCGGGCTAACACTCGTGCGGGTTCAAGTCCCGCCATCCGCATCGGGCGTTCTTCGGAACGCCCGTTTTTTTATGTCTAAAGTCGGTGACGGCAGCAAGATTGCCGTCCGGCTCCCGTTTTATTCCGTTCGGCCGGTTCATGAAATTCCCCGCTTCAGCCGCCGATTCCGATTGTCTTACGATACAGTTCCATCGCATAGCCGGTCTGCGTCGGCTCTCCTTCGATGATCCGGAACGTCCGCTCGTTCCGCTCGTTCTGTTCGGTCTCAAAGAACTTGGTTCTCGGATATTTCTCCGCAAACGCCTTCTTAGCAAACGCGTAGATGTGCGTTACGAAGAACACGGTCACCTGGTTATCATTAAGGGCGCGGATGATGTCTTCCGCCATCGCTGCGCCTTCCTTCTCGCTCGTCGTTGCAAACGATTCGTTCAGGAAGATCATGCTGCCCGGATTCATCGTATCGATGATGCGGTTCAAACGGGAAAGCTCTTCTTCCAGACGTCCGGAATTAAGCGTTTCGTCTTCGTTTCTTACAAAATGCGTGAAAATGCCGCGGAATACGGACGTTTTCATTGTTTTGCACGGTACGAACATGCCGCACTGCGCCATGATCTGCGCGGTTCCGATCGAACGGAGGAAAGACGTCTTGCCGCCCCGGTTAACGCCGGTGATCAGATAAAGAAGCGTGTCGTTACTCTTAAACGAGTTGTCCATCGGACGCTTCAAAGTGCGGATCGCAAGAACAAGATCGTACAGACAGTCTGCTTCAATCGCGTGGTAACGCTCTTCAATCTCCGGGAAGCAAAGCCGGAAGGCCATTCCCGTCATATGCGTATGCAGATTGCAACATCCGTAGAAAAATGCGATCTGTGCACGTAATGTATCGAAAAGTTTCGAAATCTCTTTATTGAAATCCTCAAAACAGGAAGCAACATGTAAAAGCGCGGTGTTCTGCAGATCAAGGCAGTCCTGGTTCAGATGAATGTTGTCGTAGCTGATTCGCACTTCGTTCTTTTTAAGCTTTGTGCCGAACAGCGAATCCCAGCGTTCGAATTTGCGCTTCGCGGCAACCTTCGTGATCGAATTGACAAGAAGACGGTCGCACTTCATACCGCGTCCGATCCTGCCGCTGATCTTCACTTCGCCGCCCATCTGGATTTCGCGCAGCTCATCACGCTTCTGCGTCATCATCGCAATGAAATCATCGTCGTATTCCTTCAGAAAGTGCATGAAGAAATCACGGAATATACCGTCTTCGAACTGGTTGTTCGCATCGATAATAACCTTCTTCAGATTCTCAAGACCGGTGAACAGAATGTTCAGCGTATCAATTGAATTCACAACCCTTACTGCCGGAAGCGTGGAATTGGACTCCTTCTTCATGCGGTCGCGCTGGTTGATAATGTCCGTAAAGGTTTCCGAAATCGTAATATAAAGCTGGAAAATGTGTTTCTTATTGGCGAGGGCTTCCTGTATCGCCGCCTGGCGGTGAAGGATGTTCTTACGGTCTCCGCTCGGCGAAAGCATGATGTTACGGCACGCCTGATAAACGTACTTGTCGTTCTTGCTCATCGTCTCAAGAATCGGCTGAAGGTCGAAATCTTCAAATACGTCATTCTTAAACGGAAGCACATCGCTGTTGACATAGTCTTCGCAATTTAACAGATTAACCTTCATAAGTACCTCACCGTTTGTTACTGAGTCTTGTCCTGATATGTTCGTAATCGAGTTTGTATTTGCCGACGATCGAATTCGCGTAGGCTACACCGTCGGCGGGCTTGCGGATCAGACGGTAGGTTCTTCGGAAGCTTCCGTCCTGTACGACCGTTGCCACAAGGCTTACATACAGATCCGAGTCATATGCAAGTTCAAAGGTATGGGATACGACAAAGCAGACCGCTCCGCTTGCAATAAGCCGCGATAACAGGTCTCTCATCATCGAAAGCGCATCAACGGTCGAAGCCGAAGTAAACAGCTCGTTAAAGATGACGAGCGAATGCTTTGTAACGTTTCCGAGCAGTTCTTTCACCAGACCGAGTTCGTGCTCAAGTCTTCCCTCCACCGTGCTTCCGGTCATCGACGCGAAAAGCGTAAAGATGTTATCGAAGAACGGCATGCGCGCCACATTTGCCCCGACCGGAAGTCCCATGCCGGTCAGATATGCGGCCTGACCGAACGCTCTAGCAAGCGTCGTCTTACCTCCCTGGTTCGGTCCGGTAACGATGATTGCGGTCTCCTCATCGGTCTTCATGATATCGTTCAGAACGACTTCCTTGAACTCGTTTGAGTTCTTCTCGGCAAGCACGATGTCGTAACAGTTGTCGAGATAAACCTCGCGGTCCTCGGACAGTTTCGGGAACGTGATCGGGTAATTCTTCACCTTCATTCTTGCAAGGTAATCAAGGTTCAGCGTATAGAACTTGAATTCGCGGATCAGATCGGTAATGTCGTCCGAAATGATGTCCCGGTTAATGCCGCAGAATGTTTCGAGATTTCGAAACAGCACGCGGTTACGCTTCATAAACTGCTCTAAAATGAACTGCTCGAGAGGAGAAACCATCATGTCTACGAACGGAGATTCCGTAAAGGAATGCGTTTCCTCGGCACCCTCGTTTCTGAGGAATTCCGAACGGATCTCGTTACAGTAGTCATAATCCGAATACTCGAAATCGAGACACGAACGGTCTTTGCCGATCGTAATGCGGAACTCCATCTTTTCGAATTCGTCGTTGATCTCCTTTGCCTGCGTACGAAGCGAAACGACATCCTTACGGGATATGATCTCGAACAGGTACTTATGCAGATCATATAATGCCTGCGATTTCGGAGGCGTACTGTTCAGCGCTTCGCAGAACAACTCGATCGAATCGTAATACTGTACGATCGTATCGAGTCTCCACTTCCATTTCTGGACGGATTCGGTCTTCTCGGAAAGCATCTGATAGCGGCGTGAAACGTCAATTCCGAGGATAAACCGGTTGACCGCTCCGCGGATATCCGGGTCGCAAAGGTCTTTTGCGACGGACTGGCGGAATTCGGCCGCGGCACGCGTCTTCGGCATATAGTAAAAGTAAGGACGGAGTTCGGCGTTGTCCGGCTCTTCCAAAATGATTTTCACATATTCCGGAAGATTCAGATCGTCGAAACACGCCGGCTCTTTCAGTTCTTTGACTTCCGCAAAGCTGAGTCCTTTCTCCGGGTCAAATAAGCTAAACATAAAACCCCCGTTTCCGGCCGGACCGTCCTTTTCGGACGGCGGCTGTTATTTGAGATTGATCGTTCCGACGTTCGAAAGGTTTTCAAACGTCTTAAGGCCGGTATCACTCCAGGTCAGGATCTTATTTCTCTGTCCTTCTCCTTCAGAGTCGTTCACATGGATGTCAAGTCCGAGGAAGCCGCCGTGAACCATGGATTCCTTCGGAACCGGCATCGAAAGCTCAACAATGTAGCCTTTGTCGTCGCCGGTTACCTTGTAAGTAAGCGCAGAAGCGGTTGCACCGTTTCCGCATTCGATTGCACCGTCACGCCCGATTCTAAAGTGCATGTCCTTTCCTTCTCGGTACTTGTCGGATTTCGTTCCGTCACCGCAGAGGAATACCTCGACACTGTCTTTTCTTGTCATCAAAATGCCCTCGGAATTGGGCGTATCGTCCGTAACATTGATTAAAAGATAGATGCGGTTCGTATCCCACAGAATCTTAAAGTCCGCTTCCGCTCCGCGGTTGCCCCAAGCAATGTTCTGTAACGGATTAACTGCGGCAGCGTTCCAAAGTTCCTCGGCCGATGCATCCATCTCCGGTTTCGGCAGTCTGCCTGCCATGTCGGAATCGAGTTTCAACGTACCGATGCCGTTCAGATTCGTATCGGTACGGCCGCTCGTATCGAACCATGCAAGTTTCTTCACGGTTTTATCGTTATCAAGGTCGACAACCTGTACGTCAAATCCGACTTCAACGCCTTCCTTTGCCGTAACCGCAACAAAAGGCATGATCACCTCTACAACATAACCCTGTTCGGTGTCAAATCCGACCGCTTTCATATGCGCGGCATCGCATCCGGTCCCGTAAACAAGCCGTCCGTCTCTGAGTACGGTGCACATGCAGTCGCCGGCGGCATATTTCTTCGGCTTATCGCCCGCCTCATTCAGAAATATCTTGATATGGTCGGACGTTTCCGCCTGGTTGGTAACCGTTCTGGACTTATCCTGCACGTTTACGCGGATATAAAGCAGATTGTCCGTATGATACATCTGGAAATCGGCCTTCGTTTCGCTCGTTCCGGTAATGGTTTTCGTGATCTCGTTATGTTTCGCGAACTGCCATACCGGCTCATCGAAGCCGGAAAGCTGCGGAATGATCGAATTGGCATCCGCATTGACCGATGCTACGGCGGGCTCTCTCGTCTGAAACGGAGTCGGGGTATAGGTTACCGGGATTTCGGTCGGAGTCTTATAGACGGCTTCATCCGGAATTGACGCTCCCCTGTCTTTCCATCCGCAGGATACGGACAGACACAGGACGGTCATCAGAACGACTGCCGCAAATCCTCTTCGTATGTGGCGCATTTCCTGTTCTCCTCTCGTTTACTCTTCTTTCATCCGGATAATATCTCCGGCCTTCGGAACACGGTCCGCTTTGGCGGTGATCATCTCTTTCGGATGGGGGCAGGACGAAACCTCGGTTCCGTCTTCACCGTACATATGACGCACAACGGTTTCGGTAAACGTAAAACCGGGCGTTAAAAACTCAATAATGTCTCCCGTTTGGAACTTGTTTTTCTGCTCAAATACGAATGTTCCGTCGGGACGGACTTCTTCGATCGTGCCGAGATACGTATAGTTCCGTTCGTAGACCTGACTGTCGTAGATCTGCGCATCGGGGCCGGGCTTTTCAAAGAAGAATCCGGTCGTGTAGCTCCGGTAGGTGCATTTTTCGATCTCCGCACGGTACAAAGGCAGATTCTTCTCGTAAAGCGCGGGATCGGAAATATAATCATCGATTGCCTTCCGGTAAGTTCCCGCGACCGTAGCCACGTAGAGCGCCGTCTTCATGCGGCCTTCGACTTTGAAACTGTCGATTCCGGCAGCGCAAAGCTCCGGAATATGCTCAATCATGCAAAGGTCTTTAGAGTTGAAAATATAGGTGCCGTCCTCATTCTCCTCGACCGGAAAATACTCATTGGGACGGGTCTCTTCCATCAGATAATACTTCCAGCGGCACGGATGCGTGCAGGCGCCGAGGTTTGCGTCGCGCCCTGTCATGTAATTCGAAAGCAGGCATCGCCCGGAATACGAAATACACATTGCTCCGTGAACGAAGGTCTCGATTTCCATATCTTCGGGAATCCTGCTACGGATCTCGGAGATTTCCTTCAGTGAAAGCTCTCGGCCGCATACGACTCTGCGCACGCCGAGGTCATACCAGAACAGGAACGTCTCGTAGTTCACGTTGTTGGCCTGCGTACTGATGTGGACCGGAATCTCGGGACATATCTCTCTTGCGTAGCGGAATACGCCGGGATCCGAAATGATCAGCGCGTCGGGACCGATTTCCTTCAGTCTTTCAAAATAGGCGCGGACACCTTCGAGATGATAATTATGCGCGGTAATATTGGCCGTCACATATAATCTGCAGCCGTTTTCATGACAGAAACGGACTGCCTCGACCATGTCCTCATCGCTGAAATTCTTCGCTTTTGCGCGGAGGCTGAACAACTCTCCGCCGATATATACCGCGTCGGCGCCGAACAAAACGGCCGTTTTCAAAACGTCAAGGCTTCCGGCGGGTATCAAAAGCTCGGGCTTCTTCATGTCAACTACCTGATGCAGGCGGATCTGCACCGGAGATGTGCCTGCAGAATCTCCGGCGAAGTTTGAACGGTCAAACTTAAACAAGTTTCGCAACCGCGATGCCGTCTCCGAGAGGAAGCATCATGCAGTTGAACTCCCCGCTTCGGAAAAGCATGTCGATGAATTCCCTCATCCGTAAATGGATCGTACGGTCTCTTCTTGTGACGGTAAATTTGGATTCCGCTACGGAACCCTCCTGTAAAACATTGTCGGCAATCAGGATGGAATCCCGGTTCATCAGCGTACGGATCAGGTTAAGATAAACCGGATACTGCGCTTTCGCGGCATCTAAAAAGATCAGATCAAAGCGCCCGCCGTCTGCCGAAAGCTTTTTAAGAAACGCTTCCGCGTCATCCTTCACGCAGCGGATCTGCGGGCACGAACGGTTCTTTCTCTTCTCGTAATCCCGGGCAAATGCCGCCGTATTCGAACACGCTTCCCCGTATCGGGCGTCGTCCTTCTCTACGGTAACGATCGAAGCTCCTTCCGGCAGAAATTCTGCCGTTAAACACGAAGAAAAGCCGATGGCGGTACCGATTTCGAGTACTTTCAACGGCTGTCTGTCCAAACATACGAATCGAAGAAATGACTGAGCCTCCCTGCGTATTACAGGAACACGATCCGCCCTTGCTTTTTGGTAAAGGTTCTCCAAAAATTCAGGCAGATCGGGCTGCAGCGAGGATAAATAATCCGAAATATGACTGTTGACCAATAATGAATCGTTCATTCTTCCTCTTCAAAGGTCTCCTCTGTTTCCTGATATCGGGTTATAATCTTCAGAATGGTATCATAATCCATGTCCGAACGGAGGGTATAAGTACCCGGCTGGATATTGGACTTACTGAGTATGCTTTTGGTATAAAACGAATACCGGTCTACGATTACGCCTTCTCTCTTCAGTTTCATTGCGACTTCCTTCGTGGAGTCGCCGGACTGAATAAAGAACTCGATCTCCTGTCCTTCTCCTTCCTTGTCAACGGCAACCGAACCGAACAGCTGGTAACAGAAATTGTAACCGTACTGCGACAGTTTGATCGTTGCAATGACTACGACGGTATAAAACAGGATATCCATCAGAAGTCTGGATATGTTGTTGGAAAAGTCACGGATGACTCTTCCGGTTTTGAGCTTTTTTTTCTTCACTTTTATGCCCCGCTGTTACGCATTCCAGTCGACGATTACCGGAAGGATCATCGGACTGCGCTTCATAACCCTCCAGAAATAGTCGCTGAGATTCTGCTTAATATCCGCGCGAAGCCGGTTGAAGTCCGTGCCTCCCGCTTCGGAGAACCGTATGCAGGTATCCGTAACAACGTCTCTTGCTTCTTCAAGCAGCTGTTCGGATTCCTTTACGTATACAAATCCTCTTGTTACAATATCCGGTCCGCTGATCACTTCGCCTGCAGCCGAATCATAGCCGACCGAAACGATAACGATACCGTTCACGGACAGATACTGACGGTCTCTGAGTACCGCGTTACCGACATCACCGACACCGAGTCCGTCCACCATAATGCCGTGTGCGGGCACGTTTCCGACGATTTCGGCATAATCCTTCGTCAGTTCCAGAACGTCGCCGGATTTCAGGATTTCAATCCGTTCCGCGGGAATTCCGAGGTTCAAAGCGATGTTCTTCTGTGCGATACGATGCCTGTACTCTCCGTGGATCGGAATCGCATATCTCGGCTTCGTAAGGCAGTATAACAATTTAATTTCTTCCTGGTTGGCATGTCCGGAAACATGCGTATCCTGGAAGATAACATTGGCCCCGAGCATCGAAAGTACGTTGATCAGTTTGAATACCGCCTTCTCGTTGCCGGGAATCGGCGTAGCACTGATGATAACGACGTCGCCGGGCATGATCGATACGCGCTTATGCGTATTGGATGCGATTCTCGAAAGCGCCGCCATCGGCTCGCCCTGGGAACCGGTCATGATCAGAACGATCTGATTGTCCGGATAATTCTTAATTTCCTCCGCTGCGATCATCAGTCCGTCCGGAACCTTGATATATCCGAGTTCCTGAGCGGTTCCGACGATGTTGACCATGCTGCGGCCTTCGATCGCGACCTTGCGGCCGTATTTCTGCGCGGAATTGATGACCTGCTGCACGCGGTCCACGTTTGAGGCAAATGTGGCAACGATGATACGGCGGTTCGGATTGTCCGCAAAAATCGTATCAAAAGTCTTTCCGACCGTACGCTCCGACATCGTATTGCCGGGTTTCAGCGCGTTCGTACTGTCGCACATCAAAGCAAGGACGCCTTCGCGCCCGATTTCCGCAAGTCTCTGTAAATCTATCGGTTCCCCGTAAACGGGGGTATAATCCACTTTAAAGTCGCCGGTATGAATCAGCGTTCCCGCCTCACAGCGGATCGCAAGCGCCGCAGCATCGGCAATACTGTGATTGGTCCGGATAAATTCCACCGAGAAGTCATCACATGCAACAACGTCGCCGTAATTGCAGACACGAAGGTCCGCCGCGTCGGCCATTTTATACTCTTCGAGCTTGTTCCGTATGATCGCAAGAGTCAGTCTGGTGCCGTAAACCGGAACCGGAAGCTCGCGGAGGATATACGGAAGCGCTCCGATATGGTCCTCGTGACCGTGCGTAATAAAGATTGCCTTAACGCAGTCTATATGTTCCTTCAAAAAGGTAATGTCCGGAATGACAAGGTCGATTCCGAGCATATCGTCTTCCGGAAAAGCAAGGCCGCAGTCCACAACAATAATGGACTGCCCGAAGCAGAATGCGGTAATGTTCATGCCGATCTGCTCCAATCCTCCCAAAGGAATTACGCGAATTCCGTTGCCGAGTTTCATATAAACCTCCCTGTGAACATCAAACCAGATCGATGTCCTCTAAGATCGCACGGAACATTCCGCCGACCGCATCGATCTCGGTATCGTCATCCACCATTTCGTAAACCATATCCTCGTTCTCGTCGCGGTTCTCCTTGAGGATAAATGCTTCCTCCCCGACCTCGTCCGTTACAAGGATATAATTATTCCCGTTCAGGCGGGTTTCCGAGATGACGGTAAATGTGATCTCGGAGCCGTCCTCCGTGCGGAATATCACGGTATCATTCTTCTCTTCCATAGATTTCCTCTAACAGTTTTTCTTTCTCGTTCGGACAGTTTCCGAGATAGTCCATATAAGACTGCAGAATGAAAACCGCGGCGAGTTTGTCCACAACCGCAGCCTTCTTCACATGTCCCATATCCGCTTCATCCAACGCGCGGTGCGCGGAAACGGTCGTATAGCGTTCATCCCAAAGGATCACCTTAAGGCCTGTTCTTCGTGCGATATCAGCGGCAAATTTCTCCGAAGCGGACGCTCTGTCCCCGATCGTGTTGTTCAGATGCTTCGGATAGCCGATAACAATAGCATTGGCTCCTCTTTCACGCGCTATTTCTTCAATTCTGCGGAATGTCTCCCGTAATTGCTTCCCCCGGTTTCTGCGGATTACTTCAAGCGGCTGGGCAGTCAGAAAGAGTCCGTCGCTTGCAGCCACGCCGACCGTGGCCTCTCCGTAATCAAGCCCCAGCAGACTGAGCTTACGTTCCATAAATACTCCTCTTACTTCAGGTTGTTCTCAATGTAGTCGGTCAGAAGCTGCTCAATGATCTCGTCCCGCTCAACCTTTGCAATCTTAGCACGCGCATTCAGGTGATTCGTGATATAAGTCGGATCGCCGCTCATCAGATATCCTACCATCTGGCTCACCGGATTATATCCTTTCTCGGCCATGGCTACGTAGACCGAAGCGATAACGCTGCGGACGTAATCATCCGAAATATTCTCAACCTTAAAGAATTGTGTTCCCTGTGCCATTATATCCCTCCTCCTGTAACATATGGATAGGTATAACATACCAAAGTTTATTCTACTCTATTTTGTGGGAAATAGCAACAGTTTTTGCTTGAATAATACCATCTGTTGTGATGTCTTCCCCGACAGCTTCGACAATCCGTCCGCTCAGGTCCGTATCCGCCGGGAAGCGGTATGTTCCGTAGCGCGGGCAGTGCCCGTTTGCATACGTTACGCCGCCTTCTTCGGTCATTTCTTCCACCATCACGGAAGCAGTCTTTCCTAAAAGATTTCCGTAATACCGTGCCCGAAGCTTCCTCTCGGTCTCCAAAAACCGTACTTCCCGCTCATGCTTTACGGCTTCGGTCAATTGTCCTTCCATCTTATCCGCAACAGTCCCTTTTCTTCTCGAATACGGAAATACGTGAATCTGCGCGAATCCGATTTTTTCGGCAAATGCCATCGATTCGAGGAAGTCTTCCTCGGTTTCCCCCGGGAATCCGACAATAATATCGGTCGTAAGCGCCGGATTGTCAAATGCCTCCCTGAGAAGTCCGACAGCCTCTTCAAATTCCTCAGGCGTATACCGCCGGTTCATCCGTTGTAGCGTCTTTGCGCACCCGCTCTGCAGCGAAAGGTGAAAATGAGGACAGATCTCCTTAATACTGCTTAACGCTTCCGTGAATTCCTTCGTAATGATCCGCGGCTCAAGTGATCCGAGCCGGATCCGCTCAATCCCATTAATCTTTGCGAGCTTTTCAAGAAGCGATATTAACGGCATGGAGCCGTCATCGGTCTTCAAGCTGCTCTGTTCCCTTACACTCCTCTTATCAAGCCCGTATGAGGACAGGTGAATGCCCGAAATTACAATCTCTTTACAGCCGGATTCCGCGAGAAGCTTTGCTTCCGCAAGAACGTCGCTTTCCTTACGGCTTGCGATGCGTCCTCTTGCAAACGGGATGATGCAGTAGCTGCAGAACTGGTTGCAGCCGTCCTGGATTTTCATAAAGGCTCTGTTGGTCGTTTCGGCGGTAACCGCCTTCATTTCCTCGTATACCGTCAGCTTGGAATCGTCATTGATATAGTAATGCTTCGGCTCGGTTCCTCTTGCCACGGCTTCAAACCATTCGTTCAGAATGGCCGCGGTTTCACCCTTACGGCGGTTTCCGATATAAAGATCGGCGGTACCGTCGTCCTCGCCTTCACGGCAGAACTCCTGCACGTAACAGCCTTCCGCGACGATCACGGCATCGGGATTCAGTTTACGTGCGCGGTGCAGCATCTGCCGCGATTTGCGATCCGCGATGTTCGTAACCGTACAGGTATTTACGAGATATATGTCCGCCTTGCCGCGAAAAGGCACCTCGGTAACGCCGCAGCCCTTTAAAGTATCGCGGATTGCCTCTGTTTCGTAGCCGTTTACCTTGCACCCGAGCGTCAGATATGCGATTGTCTTTCCGTACAGATGATTTTCCATTGCTTTGTCCGTTTCCTGCTTGACTTTTTTCATTCTGATAGTTACACTTAAAGTAATCTAAGTAATAAAGAGGGGGCGATGCCACATGAAAACCGTTACCATTTGCCTGAATTCCATTGACAAGGTTAAGAACTTCGTTAACGACGTGACCAAGTTCGATTCCGATTTCGATCTGATCTCCGGCCGCTATGTTATCGACGCCAAGTCCATCATGGGAATCTTCTCTTTGGACCTGAACAAGCCGATTACGCTCGGAATCCACAACGAAGACGACATTGAGCACATTCTCAAAGTTCTTGAGCCTTACATCGAAGAGACCGAAGAATAAAACATGTTCACTCATGAAAGCAGGAGGAATCAACCTCCTGCTTTTTTATTGCTTTAAAGGCTGCCCGCCTCAGGGAATGCTTCGATTCCCGAAAACAATCTGATTATACAATTGATGTCCGTTTCCGTCTATAGGGAACTTCCTCAGCGCTTAATCTGCTGAAGGATGAACGGATCGGCAATTTTCTTATCCTCTGCAAACAGAAGGATTTCACTGACGATCTGCGCTGTCTTCGGGTCATCGTCCACAAACGGCAGGAACAGTCTGCCTCTTTGCTGCGAGTGAACCGGCAGAACGTTGATCATGGGACCGCCCTGGATATGCACAACGCCGCTTCCGAGATGGATGCTGTAATCCGCAAGTCCTCCCGTAATAAAGGCATGGTTCTTCTCGAACTTAACATTCGTAAGGCCGAACAAAGGCAAAGTGAACTCGCATACGGTACGGCGGAGTTCCACTGTGGAATGGCTCGCCTCGGGATCGACACCGCCCGCGTGTGCAACACTTACAGCAAGATCGACATCACGCATAACCTCAGAGAAAAGGATATCCGGAATATCGTCAATCTTCATCTGCTTTCCGGTTTTACGGTCAAAGAAGTCAACCCACTCAAGCGTCGGAGCTTCGATGTCCGCGGGGGAGAACCAGTCTGCAAGCGCGTAGATGCGTGCAATGATGTTATGCTTATAGTATACCTTCTGCAGGCCGTCCTCAATGTCCGCAACCCAGCGCCTTGATTTCAGACATGCAACCGTCTTCTGCGGCTGGATCTGATTGCCCGCATAGCGGAGCGACGTCATCGTCCCGAGTTCATCCTCGGTCTTCACATAGAGCTCACGGAATACCTGGCGGTAAGGCTGAACAAGCTTTTTATCAAAGAGGTACTTCTGCCAGTCACGCCAGGTTTTCTCTGCATAAAGGTCAAACGGATGAGCAACACGCAGCGTCGTGTCCGCATTCAGTTTGCGTGTCTTGCCGTTCACCGTGACGAGCGTCATTCCGTCGAGCATGCCGGAGCCCTTGCCGTCCGTATAAACCAGTCCCTTTACAATCGGTGCCACGACGGGATTGGCCGTCAGCGCGTTAAGCTCTCCCGCGGTAAATTCTATCATATCCTCCATCGCCTGCTCAAACATCAGACGCGTGCGTCGATGCTGCTCGGTAAGCGTCTTCTTCGTCTCCGCGAGCGTGAGGATAAGCTCGTTCTTCTTGTACTTGGCCGGTATGGATTTGAGTTCCTTGCCGCCCTTGGTGCATTCCGTGTCGCATTTGCCCTGGTCATCAATCACAAGTCGCAGGGTAATGTCGTCGAGCGTCTGCGGCTCGGTCAGCGGCCGGATGTCATCGAACATGATCGTCTCCATGCGCATGGTCAGACGGGTCACATCCGTATAGCCGGAGTTCTCCGCAAGGTTTCGAAGCGCCATATCGACAGCCGTGCTTTCACTCGCCTTGCGCTGCTGTCCGAACTGAGAACCTTCCTTGCGGAACTGCATGTAAAGCTTGTAGCGGTACAGCACGTCCGAATCTCCCGCAAGCGGGATCAGCGCCGATGCCATAAGCGTATCCTTATTGCGTTTCTCGCGAATCTGCTTCTCCGCATCCGAAAGAGACAGCTTCCCGCGCACCGCGTCGGCGTATTTGCGCGCACGCGTGTGTTTGGCGCCGTCGGTGATGTACTTCGCCGCGTCATAAATCATGTCAAAGCGCTTCTCACCGATTGTTTCGAACGTCTCTTTGAACCAGTCGATATCGAACGCGCCGTCATTGAGTTCCTCAGTCGTGATCGGTGTATATTTAGCAAAGAGCGCCTTCTGCCGGTCAGAAAATCTCTCGTTCATGTGCGAGATGAAATAGTAGCACGCGGACTCAAAGCCCTCCCAGCCGAGGTACTCTCCCACAACGGGAATCCAGCCCTCGGAGTACAGTGCCGCCTCCACAAGGCGCTTGTCCGTAATGTCGGTTCCCTTGATCTGTGCTTTCAGAGTTTCCGCCGTATCCTCCTCACGGGGAACGCAAACGGACAGCAAATGCGACAGACTGCATCGTTTGGACATATCACTGCCGTAAAAGGTCGAGCGCTCCAGCGTGTCACGTCCGAGTGCGGAAAGGATCTGAACGAAACGGTCCGCGCCGAAGATCCGGCTTACGCTCCTGATCTGCGGGGTAAACTCCACGGGCGAATCCCCGCGGCGAAGTTCCGTATCGAGGATCAGTCCCACCAGTTTCTCATAGATACCCGCGGCATATTCGACAAGCGGAAGGTTTTCCTCTGTGATCTTCGGATTGTCCTCTCCGAGCAGCGTTGAAAAAGCGGTAGCCGATTTTCCGTAGAAATACCTTTTCCTCCCGCTTTCAATGTCACGGTATCTGCGAATAATGCCGCATAACGTCTCAACGGCGTCATTCAAAGTGAAGCACTCCTCGAAGAAATGACGGAACAGGTAACCTTCCGAGATGATTCCTTCGTATGCGGCCCGGATATAGAGGGCCTCGGGAAGGTCTTTGTAATAAATCGTATAATATGAATTATACTCCTGCCCTTTTCCTCCGAACGCATAGGTTCCGAGTTTCTCGCATAACATATGACACAGGGCAAATACCTGCGGAAAAGTTTCTTTTCCGCCACGTTGCGACCAACTGCTCAGGATACTTACGCGTGGATCGGAGAACAGGCTGCATACCGTTCCCTCCACAGAACAGATCTTGCCGTCCTCCGCATAGTAATGCGTGCTTCTCCACCGGTTTGCCGAGGGTGCGGGAATAAAGAACTTCGTATTTTCCGCAAGCTCAAGAAAACCGTACATTGCGGCAAATGCGATTTTTTGATATACCGTTTTATCGAATTTCGTCCAAATCAGATACGTCAGTACATCGGCAATCTGATATTTGTGTGCAAGTGTCGGGATCCCCGAAAACTCACGTCCGACCACCTTGCAGATGACATCTCCGAAGCGTTCTCTTTCGGCCTGCTCCGTTCTCCAGCTAACCATCGAATAATTGGTTCGGCATAAAAGAACGGGATTTTCGGCAAAATGCTCCCTGTAAAATGCCTCCCATAACTCCGGGAAAGCAACATTCCGTTCCGGTCCGTAGCTCAAATAGATGCTTGTGCCGGTTGCACCTAGCTGCACTGTTTCACCGTTTCTTGATTTGAATTCGTCGTTTTTATGCTCCTCAATCAGATCATCCAGAGCCTTCAACACTTTGACAAACCCGTTATCACACTCATTGATTCCTCCTCCGAGAACCTCCGAGGACGGAAAATACTTTCGGAATAATTCAATACACTTTGCGAGATATTCCTTATCAAGCACTGGCTTGTAGCAGTCCCCGGACGTATAGAGACCGTACCCTTCGGCTTTCTCTTCTTTGACTGTTTCGTTAACGGCACGAAGCTGGTCAATAAGGATCTGTTCCTTCGTGGTCGGTTCCTTGATCAGCGATGCAAGCGGCAGACAGCGTACAAACAGTTCTTTCCGGTTCTCATCCTTGTCAATCTGCATGAGAATGTCAAGACCGGCCGCGCGCTTTTCCTCCTTCTTGTCCGAGATCAGGCGCTCCGCGCATTGATAAAGCTTTTCATCATCCTGCTTCATCAAAAGACCGATCACGTGAGCGCGGATATCGGCCGCCTTAAAGCGCAGCATGTCTTCAAGCATAAGATAGTGCTTTTCGCCAAGGTCCATCCCGCTGACGATCCGGTACGCCGCCTCGCGGGCATAGGTCTCCTTACCGCTGATTTCGAGAACCGCGGTGTCTCTCTGAATCTCGGTTTTCGGATCGCCGACCAGAAGCTCCAGCTCCCCTCTCTTAGAAAGGGATGCGGTATCGATATCCGCAAGGAGCGGACAGAGCTCGTCCTTTTTATCATCGTCGTCAAGCGATGCGGCGATCGCAACAAGCGCGCGGATTATATCGCCGCGCGTGATCTTCTCCGCGCACCACGGGAATACGATGGGATTGAATTCGACTGCCTTCTTCGGCATCTGCGCAAGCGTTTCCTTAAGGTCTGCGTAAAGCTTCTCCGCCTCTTCGCGGTCGGCAAAGTTTCTGAGAAGGATTGTCTCCGCGCCGTTGTCCTCGATAATCTTCCGGCTCGGGCGCTGCTCAAACAGATTGCGCATGGAAAGCGCCAGCACATCCAGTTCTCCGGGGTGTGCCGTAACGAGAGCCTTCGCAACTCTTGCCTTGTAATCTTTTGAGAAAAGCTCGCACGTAAAATACGCCGTTGCCATTACCTGCGGATGCGTTCCTTCCGCCGCAATCTTCTTCATGACATCAATCGCGGCAGAGGTATTGCGGACGGCCTCCGCCCAGAGCGCAAGATAGACCTTCATTACATCGTCCGTCGCGAGATTCGCAAGGCGGGCGTTGTCGTCATCAAGACACTCCGTAATCAGCGAAAGCGTCTTTCCGGAGATACGGTCAAGGTCCTTGCTTCCCTCCGCAATCAGACCCGTCCACGTGCCGATGGCCCGCTTCACGGATGAGAACCGGATCAGATCATTGTCCGCAATAATGCCGATGATGTACCGGAATGCTTCATAACAGCCCATATCGCACGTCTCGCAGATTGCCTGTCTGAGACCTTCCTGCAGCTTAGCCGCAAGGAGCAGCTTGCCTGCAAGCTCGTGGAGCTCACGATTGTTCGCCATGAACACCGCACGGAGCATCGAATAGGTGATCTCTTCGGGCATTCCGCCGTTAATGGCATCGGTGATATACTGAATCGTTGCCTTATCGCCCATATCGATGTTGTATGCGATATCGAACTCGTTATGTGTCTTGTCATACACATAGAAGCAGTCCATCTGCGCGGGACTGACCTTGCCCGTCAGGTATGCAGGATACGGAGCGTCACATTCCGATTTGATGTAACAACGCGTAATCGTGCAGATCTTGCTCACGTAAATATCATACCGGTCCGAACGGAAAGTACGGCGATACCAGCCATCCGTGAAAGGGCACTCGCGCACGCTGTCAATCTCATACAGATACGACGGAACAAGCGCCTCCGGAATAAGCGTTCCGAACAGTTCCGAAAGCTCCGCCTTCGCAAAATCCGACGGCTTCTCGTAACGGCCGGACGCAAGTTCCTCACGCATACGTTTTCCGACATCGCTCGTCTCTCCGCTGTAGGTACGCGCAAAATTGCTCAGGTCCTGCGGAATCTCGATTGCCTTCTTCCGCTGATCTTCCGCGTTCACGTAAGCCCTCGCGGATTCCTTTCGCTCTTCCCTCTGTACATTCGTAAGCTTTTCCATTCTTACCATATCCTCCCCGATAACATTGTTAATCTTATAAATGTGAGAACATCATCCTCTTTGAGCACAATCTCCTGTTCGGCTGACGTCATCTGCGTTTTGTTGATAAACAGACAGAACAGCCCGTCGTGAAAGGCAAGCAGCGCGCTGTCGACCGCTTTACCGACATCCTGCTCCTTGTCCCCGTTGCAGATTCCGAACGTGATACGTCCGATTCCCGCCATATCGGATATCTCCCTCTGCGAAAGCGGTGTAATCATTGTCTCTCCTTTACGGACGCGCTCATTATATTCTTCCGCGCACTTCTTAGCGGTCATTGCGATCAATTCCCCTACGGTCGAAGGAATCCCGTCTATTTTAAACGGCACCGGTACGACCTTGTTCCCCCGCGCACCGAGCTTTTTCAACTGAACCTGAAGCCTCAATTATCTCACCTCCGCTGTTTTAGCCATATTAATGAGAGAAACCGTTCCGTAATCCGGCTTTTCCGGATGAATGATCTTCTTTACGGATTCGATCAGTGCGGTCACACCGGCATACAGTACGTTTACCGAGATGATCATCGCGCTGAGGTACTCAATCCTTCCGTACCCGAACGGATGCTTTTTATCGGCTTTCTTACCCGGCATTCGGCCGGATTAAGCCTCCTTACGGACCACGTAAATATATCTGGACATTTTCCGTTCAAACAATTCATACGGTTCCGAAACGCATTCGGTTTGAAGCATCAGAAGATCAAACCATTGCCGATTGCCCTCTTCCTCAAATTCGTTCTGATGCTTTAATGCGGCCAGCCTCTTCTTAATCAGCAGTTCATAGGTCTCCCGCGTAATATCTTCCGCTTCGTATCGGATTCCGCAGCGTTCGAATGCCTTAGCAAGAACCGTCGTATTCACATCGCCGGTTTTGGGCATCACGTCGCCTTCCTGATAACCGACAAATAAAACGCCGCCCTTTTTAAGCCACTTCATGATCTGACGTACCAGTTCTTCCATGTCCGGTGCAAAATACATCGTATCCATTGAAACGGCAAGATCGAACTGTTCCTCTTTATAATCGATCCCGCCGATGCAGCCGTGTCGAAAGTCGGACCGATCCGGGAACAAACTGCCTGCAGCGGCAATCGCATGCTGCGAATAATCAAAGCCGTGGATCCACGCTCCGGTACGCTTCTGCAGATAACCGAGCATTTTCCCGTTTCCGCAGCCGATATCGAGGATATGAATGTCAGATCCTTTCGGAACGTACTTGAGAATACGGTCGATCTGCTTTATATCACTGAATCCATCCTGTGAAAGATCCTGTCCGAAAGCGTCTGCGCAAAATGCTTCAAACGCTTTTGATCTGCCCGCCATATCGTAGAATTGTTCATATTCGTTGTAAAATAACAGATTATTCTTGTCCATAAAAGCCCTGTCACAAAAACCGGAACATCGTTCCGAATCCCGGGATTCACCATCCGCAGTATTTTAGAATATTTTAACATATTTACATTCCTTCGTCCACAAAAAAGGAGAGTGTATCCACTCTCCTTTCGTTACGGTCCGTTTCGAACCGCTGATTATTCCTTTTTGCTTAAACCGCTTTCTTCTTAATCTTCTTCCAATCCATATTTTCCGTTTTCCTTACGCCTGTCTGCGCTTCTTCTCATTTATTACCGCTGCGCCTGCAAGCGATGCAAGGATCATAGCAGCCCACAGAATCGGCATTGCGTTGTCACCGGTAGACGGTACGGTATCCGTTACGGGTGAAGAAGCCGCAGCTTCGGCCACCTGAAGCGGAAGGGAAACTTCACCGTCTTTGAAGATAACACGGATCATATGGTCGCCGACCGAAAGCGATTTCATATAAGTCTCGGAAAATGTCAATACGGTACTTCCTGCAGCATCGGTAAATTCAGAACCGCGCTGTACCTGTACTCCATCCACTTCAACGACTCCGGTAAAGTTGCCGTAGCAGTCTTCATCGTTAAACGCTTTCTTTATGGTGACGATCAATTCACCCTTGCCGGGATATTTCAGTTCATCACCGTTGGAGCCGTACCGGCCGAGAATCGATACCGTCAGAACTTCT
>JAFZUW010000027.1 GCA_017618195.1 Lachnospiraceae bacterium
ATAAATCGTTATTACGGTACTTCATCCAGAAGCGCAAACCGGTAGCCCTGGCCTTCGAGGAAGGTCAGCACGGCGTCCAGTTCGTCCGCATTCTGCTGGCAGTCGTTGTGCATAAGGGCAACGGCGCCGTTATGGTAATACGTCTTAAAGTGATTGGTTACATAGCCCGGTGCCGGCGGGTTGTTCTTATCGTAATCGCCGTAGGCAATGCTCCAGAACACGGTCCGGTAGCCGGCGTCCCGAATCAGCGTTAAGAGGCGCACGGTGTAGGAACCCGAAGGCGTCCGGAAGAAAGGATCGAACTCATAGCCGGTCTTATTGTAGAAGTACTCCGCGACATCGAGAATCTCGGCAACGATCTTCTCAACAGGCATGGTCCGAAGGTCCGAATGCGACACGGTATGGTTGCACACCGCGTGCCCTTCCTGTTTCATGCGGATTGCGTAGTCGGAGCATTTCTCGAGATACATTTTTGTTACGAAGAAGCTTGCCTTCGCGTTGTGCTTCTTAAGCGTATCCAGGATCTTGACCGTCTTGTCGGACGGATATCCGCAGTCAAATGTGAGATAGATAACCTTATCGTCATCGGTTACGGACTTGTCCACGTAGAACCCGCCGTAATCCGCGATCGGCATGAACTCTCTCGTACCGGACTGCGTATGATCCTTCATGCGGATAAACTGCCACGTCCGCTCGGACGTGTTGTCAAGCGAATTGTAATAATCGACGTTCGCAAGCAGCTTTGCCCTTGTCGCTTCGATCTTCTCAAGCGGCGACGGAGTCGGGGTCGGCGTCGGCGTATTGGTCGGCGTCGGCGGGTTGGTCGGTTCTATCGTAGGGGTAGGCGTATTGGCTGCAACCTTTCCCGAAGGTGTCGGCGCCCCTATCGGTGCTTCCCCTTCCACGCGGATTTCGGTCTTGTTCCGTACAGTCAGCCCGAGAATCTGCAGTTTCGATCCGGTCTTACGGCCGGTTTCAACGGTGCCGTTTTTCTCCGTTCCGACAACCGTATTGTATTTCGTGTATCGGTAAAGAATCGCCTTATATTCGACAGTCCCGCCGTCCTCAAGCGTATTCTTCACCGGCGTCACCATCGCGGCAAATGCGACCGCAAGCGCAACGGCAACAATAATGATTCTTGTACGTTTACTCATCTGAATCCCCCCGAATTCCTTAATTCTTCCATATCGTACTACTCTACCGTGATTTCTTCCTTCTGCATGTCGACGGTAAACGCGGTTCCTTTGCCGACTTCCGATTCCACCGAAAGCCCGATATTCAGCTTATGCGCCACCTTGTTGCAAAGGTAAAGCCCGAGTCCCGTGGCACGTCCGCCGTTCGACCCGTCGCCCGTATTCATCCGTCCGTTGGCTCCGGTAAAGCCTTTTTCAAAAACGCGCGGAACATCGTCCGGCGCGATGCCGATGCCGGTATCCTTAACGATGACCTTCGCATCTTCCGTAAGGGTAACCGTCACGCCGCCCTCGTAGGTGTATTTGACCGCGTTTGAAAGCAGCTGCTCGAGTAAAAACGTGAACCACCTGCCGTCCGTCACAACCGTAACCTTGCTCGGTTCGTAGGAAAATGCGAGCTTCTTCGCGATAAACTGCGGCGCAAACCGGCGGATGGACGCACGGATCAGCTCGTCAAGGTCATATTCCCTTACCGTCAGGTCCGACGAATCCTCGCCGAGGCGGATATACCCGAGCGCCATATCGACATACTGCTCCGTCCGGAACAGCTCGGCCGCAAGCGCGCGGCTCTGCTCGGTATCCTCCGATTTGACCGTCATCTGCATGACGGCAAGTGGCGTCTTGATCTGGTGAACCCAGGTCGTGTAATAGTCTTCCGCTTCCATGCGTTCCCGGAACTGCTCATCCTCGAGCCGGTCGATCCGGTCCCAGAGCGCTTTCACAAGATCCGCGTAGTCATTGGCCGCGACACCGTATTCGTCCGGTATCTCGGTCTTCTCGTAGGCCGCCGTTTTAATGCTCTGAAGCCTTGCGAAGTGACGCCTCAGTTCCTTGAAATAATCCACCAGAGCGAACAGGACGCCGACGACAAAGCATAAAAGAACGGCATACGCAATCGCATCCGAGCGGATTCCGTAAAGCCAGAATACGGCCGCACAGACGCCGATGGCGACAAGCCCCCAGAGGATCGGATAGATCCGATCCTTTAAGAATTCACGGAAGAATCTCATTCGATAATGTACCCGCTTCCTACTT
The DNA here is from genome assembly GCA_017618195.1 of Lachnospiraceae bacterium. Taxonomy (GTDB): domain Bacteria; phylum Bacillota; class Clostridia; order Lachnospirales; family Lachnospiraceae; genus ISDg. The sequence goes on from JAFZUW010000027.1 coordinate 2,229, forward strand.
TGGTGGTGATAAATCCGGTCAACCCGGCGCTTTCGAGCTTCTTACGAAGCCTTGTCACGTTGACCGTGAGCGTATTCTCCTCAACGTAGCAGTCATCCTGCCACAAAGCCGTCATCAGGCGGTCTCTTGATACGATCTTCCCGCGGTTCTCAAGAAGCGTGTGAAGGATCCGGAACTCGTTCTTCGTAAGCTCGATCCGTTCGCCGCCGTACGTCGCGGAATTGTCCCCGAGATTCAGCGTCAGTCCTTCATGCGACAAGGTCTGCGGCACTTCCCCGAGGTCATATGCCCGCCGTAAGATGGCCGAAACCTTGGCGGTCAGAACCATCGGATCGACCGGCTTCGGAATGAAGTCGTCCGCACCGAGATTCATCGCCATGACGATGTTCATATTGTCCGCAGCCGAACTCAAAAACACGATCGGCACGTTCGAGACCTTGCGGATCTCGGTGCACCAGTGATAACCGTTGAAAAACGGCAGCATCACGTCGACAAGCACGAGCTGCGGATCGCAGGCGGTGAATTCCTCCATAACGTTTCGGAAATCCTTCGCCGTAACGACCTCATTGCCCCAGCTTTCAATCTGTTTTTTCACGGCCTGTGCGAGCGCATAGTCGTCTTCGATCAAAAAAATCTTCTTCATATTCCTGTCCGTGATCCTTCCCTAAGAAAGGATTCGTGTACTTTTTCTTAAACCGCGTGAATGTTCCGCTCCTACAGTTCAAACGAATACGGCAACAGTTCCTTAAGGAGCAGTTCCTTCCGCTCCTCCCCTTCGGTTCCTAAGATCACAAGGAACTTATCAGGATCCCCGAACTCCGCCATGACCTGGCGGCAGCTTCCGCACGGCGGACAGATTTCCATAGCCTTCTCTCCCTGCGGCGCACCGACTACGGCGATTGCCTTAAACTTTCTCACGCCGGCCGCAACCGCTGCGAAGATGGCCGTCCTCTCCGCGCAGTTCGTAAGCCCGTACGAAGCATTCTCCACGTTGGCTCCCCGGTAGATGGTTCCGTCGTCGGCAAGAAGCGCCGCTCCGACGGCAAAGCCGGAGTACCTGCAGTAGCTGTTCTTCCGCGCCTCAAGCGCTTCGGCAATCAGTTTCTTCTTCATCTTCTCGCTGATCATTTCTCCGTCTTCACCTCCCATTTGGCTCCGTCCGTTGAAAACACCACGGTTCCGCGTTCGTCCGTCCGCATAATCTCTACGGAAAATGCCTTCAAAACGCTTAACACGTCCTCGTCGGCGGGTTCCTCTTTGCTGCACGTGATCACGGCGTACATCGGGGCAACCTCGCGGATAAACTTCTTGTTGGTCGCGTCGCCCTCTCCGTGATGACCGACCTTTAAAATCTCCGCGGAATACTCGTAACCGTTCTCGCGCATCTCCTTTTCCGTCCTTGAAAGCGCGTCGCCCATGAAAAGTGCCGTGCGCTGTCCGTACACGTAGCGGAGCACAACGGACGAATCGTTGTCCGTCCCCGATTCCATCGCCTTTGCTCCGGGCGCAAGCACCGTAAAGGTTCCTTTGCCGAGCGTGAACGTGGACAGAAGCTCCGAAAATGCATACTTCGTCTTCGTGTCATTCAAAGCCTGCGCAAGCGCAATGTATTCGGGCGAATTCTCCTTCTTCGGAGACAGGTACACCTGCTCCGTAGGGAAATTCTTTATAATATGCGCCATTCCGCCGATATGGTCCTTGTCCGCATGCGTAGCCACAACGTACTTGAGCTTGGCTACGCCCTGCTTTTTCAGATAGTCCGCGATAATCGTGCCCTGCATCGTATAGCCGGCGTCGATCAGCATCGCTTCTCCGTCCGCAAGGATCAGGATCGCGTCCGCCTTGCCGAGCGAGATCACATGAATCTGCAGCCCCTCCGCGGCAAATGTATTGTTGCTGTCCGGCTGTTTCGTGGGCTTTTCCTCACAGCCCGTAACGAGACACATGAGCAGGATCAGCAGAATCACAAAGAAACGTCTCATTCTCTCTCCACCTTATGCGGCTTGCTTTAAGAAACCGCATGTCTGCTGTTTGTGCGGTTTCTTTGGGAAGCCGCCGACAATCCGCCGTTTTCGCGGTTTACTTTAAGAACCCGCTGATAATCTGCTGTTCCGCTTCCTCTTCGGTAAGGCCGAGCGTCATCAGCTTGATGATCTGGTCGCCGGCAATCTTTCCGATCGCCGCCTCATGAATTAGCGAAGCGTCCAGATGGTTTGCCGCAAGCGAAGGCGTCGCGACAACCCTGCCCTGATCCATCAGGATTGCGTCGCACTCGGTATGACCGGTACACGCGTTGTTACCGTTGATCATAGAATAAAATTCCTGACGGGACTCACCCTTTGCAACCGAACGCGAAACAACGTCCGCGCCGCAGCCGACGCCGTTCAGATCAACCGTAAAATCGGTCTTCGCAAACTGCGTTCCGTGCGTCATGATCTTCTCGCGGATCACGAGGTTCGCTCCGTCCTTCAGATCCGCCTTGGTTACGCGGATTGTGGAATCAACGCCCTTGATCTGAACCGTATCCATCTCAAGACGTCCGCCCTCGTCGATATGCACGATCGTCTGCGGATTGAGGATACGGCTTCCTTTGCCGTCGCCCTCGCCGTAGTGCTTTTCGACATACTTCACGCGGGAGTTCTTTCCGACGAAAAACGTGTGGATTCCGTCATGCTCGGAGTCGCTGTCGCCCGAGTTATGGATTCCGCAGCCCGCGATGATCGTTACATCGCAGTCCTCGCCGATATAAAAGTCATTGTAAACGCTCTCCTTAAGACCGCTCTGACTGAGAACGACCGGAATGTGTACGCTCTCGTTCTTCGTGCCGGGCTTGATGATAATGTCGATTCCGGGCTTGTCGGTCTTCGTAACGATGTCGATATGCTCGGTCGTATTGCGGCCGGCGCCCTCTCCGTTTATGCGGAAATTATATGCCCCTGCGGGTACTCCGTGCAGGTCTGCGATCTGCATCAGCATTTCTTTCTGTATTGCGTCCATATGTTAACCGTCCTTTATTCTGTGTGGTATCTCCGTACTGCATCCGCGCACCGCACCGTCCTTTCAGATCACTTTCACGGCGCATGCCGTACGGCGCTATTCTTTATGAAACTGGCACTCCATCGAGCGGTCCAAAAGCTTCGGAAGGATCTTCGCGCTCGCATCTTCCGAAAGGATTCCGCCGTCCGCGATCACGACGATACGGTCGGCGATGTTCAGAATGCGCTCCTGGTGGGAAATGATGATAACCGTTCCCTTCTGCTCCTTATGGATGCTCTCGAAAATCTTGATGAGGTTTCCGAAACTCCACAGATCGATTCCGGCCTCGGGCTCGTCGAAGATCGACAGAGGCGTCTTTCTCGCAAGAAGCGTCGCAATCTCGATACGCTTGATCTCGCCGCCCGAAAGGCTCGCGTTAACTTCGCGGTTGATGTAATCTCTCGCGCAGAGACCTACCGCGGAAAGATACTCGCACGCGGTCGTCGTCGAAATCTTCTCGCCTGCCGCAAGCGCGATCAGGTCGCGCACGGTAATACCCTTAAAGCGGACCGGCTGCTGGAAGGCAAATCCGATGCCCATCTTCGCGCGTTCCGTAATGCTCGTATCCGTAATGTCCTGACCGTTGAACAGGATCCGTCCGGCCGTAGGCTTCTCGATACCCGCAATGAGTCTTGCAAGCGTCGACTTTCCGCCGCCGTTCGGTCCGGTCAGTACGACGAACTGATTGTCCGGTATTGTCAGGTTGATTCCTTTAATGATTTCCTTCTCTCCGGCACCTTCGTCATAGACCCGGAAAGCAATATTCTGTAATTCAAGCATATTAAATACTCCTTATGTTCCATGCGCGGCAGGACGGCAAAGCCGCTTTTTCTGACCGCGCTTCATTACATACTCATACAGAGTAAATTATAACATATAAAGAGGCAAATATCCACTCATTTTTCTCTCCCGTAAGGCTCCCCGCGGTTCCCGCGGAAACCGGAATCAGCCCGCCGCAAGGCTCAAACAGGCCCTGTTCCCGCCCGAATCCCCGCCCGATTTGACAAGCCATTAAGAAACATATATAATATTTCATTATCTCTGCAAAGAGAAACGGCATAAGCCGTGCATATCATTAAAGGAGTGTGATCTTTTATTTTAGACCCTGACGCGCAATGGATCTTAATTGCTATTGTTATTCTGCTGCTTTTGTCAGCTTTCTTTTCTTCTGCGGAAACCGCTCTGGTTTCTGTCAACCGGGTGCGCATGCGCTCCCTCGCGGACGACGGGAGGAAGGCAGCCAAGCTCGTATTACGCCTTGAGGAGCACAATACGAAGATGCTGTCCGCCATTCTGATCGGCAACAACGTCGTAAACCTTTCCGCTTCCGCCCTATCCGCACGATTCGTGAATATTCAGTTCGGGAACAACTTTTTAACGATTGCGACAGGCATACTGACATTTCTCGTAATCATCTTCGGCGAGATCGTTCCGAAAACCGCCGCATCGATGCATTCCGAGAAAATGGCGATGTTCTATGCCCCGGTCATTTATGCCTATATGACGGTCATGACGCCTGTTATCTGGCTGATCAACGGCTTCGCGAAAATCTTCCTGTTCCTGTTCCGTCTCAATAAAAAAAGCCCTACGGCAATTACCGAGGACGAACTGTTAACCTATGTGGACGTAAGTCACGAGGAAGGCGTCATCGAAAGCGAAGAACGCGAAATGATCAACAACGTTGTGGATTTCGGCGACTCGCTTGCAAAGGACGTCATGGTTCCCCGTATCGACGTCGATTTCTTAGACGTCCGCGCAACCTACGATGAGGTTGTCGCACAGTTTCTGCAGAACAATTACTCCCGCCTTCCGGTTTACCGGAACTCGAGGGACAACGTAGTCGGCATCCTCTTTTTGAAGGACTTCTTCCGCTATGACGGCGACCATAAGGCATTTGCCGTATCCGACATCATGCGGAAGCCTTTCTTCACGTTTGAGTTCAAAAAGACTTCCGACCTGCTCGCGGAGCTTCGTAAAAACTCCGTTACGATTGCCGTCGTTTTGGACGAATACGGCGCCACCGCCGGAATCATCACGCTTGAGGACCTTCTCGAAGAGATCGTCGGCGAGATCCGTGACGAATACGACGCCGACGAGGAGGACGAGATCAAGCAGATTGATGACCGCACCTATCTCGTACACGGAAACGCCCGTCTGGACGACATTAACGAGGCGCTCGGCCTGAAGCTCGAGTCCGACGATTACGATTCGATAGCGGGCCATCTGATCCATCTGCTTGAGCATCTGCCCTCGACCGGCGAGACGATTTCAGACAACGACGTCACGTATGTTGCCGATCTGGTTGCCAAAAACCGTGTCATCCGCGTAAAGATCATTCTTCCGCCGAAGGAAGAGGTTGAGGATACGGAGGACTAAGCGGTCACATTTGCCGCGATTCCGAGGAGCGCTCCGACCGCGCAGACGGCAGCAGCCGTCTCTCTTCCGAAGAAGAACATGGTTACGATTACGGCAAATCCCATAATGCACGCTGCGTCAACGCTCTCCTCTTTATGACTGCGGATCCATTCACTGATTTTATTCATGTTATTAAGCCTCCTTCAACAGGTTTGTTCCTTGTTTCTGAGGCTAGGATACAAAAAGTGCTGTCCCATTTAACGGACAGCACTTTTCTTGTTTTCATCAAAATCCGCAGTTCTGAACGGTTTCGGCGAAATACCGTTTATTCCATTGCCTGTTTCTGCCTGCAGTTTTCTCTGCAGGCCGCTTCTACTTCGCTGCGGTCTTTCGCACCTTGATCAGGTAAGTCGCGTAATTCTTCTTATCGGACGCGGGAATGTACTTCACGATTTCTCCGACCGACAGCAACACGTTGATGTTTGAATCCAGCCTCTGCCGGTACGCTCCGCCGACGTTTTTGATCGTCGAATAATTCGTCTCCTGATTCGGCGTTACGCTGCTGTGGCCGTTTACAAGCTCGCATTCGCCGTAATAGATGTAATCGATGTTGTATTTGTCGATGATCGCGCGGACCTCGTTTATATCCTGCGAACTGTACAGCTTCATTACATCGTCATTACGTTCCTTCTGCTCGGCAGGCATCTCCGAAAGGCCCTTCGATCTCCAGAGGTATTCGTGCGTCCACCAGCCGACAACCGTCGGATTGCCGGTAAATACGGACACGCGGTTGAAATAGGTGTAGCTTAATCCGGTCATCTCCGCAATAACCGGTTGCCCTTCGATGTTGTCGTTGATGTACTGGATCATCTCCGCATCGTCGCTGTTCTCGTTCTTAATGAATGCGGTCGCATCCATGGACGTATGCTTGCCCATATACCAGTCCTCGTAGCACTGGTTGAAATAACCGAGGCAGAGGAATACGCAGAACAGTGCAGCGCAGCCGAATCCCTTCTGGAACTTGCTCCTCGGCATGAACAGGAAGCGGGAAATGATATAGCCCATGCTGATACCGTACATGATGAACGCCTGATAAGTCAGCTTGAACATCGTGTTGGAGCGCTCGTACGCGCCGCCGTAAATATCCCGTACGAAGATTACCTCGGGGATCAGCACAAGGCCGGCCGCGCAAAGCGCGATCGTCAGCACATACAGATCGCTTATCGTAAGCGACGTAAACAGTCTTTCAATAAAGCTGTCCGCATACTCATCATCGTCCTCTTCATAAGCAGCCTCCTCGGCAGCATATTCGGACCGGGGCGTAAGCATGATGCCTTCCTTCGGCCGTTTTGTTTTGCCGAGGGTCTTCGGCTTCAGTTCGAAAAGAAGCGCCGCGGCAAATGTCACAAGGCACGCGGTAGGAAGTCCCCAAACGACAAGGAACTCACGGAACAGAGTGTGACGGAACGTAATACCGATACCGGTTGAAATGCTTTCAAAGTTCTTAATGTACGGAAGGCTAACCACATAGCCGATCACGAGGAATACGGCCGCCTGGATCGCCGTCAGCAGCCAGGCTTTTCCGCAGAATTCATAAACGATCAGATTCGAGAACAGGATAACCGCACCGGCTACAACGAAATAGATCGCGAAATCCCAGCCGTTCGTCATGCGGTACAGACCGGTCAGAAACGCGCAGGTGATTACGGCCGGATGGAATGCTTCGGCTGCGAGCGATTTCGGATGCGCGGTCGCATCATTCAGCCGCATCTCGTCAATCTTCTCTTTTCTTCTAAGAAGCATTGCAAACAGGATGGCCAGCAACGACATGACAAATATCGTATTTACCACATGCGCATGCAGATCGCCGAGCGTATAGGAATAAATCGGGAACTCGTGGATCGTCTTATCGTCGCGGTCATAGAAATAACCGATGTAACGGGTCGCGTTCGAGAAATAGTATTTGGCGGGATCCTTCTTTCCGAGGATCTTATAAAGCTTCGGGATAATGTGCTTGTAAATCGGATAATGCATGGTGCCGGCAAATGCCACCGCAAGTCCCGCGATCGTTCCGCCGATGACGGGCCGGTAGAAAGGCTCTCCTTCGCGGATCTCGCCGAGCAGACGGCTCTTCTCGATCTGCCGGTCGGTAAGGATCTGCGCCTTACGGTCTTTGAGCTGGACGCGGACCAGATTGGACACGATGGAGTACGGCATGCAGAAGCCGAAAGCCGCAAGCATCGCCATCGCGATATTGTATCCGTGCGTAACCGGAACCGCGGCGAACTTCGTCAGATAAGCCGCGATATACTGTCCGAAATAATAATAGTTGATGCTCGAACCGGCATACCAGATGTCCTTCGGAGGCATGTATTCGGATTTGAAGATGGACAGCATGAAACCGTAGTCCATCATACGCTCCGTGCCGTATGCGGCCGCGTTAACGCCCTTCAGGTAGCACCAGAACGTGAAAATGCAGAAAAACACGACTTCGGAGCAGAACATCGAAATCAGACGTTCTCTCGTGTAAAACTCCGAGATGCGGAATTTGCGGTCCTTCTTCAGCAGAAGGAAATACAGCAGAACGACTCCGATACCGAATACCGGAATAACCACAACGATAGTTGCCGCATAAGTGAACTTCACGATATGAAGCGACGACAGGAACCACAAAAGCCAGCCGCATACGCCGATTCCGAGCGCTTTCGAGAAGATCCAGCCGCCGTCATGGAACTTGTTAAATAAGGCGATGCAGAGCGGCTGCATCACGATTCCGAGAACGATGATCGCAAGCCACCAGGAAATCACATACGGCAGCTCCCTCGTTCCGATGAACCGCATTCCCAAAAACAGGAACAGGAAGAAAAACATACATGCGCAAAGGATTCTTCCGAGCCCTGCCTCTTCCAGTTTCTTCATGTCAATCATTTCTCCGATTCTCCTCCTTCATTGGCGGTAATCCGCTTGCTCGCATCGAAAATGCGGGTGCTTCCGTCATTAAACACAAGTTTATAGGTCGCGATGATATTTTCCTCATTGACCGTATATTCATTGCTTTCCCGGTTCTGCCGGTCCACAACGATGTATCGTATGCCGCACTCCTTCACGAGCGCGTCGAGCTCGTCCGGCGTGGATGCTTCGTACATCTTGTGCACAAGCGCCTCGCGTCCGTACGTATCATAGCCGGCGGACCAGGCGTAATAAGGCCAGCCGTAATAAAGCATCGCGCCGCCGAGAACGAATTCATTCAGCGAATACCAGTCGGTCAGGAAGATATCCTTCGATGAAGCGTTGTCCATCACCCACCGGCACACGTCCGAATCCTCGTCCATGTTCATCGCGTTTCCGATCTTCTCGTCGTTCTTTATCAAAACGGTGCCGTAATCGAATACGCCGGTGACCGTCATGGCAAAAACGAGCATGACCGTTATGATCTTCGCGTATGCTCCCCTCTGCTGCCAGATCTTGTTAATCATCAGCGATGCCGGAATGCATAAAAGCATCAGTCCGATCATAACATACTTATGGTTAACGGCGATATCGATCGTCATGGAAACGGTAAATGCAAGGATGATCGGTGCGGTAAATGCGAACGTCAGGAATTTGCCGACGCGGTTAAGGAAGAACAGTGCCGCGAGAATGACGAACGGCAGGAGGCCGCACAGGGTAATAATATACTTGATCACGCCCGAAATCGTCCGGTTCTTTGCGAGGAAACCGAAATAGAATGTCGGGTGCACCGCGCTTCCGTCGATAAAGAAACGGGTCGAGAGATACGACAGGATTACTGCGATCGCAGCCGTCAGCGCGAACTCGAGTCTCCGGTCGGAAGCCCATGCCATCACAAACAGGATACAGAGACACGCGATCACGCAGGCTCCGTTAAAGAAACTGCATAACCCGAGCAGAATACCGCAGGCAGCCGCCTTCGTCCAGTTCGGGCTGATCCATCCTTCTTTGTGAAGGATCGATTCGCGAACCATGTATTCCGCGCGTTCGCCGGGAAGCAGTTCCTCGTCCGGATGATCGGTTAAGAACAGAAGCATCTTCCGCTCCGCTTCCGCTTTGACCCTCTTCGCCTGCCCGAACAGGAACTGGGTGAAATAGATGATCAGGAAAAGCAGGACGCAGAGTCCGATCGCCAGATGCCTTTGGTTGCAGTATACGTTCAGATTCCAGAGTCCCCAGTCTTCATGCTCGGTCGTACCGATAAAACCGGGATTCTCTTCGAAATATTCGACAAAATTGGTGCCCTTCGGAAGCGACGACAGGAAATCCAGAAACGCAAACGAGCTTCTGAACGAGAACAGAACCGTAGTCAGAGTACCGATTGCCTTCTTTCCGGTCAGCTTGACCGCATAGAAGTAAAGAAGCATGTAGGTACATACCATAAACCAGATGCTCGGTACGTTAAACGCCCAGTCGAGGCGCATCCCGAGGTAGTTCAGGTTACCTACGAAGAATTGGAACAGGAAGTGGTATTTGATGTCCGATCCTGCGAAATGCGAATAGGACGTCGGGAAATTGTTTCCGAGCGCGAACGAACGGATCATTCCGATGTGCGGGGCGAAATCGCTTGCGACCGACCACCCGACATAGTATTTCGTATCGCGGCAGAAGAACGTCCAGAAGAACAGGAATATGTAGAACAGCGTCACAATCAGGAGAAATACGATCTCTCCCATGCCGAGTTCCGAAAACAGCTCCCGTAACGTCTGAAAGCGCTTCTTACGCTTCCATAGGAAGAATGCGGCAATCACGCCGATCGCAACCGGCATTAAGATCGCGTCCGCATAGAACAGCGGATGACGTTTGTTCTGAAACAGATATCCGAGAAGATACGTGAGCCACGTCATCGGGATTGTACCGAAGATGCTCCACGCCGGAAAACACACGAACAGCGACGGAATTTCAGCTGATCTTCCGTCGTAAGTTGTTCTGCCGAACACGGAAAGCTTCGGAAAGCACATCTCACAGATGACAAATCCGATTCCGAGACAGATCAATATGTACAAAAAGCCTAACATATACCAATGCCCCCAGGTGTTTTGGACGCATCCGAACCGGAATTGCGCCCAACTTTTAGTATACTACAACATCCGATTGTTCCGCAATCAAAATATTGTACTGTGCCTCGGATTCCTCCGGTCCGAGGGCGTCGACATCCTCCTTCGCGTCCTTTAAAACGGCCGCGTCGCGGATAATGTCCGCAATCTTAAAGTCCATGCTTCCGCTTTGGCGGATTCCGAAGAAATCTCCGGGCCCGCGGAGCCGTAAATCCTCTTCCGCGATTTCAAATCCGTTCTTCGCTCTGAGCAGCACGTTCAGACGCTCCCTGCTCTCAGAGTCATCGTTACCCTGAATGAAGATGCAGTAGGACTGTTTTGCGCCTCTTCCGACGCGTCCGCGCAGCTGGTGCAGTGCGGAAAGCCCGAAGCGTTCCGCATTTTCTATCATCATGACCGTCGCGTTCGGCACGTTGATGCCGACTTCGATTACGGTCGTGCTTACTAAAACGGTAATCCTTCCCGCGGCAAATTCGCCGAGGATCCGGTTCTTCTCCGCTCCGTCCATCTGCCCGTGCAGGGCCGCTATGGAAAGACCCGGAAGTTCTTCTTTGAGCTTTTCGGTATACTCGGTCACATTTTCCCCTTCCGAGTTCTCGCTCTCCTCGATCATCGGGCAGATTACGTATACCTGTCCGCCTTCGGCCGCCTGATTCTTGATAAAGCGGTATGCGGTCGGCCGGTAGGAACCGTCCACGACGCAAGATTTGACCGGAAGCCGATCCGACGGCTGTTCGTCAAGAAGGGAAATGTCCATCTCGCCGTAAAGCATCATGCCGAGCGTTCTCGGGATTGGCGTCGCGCTCATGATGAGAAGGTGCGGCATCATGCCCTTTTTCAGAAGCGTCTCGCGCTGCTTTACGCCGAAACGGTGCTGCTCGTCAACGATCACGAGCCCGAGTTTACGGAATGCGACGCTGTCTTGGAACAGTGCGTGCGTGCCGATTGCGATGTCGTATGCGCCTTCGGAAAGGCCCTGTAACGTCTTACGCCGCTCGGAAGCGCTCTGCGATCCGACCAGAAGGGCAATCTTCATGCCGAAAGGCTCAAGCGTCTTCTGAAACGTTTCAAAGTGCTGCCTTGCAAGCACTTCGGTCGGTGCCATCAGGCACCCCTGAAAGCCCGATTCCGCACACATCGAAAGCGCCAACAGAGCAACAATCGTCTTTCCGGAGCCGACGTCGCCCTGCAGCAGCCGCTGCATCGGATACGCTCCCTGCAGATCGTTCGTGATCTCCGCGACCGCCCTCTTCTGCGCTCCCGTCAGTACATACGGAAGGCTTCCGAGCACCGCGTCCGCAACCGAATGCTTTTCGATCACACAGCTGTTAGGCTCTCTGAGGATGCTCATCTTCATATGTCTTACCGACAGAAGGAAACGGTAGAATTCATCGTACGCAAGTCTGCGGATTGCCTCTTTCGTGACGCTCTCGTCCTTCGGGGCGTGGATCTCGCGGTAGGCATCCGAAAGCTTCATAAAACCGTGTTTCTTTCTCTTGCCCTGCGGCATCGGATCGGGGATCTCTGTTACCGAAAGCGCCGCTGTTACGGCTTTTGAAACCGCATTGCTCGAAAGCCCCGCCGTCAGATGATACACCGGCCGCAGCGAGCGCATGCGGGTCCGGTAGGCGTCCTCGGTAAAGACCTCGGGCTGCATCATGCAGACGGTCTTCCCGCGCTTACTGACCTTGCCGCGGAACAGAAGTCTGCGTCCGAGTGGAAGCTGCTTTAAGATATAGGGGCTGTTGAACCAGCGGAATTCCATTTCCCCGGAAACGTCGCGGACCCTCGCAAGGATCATGCGTCTTGCATTGCCGGGGATCGGTTTTGCGGATTCGGTCAGGATTCCTTCCACCGTGCATACCGAACCGTCCGTCACGGAGCCGATCAGTACGGGTGCCTCATAACGCTCGTATTCCCTCGGAAAATACCCGAGCAGTTCGCCTACGGTGACGATTCCGAGCTTCGCGTAAAGCTTAGCGGATTTGTCTCCGATTCCCTTCAGTTTTACAACCGGATCAGACAGATACATGCTTGCCCTCCCTGGGTAAGAAACAACACGGTTTGCGGGCATTCCCGAAACCAACGAAAAAGAAAAAGAGGCTGATGTTACTCAGCCTCTGAATCAACCTTATTCTACGGAAAGCAGGTAATAATATACCGGCTGACCACCGAAGTGAACTTCCACATCAACATCGGGGTTTTGCTCCGCGATACGAGAGGCGATTTCCTCGGCGTCCTTCTCGGTCGCATCCGCACCGTAGTAGATGCTTACCAGTCCGGACTCATCATCGATCAGCTTGCCTGCAAGCTCGACCGTTACGTCACTGACTTCGCTGCCCACGTTCAGGATGCCCTTATCCGCAATACCCATGATGTCGCCCGATTTGATCTCGAGGCCTTCAAATACCGTATCGCGAACCGCGTAGGTGATCTCGCCGCTCTTCACGGCCCCCAATGCTTCGGTCATCATCTGCTCGTTGGTCTCCACATCCGAATCGGCAAGGAATCCGACCATCGCGCTGATGCCCTGCGGAGCGGTCTTCGAAGGAATAACGATGATGTTCTTGTCTTCGGTAAGCGCTTTCGCCTGGGTCGCCGCAAGGATGACGTTTCCGTTGTTCGGTAAAATGAAGATGTTCTTCGCATTTACCTGATCAATGGCCTTGAGCATGTCCTCGGTACTCGGGTTCATGGTCTGGCCGCCCTCGATCACGTAGTCTACGCCGAGGCCGCGGAAAATCTCATTCATTCCTTCTCCGACGCTCACGGCGATAAATCCCATCTCTTTGGCCGGTGCCGCGGGAGCCTTCGGAGCTTCCTTCGCCTCAGCCTTCGCATCGCCCTCGACAACGAGCTCGCGATGCTCCTCACGCATGTTGTCGATCTTCATGCGCGACAGCTGACCGTAGGTCAATGCCTTCTGGATGGCAAGACCGGGGTCATTCGTATGTACATGCACTTTTACGACGTCCTCGTCCGCTACGCAGACGATGGAATCACCGATCGATGCAAGGAACGTCTTGAAATCGGTCTCCTCTTTCGCGGTAAAATCCTTCTCGAGGAGAATAATAAACTCGGTACAGTAACCGAACTTGATGTCGGCCGTCGAAATCTCATCCGAACGAGCGCCGCCCGCCTTCTTGGCGGAAGACTCGCCGGTACGGTTCATCAAAGACTCGGGATCGATATCCTCTCCGCTTAAACCGAGTCTTGCGCCGCGCATAACGGAAAGAAGACCCGTTCCGCCGGAATCGACAACGCCTGCTTCCTTCAGAACCGGCAGAAGCTCGGGCGTATTATCGAGTGCGATCTGCATCCGCTCGATTACTTTATCAAGGAATTCTTCCACATCCTCGGTGTAATCCGCAATCTCGGCAGCTGCTTCCGCACCTGCTCTCGCTACGGTAAGGATGGTTCCTTCCTTCGGCTTCATAACCGCCTTATATGCGGTATCGACTGCTTTATCGAATGCCTCTGCGGCAATCTGTACGTTCAGTTCCTCACAGCCCTTGATTCCTTTGCAGAATCCGCGGAACAGCTGGGAAAGGATAACACCGGAGTTGCCGCGCGCTCCCTTTAAGGAACCGGACGAGATAGCCTTCGATACGGACTGCATTGATCCGTCGGGCATCTGACTGATCTCTTTCACCGCCGACATGATGGTCAGCGTCATATTCGTACCGGTATCCCCATCCGGAACGGGGAATACGTTCAGCTCGTTGATGATTTCCTTCTGTGATTCCAGATTCTTCGCTCCCGTCAGAAACATGCGTTTCAAAAGCGAAGCATCTACCGTTTTAAGTGCCACTTTACTTCCTCCTTTTGCCAAAAACCCGACCGGGCCGGCGTGCAATATCAATTAATCAATAACGCGGACGCCGTCCACAAAAATATTCAGCTTTTCGACATTCAATCCGGAGAAATCCTCCACGCGGTATTTCACGTTCTCGTAAAGGTTCGTGCAGACCGCCTGAATGCTGATTCCGTATGAAACAATAATATGGAGATCGATTGTGATGCGGTTCTCCGAAATTCTGACCTTAACGCCGTGCTTGAGCGAATCCTTGCGAAGGAGTTTGGAAAGACCGTCTTTCATGCTGACGGCAGCCATTCCGACGACGCCGAAGCATTCGGTAGCTGCGGAGCCTGCGTAATTTGCGATAACATCAAGATCAATATATACATCACCGTTGCAATTGGTAATCGTTCCGTCCATAGGTTTCCTCCTAATCCGTGAAGCATAAAAACAAACTCATAGATATTCACATATTACCATTAAATGACAGAAAAATAAACACATTTTTTCGTAAAATGTGTTTCTGAAGCCATTCTTATACCGAAAACAAAGAAAAAAGGGGTATCGCCGTGCGGCAACACCCCTGAATCATTATGCTCTTTCCACTTTACCGGAACGGAGACACGAAGTACATACATGCATCTTCTGGGTTCCGCCGTTAACCTTTACGCGAACAGTTTTAACGTTCGATTTCCACATCTTGTTTGCTCTTCCGGAAACCTGACTACGTGTAATGCTGATCTGTCTGCCGAAAAGTGCACCCTTATCACAAATCTCACATTTTGCCATGATACAAGCACCTCCTTCACTTGTGAATTGGTTGCAATAACCCGAACATTCACATAATAACAGAAACACTTTTTAAATGCAAGAACTTTTTTCAGCTTTTTTCGGGCTGTCAGCCAATCAGCTCTCAAGCAGTTCCTTTGCCGCCTCATCGACCTTGCTGTCGTCGATATTCAGGTCCTTATCCTTCTTCGAGAACATTGCTTTTACGCGGGTGATTACCTCGGGAGCCATGTCCACGATTCTCGTAAGCGTGTCGGTATCCTTTACCGTGATCAGTCTCGTGTTGCCGTCTTTGATCACGAGGATCGCGTTCGGGGACAATTTGCCGCCGAGTCCGCCTGCGACGCGGTCGCGAAGCGTGTTGCTCTTGTTGTCGGACTCCTTCTTCGCATCCTTATTGAATGCGCCTGCGGCTACGCCGAACGTCACATCCACAAGCGGAAGAAGCACGGTTCCGTCATCCATGCGGATTGCCTCGCCCACTACGCTCTTCGTGGTAACAAATCCTTCCATTCCCTTCAAAAGTCCCTGTACGGTCTCATTCAAATTTGCCATAATCCTGTTCCTTTCCACTTGTATATTTTATTACGCAAACTTTTTCGTACCTTTTCACCCGGCATTTCTGCCTTCCGCCGTCCTCTTTACGCGGCGCTTGTAAAGATGTCCTTTACCTCGTCCGGAGTTTCCATCAGCGTTTCCTTTACCTTTTCCGCTTCCTTGATGACCTTCCGGATGTTCTTGTCGCGGTAGAGCTTAATTGCCCGCACAACGAATCCCCAAAGCCGTATCCGCCCCTTCAGGTAAACGTCGCCTCGCGCCGTAAGCTTCCCGTCGAACACCGGCGTGATGCTTAACCGGTCGGCGATCAGTATGTACCAGGGCGAGATTGCCGCGCAGATCTCTCCGGTCAGCGACGGGTCCTCCAAACCGAACTCGAGGTTTCCGGAATATTTCTTCGGACAAATGTGTTTCAGCACCCACCAAAGTACGTTCCATGCCGTCTTAAGCGCTTTTTTGGTCGATTTCTTGCGGATATAATCGGCAAGCAGTCCCTTCTTCTTTTTAAGAAGGATCAGAAGCGCCTCGAAGGAATCAAGCAGACCGGAAACCTTGTCCGTGATTTTCTCCTTAAGATCGGCGATCTTCTGTGAGAGTTTTGATTTCGGTTTATCCTCATCGGAGATAATATCGTCTCCGTCCTCTCCGTTCTCATCCGGTTCCGCTTCGGAGCTTTCGGGCTCTTCTAAGCCGTCCTCTTCTCCGGCGCTCTCCGCTTCCGAAGCTTCTTCGGGCTTTACGCTGACGGAAGTTTCTTCGGGTTTTGCGGCCTCCGGTTTTGCTTCGGGCTGATCCGCCTCGGCAGCTTCTTCGGAAGGATTGTCCTCTTCCTTCTTACCGTCCTGTTCCGTTACGGCTTCGTCTTGTTCGGCGGAAGCTTCTTCGGTATTCTCCGCAGAAGCCGTTTGCTCTTCGTCCTCTTCCTCATCGCCCGGCTTGTTGATTGCTTTCTTAACCGGGATGCCGAACACCCTTAAGATATATCCGTTCCCGTCTCCCGAGCCGTCCGGCGTTTTATTGAAAATGTATTTGAAACTGACGATCCTTAAGAGCCACCGCACCTTTGCCGCTGCCTGCACCTGCGGTCCGTCCTTGTCGCCCGCCGCCTCGATCTCATAGCGGAACGGACAGAATAAAAGCGCCGCAAGCAGAAGCAGGACGATCAGCAGGATTACAAGAAGCGTAATCCCAAGTATCTTCAATATCATTAAAACGATACCCATGTCTCCTCCTTCCGCAAATCTCGGCACTGCCGTTTTTTATTTCAGGAAATAATCTTTTACGTCAAATCCGCCCGTTTCGCGGTATACTTCCCCGATCATGCTCTCCACGAGCTTAAGTGCTTCCTCTCTGCCCTCGCTGACGCCGAGGATCGTGATGTCATGGTCCTTAGCTTCAAGCCGCAGCGCAAAGATCGGAATCACTTCGAGGATTCCTCCCTCGGTTGTCGGAAGGATTACGCAGTAAAGTGTCCGCTCCGGATGCCTTTTACTGAGCTGGGCGGTCATCTTCTTACGATTCTCCTCCTGGCTTCCGGGGATAATCAGATTTTTGCTGATGGTAATCATGACTCCTCTGCTCCCTCCGTATCGGGTTCACTGTCCGCGCTCAAAAGGCTGCGGAGCATCTCCGCAGCGCCCCGCTTCTCACCGACATTGCTGCAGTTGTGAAGCGACTGGAGCACATAATTCATAACTTCCGTATGGGAATTGAAGAATACCGGCAGTTCCTTAAGAACCGAAGCCATAACCGAACGGTTGTAGCCGCGCGAACGGCCTTCGAGTCCCTTTGCAAGCGTCTCGATCGTCTCGGCGGCAACGCTCTCAAGCTTCTCGGGCGTAACCATAACGATCTTCTGCTCGGTAAGTCTTGCAAACAGCGAGGTCGACATCAGTTTCTTCGCAAGAAGGATCTGCGTTCCTTCCTCGCTTCCGGCAAATGCGGCATCGTGCTCGCAGTAAGCGTCAATCTTTGCTTCCTCTTTCAAAACCTGCTCGGAAAGCTGCTCCATGCGGCCTTCCATGAAGGCAAATGCGGGTGCCAGCTCGCCTTCCGAAAGAGGAATCTGGCGTCCGCCGAGAATATTCAGACCGAACTCCGTGATTGAGCCGACTGCGGGAAGCATGAGCCCCTTTGTCTGCCCGTCGGCATTGTCCTTATCAAGAAGCGCGATCGTATAAAACGCGTTCACGCATTCCTGCAGTGCCATCAGGTACTCCGTGCATTCGCCGAGATCGCCGCCGCAATCCTTAACTGCATCCTGCAGGCTGAGACACGTATCCATGTCCATCCCGGTATCAACCGTCTTCTTCTCGAGCATGTCGATAAGACGGCCGTACTCTTCGAACACCTTTTCCTCAGGTCGGGTCTGCATGGCAGCCGCGGAAACAATCCGGTAACGGAAGCCCTCAAGAGCATCCACGTCGGAATTTCCGTAAATCGTAAAGGCCTCTTTCACGAGGTCGAAAAATCTGGATTTCGTAATACGGACCGGAAGCTGTGATACCATCATCTGGATCCGGAGGTTCACCTCGGCCGCGTCCTTCGCGTCAAAAATCTTACGGAGAAGGTCTCTTGCCTCCTCTTCGTCATCGAACGGCTCTCCGTTGTCCGAAAGCGAATACTCCACACGGTTCAGCAGGTATTCGTAAATCGTCAGTGAGTCGCTGAATACCTGAATCTGCTCGGAACGGCGCACGATCTTCTCACGGATCGCGCTCATCTCGGAAAGGATCGACTCCCGCGCGCTCTCGCCGCGGTCCGAATAACTGCGGATTGCCTCCAAAAGGCGTCCGTACAGCGTATTGGTCTCTCCCTGCAGTCCGGTAAATTCCATTCCGTACCGCCCGTCCCGAACGGCCTCCGTGAGGTCGTAAAGATGTGCGGTAAGATTCATCCATGCAAGCGAATCGTAAGCCTTCGAAAGCTTCTTGATCGCATTATTGTCAGATTTCATAAACTATCGTTCCTTATATTGTATTCTTATCGTTTCTCATTCGAAACGCATCAATCGTTCCGGCCTGCAAGGCGCGCTGTCCGCTCCGCCCGGTTTTTTCAAAGGCGCATTACTCGTTCTGTCCGTCATTGTCCCCGGAAGCGGGCGTTTCGTCCTTCTTCTCTCTTACAACGTGCACATGCGTATAAAGGTGATCCATACAGTACTCGTAGTTGCCTTCGCATTTGCTGCAGAAACGGAATTCCAGTTCCGGATCATCGAGCTCGGTACGGCCGCATACTACGCAGCGGTGACGCGTAATCACCGTCTTGCCGGACTTACCGGTTCCGACCACCTGCGCCTCGCGCTCGCCCTTACGGACTTCCGACGCATACTCGAAACGGCGTTTTACATGCTTCAGCCTTCCCGTTCTGTACTTTCTCGTATTCACAAAGAACAGGATGAAGTTCAGCATCGCAACAATAAGCGCTATCGCCATGTAAACACCGGCTGCACTGCCGCTGAACAGATACGTCGCAATCATGAAAATGTGAATAGCAGCATATACGATTCCGATATACTTGACCTTTACCGGGATGATGAAGAACAGCAGCAGGCTGACTTCGGAAAATTCCACGGAGAACGCCAAGAACATGGACAGGTTGATGTATTCAAGCGAAATCGCGTACGAATAGCCCTCTCCCATTACGATAAGGGTTCCGAGATAGATGATCAGCACCGCGATAATGTTGAAGAAGATTCCCGAAAAATAAAACAGGTTGAACCGGAAGCTTCCCCACATCCGCTCAAGCATCGAGCCGATGAAGTAATAAAGATACAGCGAGATCAGCATGAACAGAATGTCCATTCCCGTCCCGTCACCCGAATCCACGCTGATCGGCTGGATCAGAAACGTTAAGAGTCTCCATACCTGCCCTTTCGTGAACACTTTCTCTACGTCAAGCATGAGCCAATCCGCATAAAACTGGGGGCTCATCTTCGAAATCAGCCACCCTACAACATAGGCGGCTGTTACATATATCATAAGATTTTTAATCGCATATTTGCCGAATTTCTTCTCAAGGCGATAGATCATATTTTCCTTTTCTCCTCGTTCCACACTCGCGCCGGAACCCACATAATTATTCTAGTATATTATAAATATTTTGCATGGTAATGTCAAATGTAATGTGCTATAGTATGACCTAGGAATGGGGAATACGTCCCAGGTGAAAGGATTCCTCAGGACCTTCGCACGCCGCTCCGCGCAACGCGCGGAATCTTAATACGGCGTGTTCCTTAAAAGGAGGGACCCGCAAGGCGGGACAAATATCATGGCATTTGACGGCATTACACTTTCCGCTCTCGTTTCCGAATGGAAACGCACGCTTCAAGGCGGCCGCATCCAGAAGATCAGCCAGCCCGAAGCCGATGAGCTTTTTCTTACGATCAAAACCGAAGGTTCGACTTATCTCCAGCTTTCTTCGAGCGCATCGCTGCCGCTCGCGTGCCTGCGAAGCGACAATAAGCCCGCTCCGCTTACCGCGCCGGCATTCTGCATGCTCTTAAGAAAGCATCTTTCGGGAGCGCGGCTTCTCGACATCATCCAGCCCGATCTGGAGCGTGTCGTGATGTTCCGGCTGCAGCACCTGAACGAGATGGGCGACACGTGCGTGAAGTATCTGATCGTCGAATTGATGGGCAAATACTCCAACATCATTTTCACAACCGAGGATTATCAGATTATTGACAGCATCAAGCGTGTCAATTCCTTTGTAAGCTCGGTGCGCGAGGTTCTTCCCGGCAAGCCCTGGTTCATCCCGAAGACCGACGGAAAGCACTCTCTTCTTACGGAGTCGCCGTCCGAACTTTGCGACGCGCTGACCGCGCAAAGCGGACCGGTCTCTGCTGCGCTCTACCGGACCGTTACCGGCCTGAGCCCGGTTATCGCGAACGAACTCTGTTACCGCGCCGGGATCAATCCCGAACAGACCGCTTCGGAATTGAGCGGATCCGACCGCGATTCCCTCTGCGAGATTTTAAGCTGGCTCCATAGACAGATCGAGACGGAAGCTTATACTCCCGTAATCTATAAAAAGGACGGCGTGCCGGTCGAATTTGCCCCGATCCCGCTTCGGACGTTCTCCGATTATCCGGAATATACCGCGGTTGAGAAAACATCCATCAGCGACATCGTTCTGAGCTACTATCAGGAGAAAGACCGCGTGACGCGTATGCGTGCCCGCTCCGCCGACTTGAGAAAGACCGTGCAGAACGCGATCGAGCGTACCGTCAAGAAGCTCGACCTGCAGCGCAAACAGATGGAGGACACCGGCAAGAAGGACAAGTACCGTGTCTACGGCGAGCTGCTGACGACCTACGGCTATTCCGCGGAGCCCGGAAGCAAATCCTTCACCTGCACGAACTATTACGATAACAATGAAATTACCATCCCGCTCGATCCGACGCTTACGGCTCTCGAGAATGCGAAGAAATACTTTGACCGCTACGCGAAACTCCGCCGTACCGGCGAGGCGCTTACCGAGCAGCTTGCCGCAAGCGAGGCGGAACTTAAGCATCTGGAATCCGTAAGGGAGTCGTTAGCATTTGCCGGCGACGAAGCCGACCTGAACCAGATCAAGGCCGAACTCACGGACTGCGGCTACCTGAAGTTCCACCGGGAGGCCGGTTCCAAGAAGTCCCGCCCCCAGAAGAGCAAACCGTACCACTACCGCACAAAGGACGGCTTCGACCTCTATGTCGGCAAGAACAACTACCAAAACGACGACCTGACCTTTAATCTGGCAAGCGGCGGTGACTGGTGGTTCCACGCTAAAGGCATTCCGGGCTCGCACGTGGTTTTAAAGACCGGCGGGCGTGAGGTACCCGACGAGTTGTTCAATATCGCGGGAAGTCTTGCCGCTTACTACTCTTCCGGCCGTGAAGGCGGCGGCAAAGTGGAAATCGACTACCTGCTCCGCAAGAACGTTAAGAAGCCTAACGGCGCCAAGCCCGGCTTTGTCGTATACTACACCAACTACTCTCTGGTCGCTTCGCCCGCGATTGATGAAACCCTGGAGGAAATAAAAGAATGATCACCGCTGATTTTCACACGCACACGTCCTTTTCCACCGACAGCGACGCGTCGCCCGAAAGCATGATTGAAACGGCGATCGCACGCGGTATTAAGACGTACTGCATTACCGATCATATGGATTATCTGTTTCCGATCAAGGAAGAACCGTTCACATTTGACCCGGAGGACTATTTTGCGAAGCTGAACGCTTTGAAAAAGGCGTACCGCGGGCAGATTGACCTTCGGATCGGCGTCGAACTCGGTCTCCGCGACGAGCCGGACATCCGCGACGAGGTAAAAAGACTCTGTGACCGGCTCACGACGGACTATCCGTTCGACTTTGTGATCGGCTCCACGCACGTCATCGACCATTTCGACCCTTATCACAGGGACAAATGGAAAGGCCGTACCCCCGATGAGATTGTCCAGATGTATTTCGAATCCATCCTCTACAGCGTTCGAAACTATGACTGCTTCCACGTTTACGGCCACCTCGATTACATACTCCGCTATGTACCGGCCGGCGCGGAACTCGACATGTCCCGCTATGACGATATCATCGACACGATCCTTAAGGAACTCATTGCGCGCGGCAAAGGTATCGAAATCAACGCTTCGTGGCTCATAAAGGGCGGGCCGTCGGCCAATCCGAGCCGCAGTATATTAAAGCGGTACCGGGAACTCGGCGGCAACATCTTAACGATCGGTTCGGATGCACACATTCCGGAACGGATCGGCGGACGGTTCGGAGAAATTGAAGCCGAGCTCCAAGAACTCGGCTACCGGGAATACTCCGTATTCAAAAAAGGCAAAGAAAGCCGGCGGAAACTGTGATCCGCCGGCTTTTTCTCATGATAAACCGCTGCGCGAACGATAAAAACCGGAGAGGTTTGCCCTCTCCGGTCTTCCGATGATCATCTATATGTTCCGCGGGCCGCTCCGACGGAATACGGATCCACGGCTTCCTCTTTCGTTCTCCTCATCCATTCTTCCGGATTTTTAATCCGCAAGCGATCGGATTCGGTCAGATAAGCCTCCGGCACCTCCATCGTCTGATACTTTCTTTCCAGAATCGTAACGTTTACTTTGCTTTTCGAAGTAAACGTTATATGCGTCAGACATCCTTCTTTATCATATGCAAACGTTTCCGTTCCTAACGCGGAGCCGCTCTCCGCATATTCTTTCGAAATCAGATACCCGTCTTTATCATATCGGTAATACACTTCATTCCATTTCGGGACACTGGCATTGAATTCACCCCTGCTGATCCGGACAGCCGACAGAAATCCGCTCTCATCATATTTGTAAAGCAGCGTCTTCTGCTCCTTTTCATAGAGCCCATCCCCGTAAGATGAAAAATACGCCACTCGATAGTCCTTTCTTTCGGAAATCCTTCCCTGCTCATCATATTCGTAATAGAGACGGATTGCTTCGTTTTCCTTAATCGTCAAAATGATTGACCGGATTCTGCCGAGATTGTTTCGGAAGATTACCGGCCTCACGTTCTTATCGCAGACTTCTTCCATATCCCGATACGGAAAAGGTTCCGAATAATCGATCTCCTTCTTTTCCACTTCGATTCCTTCCTGAAAGAGCGTTTCCGTAATTCCGATCGGGATTATCGACGATTCATCATAATAACGGTATTCGTCAACCACAAGTTTTAATATGTCGGACTGCTTCTCAACTGACGCTATTCTGCCGAACCGGTCATAGGTATACTTCCGTTTTTCGCCGTTGATTGTTTCTTCCTGAATCCGTATGACCTCGCACATTCCGACTTTTTCGGCCTTTTTCTTCGTCTGTGAGTCCCGATTAAACACACATATTACAAGAATCAGCTCAATAAGAAGCGCTGCTGCGCATATCCCGATAAAGATAAGTGCCCACTTTTTATTCGTAAGCTTTGCGTGCCGCTTCTTTTTCATGACTGATTCCTCCCCCGGTGCCTGTCTGTGATTCGGTTTAATACATTATACCAAAATCATCCGTAAAGCACCAGTACATCGGATTAATCAGCTGTTTTTCTTCCAGAATCCGGTCCGGATCATAGGAAAGGCCGAGTTCTTTCCGTTCCGAATCGGTAAGGTATTCTTCTTTCACGAGGATTGTCTCATACTCTCTTCGCTCAATTAGTTCCGCGGTTCCGCCGGACTCCGTGCGGATCGACTCAATCAGATATCCGTCTGCGTCAAATGTGCTTGTGATTTCATATCTTGCGTAGAACTCATTTCCGAAAGAAGACACCCGGGTCCGGTTTCCGCGAGCGTCATATTCAAAAGAGCATTCCCGATCGGCGGAGCCTTTCCCCGATACTTTCGCATGGATCAGCCGACCGCAATCATCATATTCATACCAACAGATCCGGACAACCTCTCCGGTCGGATAGGTGTCGGTGCGCCTTATGAGGTTTCCTTCCTCATCATATTGGAAAAAGCATTGCCGCTCCATGGTATCTCCCGTTTTCAATATCCTTTTGATGATTCTCCCGTCTTCATCATAAGAATACTCGGTTTCTCCTAACATACCGGCTTCATTTGCCTCCAGATTCATGCCGTAAAGGTCCCATCCTCCGTAGAAGTCGGAAATGTAAGCAGTGGAAACGCCTCCGTGGGAGTCCGTAACCCACACGATTCCTTCACATACGTCTTCCGCATCGTCCCATTCCGACTCATTGGACACATGATGAATCCGGATCAGCTTTCCTGACGCATCATAAAAACAGGAAATGCGGCTCGTTCCGAAATTTGAATTGAAGTACGGCAAAGTGAACCTTATCATTCCTTCCGAAAGGATCTCCCGAATGCGGCCGTAACGATCGTAATGATACTCTCTCGTACCGTCGGATGTAACGCATCTGACCGTTCTCTTCACCCTGTAATACGCGGACGTGCGTTCCTTTGCCTTCGCGGGACTCTTCCCGCCGAACACAACGGCCATAAGAATTGCTTCCGCAATCAGCACGACGCTGCATACGGCGACAACCAGAATCCTCATCGTTTTACTTTTCATAACTCCCCCTTACCCGCGGTCAGACCGCGAACAAGCGGATATCTGTTCCGGAAAATGCAGCCGCACCTTCCTTCCGAACGAATATCTGCTATTTTCCTCTTAAATGATTACGTTTCCCGAACGGTCACAAAACAATACAATCCGGCGCCTCTTCCGGGTAAATAATTATCATTCTACTGGTAAATATTATTGACTTTTCAAGGCGGCAGTGATATATTTAATCAAGTGATCCTCATCCGGTAACGCCCGACCGGCTCCATGCGGCAGCTTCATCCGGACAGAGTTTCACGAATAATTATTTGGAGGGAAGAATATGAACTCAATCAGACACACACTCGGAAAGCCGGTTGCCGCTCTTCTTCTGGCAATCGCATTGCTTGCAGGCACCGCAGCGGCTGCGGGAACGGCCAAGGCCGGTTCGACCGCAAAGCCCTGGAAGATCACCTTTTACGCAAACGGCGGATACCGTTCTTCCGACGGCAAGCAAACTGTTGAAGTAAACACCAACCTCGGCTCTACGATCCACCTGCTTACCGGTTTTGTACGCCCCGGATTTACGTTCCTCGGCTGGAGCACGGATCCTCATGCCACCACGGCCCAGTACGCTCCCAATCAGCGTGTTACCGTCGGACCCAGTTTCCTTCTCTCCAAGCTTTATGCGGTATGGAAGCCCAATTTGATCACGATCACCTATAAGCCCGGAAGCGGCGTAACCTTGGGCGGTCATTACGGCCTGACCCAGACGTATACCTACGGCACCACTCTTGTTCTTCATCCGCCGGTGTGCTCTAAACCCGGGTATTCCCTTGTCGGCTGGAACACTAAACCCGACGGATCCGGAACTATGTATCATCTGCATGACACCAATATCCAGTTTGCTTACGATACTACCTTGTACGCAATCTGGGCGAAGGTAGTGGGCTACCATCATTAAGCTGCGGTTTTTAAAAGAAACATTTCTTGAAACCGAAAGCCGGATCCGTTAAGGGTCCGGCTTTTTTATTTGGGTTGCCATACCGTTCTTAACAGGTGCAAATGCATCCATTCTTTATTTCTGACGGTATGTATGTCATTTTCCGCGAATTCTTTACGGATAATGCCGTGCCCGCCTTTCCGTTTCTTTTCCTTCCCTTGCCATCTCTCCCGCCGTTATGTTACGCTCTGGGTGAGATTTAAGAAGGAGGTGCCATTATGAACCGAATGAAACGACTGATTGCGTTCCTATCATGTACCGTTCTGGTCTTCGCTTTGACGGCATGCGGAACGAAAGAGCCCGCGGATACGCCGGCTCCGACCGAAACGGCTGTCACGAATACGCCCGGCGGAAGCACTCCCGCCCCTACCGCCTCCCCCATGGAACAGGCGCTGGCGGATGCTCCGGAGCATTACGATTTTGCCTTACAGGTAAGCATCAATCCGGACTTTCTGCTCTATGTGAGCGGTAATGACGTCATTGCATATAAGGCGTTAAATGAGGATGCCAGGTCGATAGAGGACCGCTGCGCCATCATCGGACGAGGCATTGAAGGCGCGATTGAAGATATCGTACGTTTTTCCGAGCAGGACGGTTTTCTGAAGGAAGGCGGTACCGTGAACATGACGGTTGTCCGTGCAAACTGCGCCAAATCCCAAGCCGACGAGATGATGAAACGTGCCGAGGAATCGGTTCAGCGTGCCTCGAAAGCTCCTGTAAAAACTGCGGTTCAGGTGGACAACAGCGTGGCATTTGCCCCGGAACCGGCTGAACCCGGTCCGGACGATCCGAATAACAACCCGGGGCCTGACCCGAACGATCCGAACAGCGATCCCGGACCCGGCCCGAATGATCCGAACAATGATCCGGGGCCCGAAACTCACGAGCCGAGGAAGCAGGAGGGCTGCTCTGTTTGCCGGGGCACCGGCGAATGCGAGCGCTGTGACGGCACCGGGGTTGTGGAATGCATGGCCTGTCAGGGCACCGGTACGTTCGTGAAGGGCTGCTGGAAATGTAAGGGAACCGGCAAAGACGAGACCGGTAATGCGTGTCCGGAATGTGCCGGGACCGGAAACCACGGTGAAGAAACCTGTCAGGACTGCAAAGGAACCGGACGGGCCGAATGCGAGCAATGCCACGGCAGCAAGAAGTGCCCTGCCTGCGGCGGCACCGGTCAGAAACCGGAAGATTGAAGAACCCACAAAAATCCGGCGGAGCATTAAACTCCGCCGGATTTGTTGCGTTTAAACCGATTCTAAATGCTATCGATGTAACTCTTAGTAATACTGATTAAACGTGATCTGCGTTGCATTCGGTTTGCCAATGTCATTCAAAACTTGCTGAATAGTCTTACTGTTTAAATTCGATATCAGATAACCTTTATAATCCTTTCCGTCAACATTCGGATACCAATAGGTTACCGTATACTTGGGATGAATACCATACTGCTGGATTTTAGGCATATCAGCGATAGTACATTTTGACGTCCGTGAACGACCATACTGATCCAGATGATTGGGGTAAACACCGCCGACCCCGATTCCATTGCTGTCAACAAACCAGTTATTTGAATTGACATTGTAAGAAACGATTATGGTTGGTGCTGCATTCTTCTTCCAAATTGCATAAAGCGTCATATTTCCGGATACGGGAATCGGCTGTCCTGCAGGATATTTTGCTGTCGTTGCGGTACTCGTCGTATTGTAACCGAGGAACGTGTACCCGGACCGAGTTGCCTTAGGGCATCCGATCACTGCCCCGCTGCCGGCGGTCATCGTGAATGTAGTATAGGTATTTCCCCCATACGTAATCGTTCCGCCGTTACCTTTAAATGTAATCGTATAGGTGTAGGAACCTGCCTCGGCCTTTCTGCCGAATCCGGCCGCCATTCCGGCTGCCATTGCGATTACGAGCGCGAAAGCTGTAATCATTTTTAAAATTGTTCTTTTCATCTCTTGCCTCCCAGAATTATTTTTTGCGGAAATAATGCCGAAAGAATTGAAATCAGAGAATAACCCCTTTACATTCCCAATAACAAAAACCTTCTTCCGATATTACCCCTACAGCAACAATATACGACATTTTCAAGCCTTCATCAATAGTTATCGGGAATGAGTATTCTCAATTTTCCGTGAGAAACAAGATGTTTATAATTTAAAATCGCGAGGATAACGACCGGTTCTTCCGTGTCATTGTCCTCGCGACTGTGTTATAAGAAAAATTCTAAACTCTTTGATTTTCGATCCGGATATTCGTAATTGCGCACTGGTCACCGGACAGGGCAACATATACATCGCGCGCCTCTTCCGGAAGAATTGTCGTATTTTCGATGAACAGACCGAGGTTCTCGGTCGTTACGGTGATGCGGTTCTTCTGGCGCTTAAACGTAACGGAAACGTCTATTCCTTCCTTGTTGGTCTTCTTCCAACTCTCCCAGCCTGCGAAATTGTCTTTCTTCAGCATGGTCATCTCGTTCTTCACGCCGACTCCGTCCCAGTACTCTCCGTCAAGCCGTACCAGACCGTATTCGCGGCAGTTCTTATCCTTGACTTTGCCGTTATCGGACCAGAACAGAACCATGTACGGACAATGCCAGATCAGTCTGGCGGTCGGAAGGCTCATCGAATGGAAGGAAATCTTTAAGCCATCGGTAATCTTAATTCCTTCGGATGCTTCGGATCGGAAGCTGTCAACCTGGACGTTCGGGATATCTCCCTCGTTATCCGCGATATAGCAGATTTCCGGTGCGATTCTCGCAATCTCGGATGCGGCGGTTTCACGGTCCGCATGCTCGATCTTCACGCTGTCAATCGTGCAGTGCTCACCGCTAAGGCCGATATAAGAATATCTCGTGCAGTCGGGAAATGCGACGGTTACGTTGATCCTCTCCTGCCCGTTATTGATCCGGATCACCGCATGATCGCGTACCCGGACTGCCTCGACCTCATAAAGGCGCGACCTGCCGTCCGAAGCCTTTCCGGCATCCTTAAGGATGCTCTTTCGGACCTCGGTCTTACGGACTTCGCCCTCTTTTATCTTTCCGTCAAGACGGATTACCGCATACTCGGAATAAAACAGTTCTCTTGCCGACTTCTCATCCCTGTGATAATGGGAATCGAGCGAGTCAAACAGGATAATGCTCGGCTGCATTTCCTCACCGGAATATCCTTCACCGGGCTCATAACGGAACTTCACCTTTACGGCATGCGCGGAAAGAAGGATTCCGTCCGAAACCTCACTTCCGAACTCATCGCACGTAAGCGTACCGTCGTCGATAACTTCCGTAACCGCTTTTCGCTCCTGCATCAGATACTTATTGTCGATATCGATCAGATACTGCATCACACGCGCCATCTTCGGATCGAACTGCGTACCGGAGTTCTTAACGATCTCTTCGCGTACGATCTGCTGAGGGATGGCGGAACGGTAGCTTCGGTTGGACGTCATCGCGTCATACGCGTCCGCAACCGAAATGATCCTTGCAACCTCCGGGATATCCTCTCCCTTCAGTCCGTCCGGATATCCTTTGCCGTCATACCGTTCATGATGATAATGCGCGCCGACTCCGAGATACGGGTAGTCGTGAATGCTCGAAAGAATCTGGTCTCCGATAACCGGATGCTGCTTGATGGTCTGATACTCCTCGTCCGTCAGACGGCCGTTCTTCGTAATAATGCTGTCCGCGATACCGATCTTTCCTACGTCATGAAGCAAAGCGGTATAGAAAATCTTCCGGCATTCCTCTTCGCTCTTTCCGATATGTCTTGCAATCTTCTCCGAATACTCGGCAACACGGAGCGAATGGCCTCGCGTATACTCGTCCTTCGCATCGATGGAGTTCGCGAGTGCCGTCGCGGTCTGTTCGAAAAGCCTCTGCGACAGTTTCCGCTGCTCTTCCAGATATTCGATTTTAATGCTGTTCGCCCGGTTAACCTTCTCATTGATGTCAAGATAAGCGAAGATATAGATCAGTATGGACGTGATCACGATCGCAATGTTGAGAAGGGACAATCCGTAGGCAAAAACCTGCACAACCGCTGCCGCAACCGGTCCGAACAGAAACAGCAGAAGGGACAGGAAAATCTTCGTACTGAAGCAGCGCCGGTACTGGATCACCACCGAAGCGATCAGCACCACCGTCACAACCGGAACCGCAAAACTGAGCATGAACAGCGATCCCCTGTGATATGCGTGTGCCTCATCATAATAGTAATACAGATCGGTAAAATGTGCCGCGATCACAATAATGATTCCGACCAGGGATACCCACATCGAAATCCAAAGCCGTTTCGGAATCTCCGTCTCCCGTTCTTCCGACATCAGATTCATGATATAATGCGCAAACACGAACGAGCAGAACGGCATCAACGCAAAAATCATGAAATTGCTGAGCCGCAGCACGAAAAAGCCCCTGTCAGTAAGATCACCGTCATAAAGATACGTAAGACGGTCAAATCCCAGCAGAAACATCGCTGTCAGTTCAATTGCAAGAATGATCAGCCGTCTCTTCCTCGGAAGCGCCTTCGAGAGGAGAACCAATACGGCAAATGCCATACAGATACCGATCAACGCGAGCATTATTTCCAATTGAAATTGTTCCAAATACTCCATAAACCGGCCTCCCGTTTATCGTTTCAACTCCGGATGCTCCTTATAAAACCTGTCCTTATCCTCATACATCCGCTCATCCGAAATATGCAGCGCCTTAAAGATATCCTTGGAATCCTCTACGAAGCACCAGCCCACCGCAAAGCTCGCGGCATCAAAGCCGAGGCTGCTCTTTCTGAGCTTCTCCGCCTTCTCTTTCAGCGACTCTTCGGTCGTATCCGGCACGATTACCATGAATTCGTCGCCGCCGGCACGGAATATGTTGCTTGTCGTGAAGATTCCCTTTAAAACATCGGCCGCGTTCTTCAAAAGAACGTCGCCCGAAATGTGTCCGTTGTCGTCATTTACCCTCTTCAGACCGTTCAGGTCGGCAAATACGATGCCGAGGTTTTGAATGTGAATTTCGCCGTGGCTGATCCGGTCGATGCGGTTATTCATTTCGTTACGGTTCTGAACGCCCGTCAGCATATCGACGGAGCTCATGATCCGCAGTCTCTGCAGCAGAAGTTCGCTGGAAACCTCGGAAGTAACGAAATAGGTCGTCAACTCCATGATTTCCTTGATTTCATCCGCTTTGCCGGTATCGAAGTTGGTCGCCCAGATGTATCCGAGGAGCTCTCCTCCGGCCTTCAGCGGAAACAGCACAATGCTGGTGACCCCGTGATTATATAAGGATTGATACCATTTGGGGTTCTTCTCACGGATATATTCCATGTCACTTTCGTTTTTAATGATGAGACAGTTGCTGCCGCCGATCGTATCCTCCCACGATTCCGCAATCCCGTAAAATGCGGGCTCTTCGTTCAGAATGGTACGCATCGTGGCTTCCTGGCGCGGATCCTTCCGGTGCTCCGCAAGAACCTTGCACGTTTTATTCTCCTTATCAATCAGGAGGATGGTGCATGCCCACGCATCACATATCTCGCGGATATCCTCGATGACTTTCCTGATGGATACGGAGAAATCCTCGGTACCGTGCAGTTTGATGCATGTATTTAAAACCGCGGAAGCAGTGCTCTGCGAAATGTTGGACATCATCTTCGTGTCGGCATTATGCGTCACTTCCTGCGTATAGGTGCAGTAATACAGGTTTCCTTCGTTTTTCAGCGGAAGCAGAAACAGATTAAACCAGAAATCGAATCGGTCCGGATGCACATACGTATGCACCGGGACCTTTTCTACCGCTGCACGGTAGCATACCGTTTCAAAGTTAAGATCCTTCGGAAAATAGTTTTGATAAAGGCTTCCGGGGACAAACTTGTTGCTCATCAGCTGCGGTCCGTCCCAAACCGATTCTATGGACTGCACGTATGCCTGATTGCCCGCCACCAGACGGATATCCCCATAAGATCCGTTGTCCAGCATCTCAACGGAAATAACGCAGGTCATCGCATCAATTTGATCGACAAATGCCTGAAAATCCATACTCCCAACACCTTCTTTCCTTCTCACACATCTTGCTGTACATACCTTTCAGCAGGATATTAATTTCAGTATACGCTTTTCCTTTTTGAAATGCAACGGATGGAAAAAAGAACATCGCACGCATGCGATGTTCCTTTTATTTGACATGATTTCTTTCCGTTTTCAGTAGATTATCAGATGGTCGCTCCACACTTCCCATGAATATGGGTCAACCACGCTGCTCCGGTTAGAAATAAACACCGGATCATAAGGCAGACCGAGTTCTTTTCGTTCCTCGTTCGTGAGGTACTGCTCGGTCACGGAAAATTCCTCATAAAACTTCTCCATTACCGTCAGTTCGCTTCCGTTAATGCGTCTCACCCGTTTGGTAAGATGGTGCGAGCCGTCATAAGTGTTGTCATATTCGTCATAAAGCGTGTTGTCCGCGGTATAGTATTCCTCGTGCACAAGATCGCCCGCCGTATCGTACCGGTACACGATGCGCGACGTACGATCATAGCCGCAGTCCGAACTCTCCGCGGAAGTCATCTTCCTGCCTTCAATATAGGTAAACACGCACCGGCGCTTCTCTTCGCTTCCGTCGGAATCCATGTCGATCCGAAGAACGGCATTCCCGAACTCATCATATGCAAATGTGCTGACACGCCCTTCGTCCGGATAACAGATCCGGGCGACCCTTCCTTCTTCATCAAACAGGTACATATCCGATTCCATCCCGGGCTCAACCACGGTCGCATAAGAATAGAAATCGGCCTTTACGGAGACGCCGCCGTTACTGTCGGTCTCAAGTACCTGAAACACAGGTGTCCTCTCCGAACGTTTCACAAAATCTCCGTTTGCTTCATAAACCTCCGTTACGATACTCTGAATGTTTCCGGTCTCATCATAAACATAGATTTCAATATTGTTGCGGGTGTAGACTCCCTTTGAATTGCCCGGGTTCAGTATGCCGCGCGACTCCGTCCGGATAACGCGTCCGTCCTCATCATACTGATAGCTGACGCTTCCCGACGTGGAGCGGGCGCTCACCATGCGGATTACCGTGTAGCGCTTTTCCTTTTCCTCTTCCGCGCCCGTTACGGCTTCTTCGGGTGCTTCCGCCTTCCGGCCGTTCTCCGTCTTTGCCTTGGACTTCCCGTTTTTGAGTACGTTTATGATTAATACGGCTTCCGCGGCAACCGCAATCACACAAACCGCGAGTACCAGAATCCGAAAAGTTTTACTCTTCATAGCATCCCCCTCAGAAACACTTTTACGGATATAATGCGCGGGATGCTGCGGGAAGTCACATTTTCCGAAATACGGAACACACGATCACATCGTCCGAATACGTCGGACCGGTGCCGAAGGAAGTATTTTTCTTATTTTCCGGGATAGAGGTCGCTGAACACCTGCCAGAGATAAGGATCGATCGTATGCATCGGCTCCATCACCCATTCCGGATCATAAGGAAGACCGAGGTCCATCCGCTCCTTATTCGTAAGATAATCCTCTCTGACATTCACGATTTCGTATTGATAAGTAAGGACAATGTCCTCATTACTGTCTTCGACACTCTCTCGGATCTCCAGGATATCTCCGTCCTCATCATAAAAGAACCGTTTATCCATCGCGACATTTCCGCCCTTACGATAGAATGTGCCTGTAAGAAGACGTCCGTCCGTGTCGTATTGATACGTGACATAATAGATATCCTGTTCGTCCGCGCTTGGATTTCTGGCACCGATCAGCTGCCCTGCGTCATTATACATAAACTCACAGCGGCGTATCTCGTGTCCGCTCGGATCGAAATCCGTCCGCTTCACGGGATTGCCCGCCTGATCATACTCCACACGGCTGAATCGGTCATCGGCCTTCAGAAAATACATCGCCGTTACCCTTCCCCTGCTGTCGCGGTCCAGGTTCCATTCGCCGCCGCTCAGACAGAAATCAAGCGAATCCGGACGGTCGGCATGCCGCTCCCATGCTATACGGAGTATTCCGTCAAAATAGGTTTCCAGGGAACCGGTAAGACCGCCGTCTCCGACAAGCATGAATCCGCCAGCCCCATACCCGGCGCCTTCATCATAGGAGTGGTGCTCTCTGAATAACTTTATTCCTTCCAGATATTCATAGGTGTATTTACGAATAATACTTTCCTCCCATGGAGAACGGAACTCCAAATACGCTTTGCTGACCTTTTCGGTAAGCCGCCCGTCCTCCGGGTCATAACTGCAGACAACGCTCCCGTAAGGCGATTCCGCCCGGACCACGCGTTTCACAGGATAGGTGTTGAGTGCTTCCGGTGTCGGTGCCTCGGTCGGTGTGGGCGTCACGGTCGGTGTGGGCGTCACGGTCGGTGTCGGGGTCGGCGTAACTGTCGGGGCCGCAGTCGGTGTCGGGGTCGGCGTAACTGTCGAGTCAGGAGCCGTTGTAGGCGTCAGGCCGGCTTCTGCGGTCGGATTTTCCGTATCGGTTTCCGTCTTCGTCTTCTTTCCGCCAAGCACTCCGGATCCGATCAGGATTCCGAGTCCCAAAGCAGCGCAGATACATACGATGAGTACAATCAAGTGTGTTTTCTTCATGAAACATTTCCCCTCAAATTTTATATCATACTTCAAGCCGGCGCAGTTTTCCTGCAGCCGGCTCTTTTTCAGAACTTAGCTTTCCGTAACTTCGTAACAGTCTCCCGAAGCACGTCGGCCGCATAATCGGCCTCTTCTTTCGTATTGTCCGCGGAAAATGTGAAACGCACGGTTCCGGTCCGGTACGGCTCCTCACGTCCGATCGCCCGGAGTACTTCCGACGGCTTGTTCTCTGCGGACGAGCATGCCGAGCCGCCCGATGCGGCAATCCCGGCAAGGTCCAGAAAGACAAGCACCGTTGCGGCTTCGACGCCTCCGATACTGACACTTAGCGTTCCCGGAAGCCGAGGTGCCCCCTCGCCGTTTATGATAACATCCGGAATTTCGGCACGGATGCGTGATTCCATATGATCGCGGAGGGACTGAATGTATGCGGCTGTAGGACTGCAGGTCTGCGGGATTTCCTTTCCCGCAGACATTCCGCCGTCTGCATTAACCGAACCGCTGTCCGAACCGCATGCCGTAAGCTCAAGCGCTCTCGCCATTGCGGCGATGGCGGGCACATTTTCCGTACCGGCACGAAGCCTCTTCTCCTGCGGTCCGCCGTGGAGGAGCGGCTCGAGCTTCGTTCCGCTTCTCACATATAAAAAGCCGATTCCTTTCGGGGCGCCGAACTTATGCCCGCTTGCGGAAAGCATTGTCACGGGGAGTGTTTTCAGATCGATCGGCAGCTGGCCGGCCGCCTGTACCGCATCCGTATGAAAAGCGATACCGTGCGCCGCAGCCGCCTTCGCGATCTCTTCGACCGGCTCAATTACGCCGATCTCGTTATTGGCATATTGAATGCTGATGAGCGCCGAGTCCGGACGGATGGCTCGTTCCGCGGCTTCCGCGGAAATGATGCCGTTTTGATCCGGTTTCAGCACCGTCAGCTCATATCCGAGTTTCTTCATGAACTCACAGCTTCGAAGCACGGCAGGATGCTCGATTGCGGAAGTGATGATATGCTTCCCCTTCGACGGGTTCGCAAGCAGGTATCCCTTCACCGCAAGATTGTCCGCCTCGGTTCCGCCCGAAGTGAACAGGATCTCGTTGGTCTCGCATCCGAGAATCCCCGCAATCCGCTCTCTCGCGCTCTGCATCGCCTTCTTCGCGGCAAGCCCCGGTCCGTGCAGGCTCGACGGATTGCCGAACTGCTCCTTAAGAAACGGGAGCATTGCCTCATAAGCTTCATTTTTGACACGCGCCGTTGCCGCGTTGTCCAGATAAATCATTCGATTACCCCCGGATATGTCTTATTGGGCTCCGATCAAGGCTCCTCCACCACACCGACGAAAAGCGGAATGTTGTCGTAAGTCTGGATGGAGAACAGAAACGGTCTGTCTAACGTAAAATCAATCTCTTCTGTCGAAAGCCCCATGCCGGCAACCTGCAATTCCGTGAATGCCGCTGCCTTAACGCCTTCCTCATCCACCATCACACGAATCGCATGTCTTGCATCCGATACGAAGAATCCTCTGGCGGTCTTAAAAAGAGGTGAGAAATCGGCCTTCTTATCATCAAAGACATCCGTCACGCCCATTTTCTGAAGAGACTCTTTCAGTTTGAACGAGCATGCAATGTCATACTTCGGAACGGTAAGGTGTACAATAGCGGAATGTCCCTTGCCTTCCATACCTTTCTCCATCAGACGGTGTACCTCGGTATCCGCCAGCAGCTCGTCCGTGGTCACGCCTTCATTCGGAAGGATAAACCACATAAAGGACGACGATTCATTCTTGAAGTATTTCGGAACGGCGATGAACTTCTCTCCGCGATAATACAAGCCGCCGTGTGCGGACTGATGCATATAGGAAACTTCACGGTCTCCCGAAGCCGCATGGAATATTCCGGTATCGGTAAGTCCCTTTGCAAATTCCGTGTCCCATTTGGCCTGATACAGAATCGTGGTAATCAGTCCGAGCACCGTATTGTCGTCAAAGCTGATATCGCTGACTTCCTTTTCAAGCAATCCGCCGGTCCGGCCGTTGATCCAGCTCTGAACCGCCTTATTGTACGCGCTGCTGCCCATCTTTCCGCGGAAGGAAGATGCGTGATAATATAACGCCAGGTTTTCAAGCGCCTTCTTGTCGTAGGAATCCGAGTCGTCACGGAGCCATAAGGACGAGCCGAGAACACATTTGCCGGTTGCATCGTCCTTATAAAGCACGTTCCAAAGCAGGTCGGCACGCGTCCTGAGATCCGCCGCGCTGTCTGCTCCGGTAAGTGAAAGTATCTGCTGTCTCGTGCTGCCGTCGGTAACATCCGCAAGCATCGCAAGCGTCAGATAGATATTGATCGGGGAAAATGCACGGTTCTTTCCGCTCTGTCCGGCAAGAATGTTCATCATGCCGGAAGCGGTAAACTTTGCCACGGGACCGATTGCCTTATCCATCCCGTAATCGATCAGCTTATTCCGATGAGCACCCGCCTCGTCCATCCATGCATTCACCGCAGCGGCATATTTTTCCCAATCGTCGCCTTCCAAATCATAATCGGCAGGGTCGGGCCATGCGGACAGTTTCGGATAAACCGCTGACGCAATCGTGTAGTCCTTCAGTTTCGGGTCTGCGTACGGATCGAGATTAATGCCGGATTTTTTGAGAATTCCCGATTTCATTAAGAAAATACCTCCCGTGATCACAGCAACAACTGCCGCCGCTGCGGCCATGGGTGCGATCCAGCGCGTGAATCCTTTCTTCTTTCCGGTCTTTTCGGTACCGGCGAGACTGTTCTTAACGCCTTCACTCCGTTCCAGAAGGTCTTCCTCAACCGTCCCGATGCCGTCCATTAAATCTTTTTCTTTCATATTGTCTCCTTTCACAGAAAATGTCTGCTTAAAAGATGATCGTGCAGCTTCTTTCTGGTGCGGTTCAATATGACGCTCACATTATTCTGCGAGATGCCGTACCGAAGCGCAATCGACTTCACGTCTTCCAAAAAGAAATACCGTCTGAGAAATACGTCTCCCTCCCGTTCGGGAAGCGCTCGGACAAATGCGCGGATTTCTTTCGACAATTCCTCCGCAAGCACTGTTTTTTCGGGGTCGGATCCGCCGGCGATACACTCGCTCAGTTCTTCGAGCGCCATCGTCATTTCCCCGCTTCCGCGCTTCTTTGCATGCTCCTCATTGTAACGGTTGATTGCACGATTTCGCGTGAGTTTGGCAAGAAACATGCGAAATACCGTAGGTTTCTGCGGCGGGATGCTGTTCCAGGCACTGTTCAGTGCGTCGTTGACGCATTCTTCGGCGTCCTCCCGGTTTCCCAAAATCCGGTAAGCGATTGCCTGCAGATACCGGCTGTACTTCCGGTCCGTTTCGGCAATTCCCTGTTGATTACGCTGAAAGAACAAATCGATGATCTGATTATCTTCCATAGAACAATCCCCCTTGTCGCATTTTCCTGTCTCTCACCCTACAAGACAGCAAATGAAGACAAATGTTACAAACAAATTTCTGCTCGGGACAATATTTTTATATGCAGGTTCCGAAAATGCGGCAAATCCGCTGCTTTCGGGCCGTTTTTGTTTATCTTTCTTCCGTGATTTCCTTTATCGTGTCCGCGATCCAACCGGTCATTCCGCGCGGCAGGCGCTCGTCCATCGGCGTGCCGTCGTCAAGCATCAGGTTCGCGTGAACACCGTTCATCAGGCAGTGCTGCCCCATCTCTACGCCGAAATTGATCGAAGCGATACCGCCGTCTCCGTTCCGCACCCAGTCGGGGTTAAACAGGAAGTTTCCTTTCATTGACGCAAGCTTCGGAAGGCGCGGTGCGGCATCTTTTTCGAAGTTGCCGAACTCGTCGCGCTTGCCTTCGGCATAGAATATCCGAACACCGTGCTTCGCCATCCGGTCGAGATCCTCGTCGGTCGAAATGCTCATCGTACCGACCGGAATCAGCACGTCGCACGCTTCGGGATGGGCATCGGCAAATCGGAACGTAAGTCTCGCTCCGGCGGAATTACCGAACAGGAAACGGACGCCTTTACCGTCGGTCTCCTTCGCAATCACGTGCTCCATCAGCTCATAAAGCGGCTCGATGTATTCATTTGCCCAGGTGCCCTGCGTCTTTCCTTCCTCGTCGCGGTATTCGTTCGCAAGCGGAATCAGGATGTAAGCGCCGCCCATCGTCTTCTGGTAGGCATCGGACGCGTAAAGCTCCGCGCCCGTATAGTTGATGCAGATGTCGCCCTCAAGCGCGTTGCTCTTTCCGTGCAGGAATATGAGTACCGGATACGTTCCGCCCTTCGGATAACCGTAGCCGGTCGGATCAAACCAGTAATACTTCATATTTGTCCCGTCGGACGCGGTGAATCCGCTCTTCGTAAACCGCGGGAACAGTTCCCCCAGTTTGTAGGTCGGCCCGTACGAAATAAAGCTTCCTTCGGGCATCTGATCCGCCCAAGGCGGTGTCGGTCTTTCTGCCATAATTACCTCCATGTCACCCCGAGAAGCTCCCGCACTCTTGTGAGCCGGTATCCCGGGTATTTTTCTTTGAATGTTTTATCTTTGGAAATCACGTCCGTGTAATAGCGGAGCGCAAGCTCGAAATTGATCTTGTCAAACGCCCGCGGCAAATCGGACACAACTGATTTGGGTTCACCCGTTTCAATCATTCCCGTCACGGACTTTACCGTTTCGGACAGTCCGTTTTCGGCGGATTCCGCCATCCCGTTTCGATATCCTTCAACAATAACTTCGGCTGCTTCCCGGTCGAAAGTTCCCCTGTTCACGCAGCATGACCGGATGCAGTCCGCAAGTTCTTCGGATGCGGAACCGGCCATAACCGTGTCCCAGTCAAGCATTCCGATCACTGCCCCGTTCCGAAACAGAATGTTGGAAAGCTTCGCATCTCCGTGAATGATACGGACATTATTTGCCGCAGCTCCCGGTTGAATATCTTCGCGACCGGCGGTTTTCGGCGGATTATCATCGTTTTCTGCGGCTTTTCTTTCAGCCATATGCCCGCACGGCAGGAACCGAGCGATTCCCTGTTGAATCTGCTCCTCTATCTCCGGAACCCTGTTCTTTTCGCACAGGTTATTGCCCGAAAGAGTCGTCCGGTACCGCTCGTAATAAACTCCGAGATCATGTAACATCGGGTATACCGGCTTCGGCTCTG
Organism: Lachnospiraceae bacterium; assembly: GCA_017618195.1. Lineage (GTDB taxonomy): Bacteria > Bacillota > Clostridia > Lachnospirales > Lachnospiraceae > ISDg. Next base: position 41,587 of record JAFZUW010000027.1, read on the forward strand.
CGGGGAGCTCTTGCAGGAACCCGTGAAGAATCGCCAGTCCTTTTCCGCAGGCGAAAAGCTGCTCTTTCGTAAGAGGCGCCTTCAGTGTTTCCGCTTCGATATACGGATACATGCGCCACCGTCTTCCAAAGGAATCGGTATGGAAATACGTACCGTCTTTACAGCGCATCCATTTCGGATAAGCCCACCCGGCCGACTCGCAAATCTTTGAATACAGTTCGAAGTTAAAGCGGAGTTTCTCCGGATCCATCTTCGGCTGCAGCCGTTGCAGCACATAGCGGCCTGCCGCGGTCCGAACGAAATAGGTATCGTTGATGTGTCCCTCCGAAACCGCTTCGGTTTCCGTCACGGCTTCGTCCGTAAACTGCCGGCAGATTGTAGTTAAAGAATCCTCATAACTCATCCGTGTTTCCCCGATATTCTTCGTAACTTCTTAAAAAAGCCCTTGAATCGAACGAAATGCATATTCAATTTATTATACCATACTTAAGCTGTCCTGTCACGAAAAAACAGCCGTCCGAAAAACCGGACGGCTGTCTGTAAATTCTGTAACTTTGAAATTATACCGGGTATGCCTTGTTCGCAGCGTCGGCCTTGGTTACGTCAACGCCGGTCTGCTGAGCCTGGCGATACTTGAAGAAGTCCGTAGCAACCTGCGGGAACAGTGCGTAGGAAAGAACATCCTCATCCTGTTCTATCCACTGCTTGCACTCTTCCTTGAATTTCGGAAGCTGGGGCTCGATCAGGTCTGCGGGACGGCAGGTGATCGGCTTAACATCGCCGATGCACTTCTTCTGAACCTCGGGATCGAACGGCTTAATGGTCTGGCCGAACTCACCGGAAAGGATCTTCTTACTTTCTTTCGTAACCATCTTGTAGCGCTCACCCTGCAGAACGTTGAGAACGGCCTGGGTACCTACAATCTGGGACGAAGGAGTAACCAACGGGGGCTCACCGAAGTCTTTACGAACTCTCGGAACTTCCTCCAAAACGGCTTCGAATTTGTCTTCAGCACCTGCTTCCTTAAGCTGGGAAACAAGGTTAGAAAGCATACCGCCGGGTACCTGATACATAAGGGTCTTAATGTTAACACCGAGAACCTTCGGATTCAGAAGACCGTTCTTCAGGCACTCTTCACGGTAAGGACGGAAGTACTCCGCGATCTCAGCGAGAAGGTTCTGATCAAGGCCGGAATCGTAAGGGGTTCCGCGGAACGTCTCAACCATAACTTCGGTAGCAGGCTGGCTGGTACCGAGAGCCAGAGGAGACATCGCGCAGTCGATGATGTCGCAGCCTGCCTCTACGGCCTTCAAGTAGGTCATCGAAGCAACACCGGACGTATAGTGCGTATGAAGCTGAATCGGAAGGGAAGAACCTGCCTTCAGCGCGGTAACAAGCTCGGTTGCCTTGTAAGGAACCAGAAGGCCTGCCATATCCTTGATACAGATGGAATCGGCACCCATCTCCTCGATTGCCTTTGCCGTCTTCTCCCAGTACTCAAGCGTATAAGCATCGCCGAGAGTGTAAGAAAGAGCAATCTGAGCATGTCCGCCTTCCTTCTTGGTTGCCTTAACGGCGGTCTCAAGGTTGCGGAGATCGTTCAGACAGTCGAAAATACGAATGATGTCGATACCGTTTGCGATGGACTTCTGTACGAAGTACTCAACAACGTCATCTGCATAGTGGTTGTATCCGAGAATGTTCTGTCCGCGGAACAGCATCTGCAGCTTGGAATTCTTAAATCCGGCACGCAGTTTGCGGAGTCTCTCCCACGGATCCTCCTTCAGGAAACGAAGGCAGGAGTCAAATGTAGCGCCGCCCCAGCACTCAACGGAATGATAGCCGACCTTGTCCATCTTCTCAACAATGGGAAGCATAAGCTCGGTAGGCATTCTGGTGGCGATCAAAGACTGATGGGCGTCACGCAAAATGGTTTCGGTAATCTTTACAGGCTTTGCTGTAATATCTGCCATAATCAATACCTCTTTCTGCTGCTCTGTTTCAAATGTGATGTGTTCGCAGCGCCGTCACAATCACCTTATCATTTCTATAACGCTTAAACTCCGAATACGGCCATAAATACGCCGGCCGCTACTGCGGTACCGATAACGCCCGCAACGTTCGGTCCCATGGCATGCATGAGAAGGAAGTTCGAGGGATCGGCTTCGGCGCCGACTTTCTGGGAAACACGAGCCGCCATGGGAACCGCGGATACACCGGCGGAACCGATCAGCGGGTTGATCTTGCCTCCGGAAAGCTTGCACATCAGCTTGCCGAACAGTACGCCGCCTGCGGTACCGACTGCAAATGCGATCAGACCGAGGGCAACGATCTTAAGCGTATCGAGCTTCAGGAATGCTTCCGCGCTGGTCGTTGCACCTACGGAAGTACCGAGCATGATAACTACGATGTACATCATGGCATTTGACGCGGTCTCCTGCAGCTGGCGGACAACGCCGGACTCACGGAACAGGTTACCGAGCATCAGACAGCCGATCAAAGGAGCGGTGTCCGGAAGCAATGCTACAACAACGATTGTAACGATAACGGGGAACAGGATCTTCTCAAGCTTACTAACCGGACGAAGCTGTTCCATCTTGATCTTCCGCTCTGCCTCAGTCGTGAAGAGTTTCATGATCGGAGGCTGAATAATCGGAACGAGGGACATGTAGGAGTATGCGGCAACCGCAATGGCTCCCATATATGCCGTCTGCCCGAGCTTGCCGGCAAGGAATATGGATGTAGGTCCGTCCGCGCCGCCGATGATGGAAATCGCGGCAGCCGCCTTGTCGCCGAAGCCGAGGAATATAGCGGAAAGATAAGCAAAGAAAATACCAAGCTGTGCGGCAGCACCGAGAAGAAAGCTTCTCGGGTTTGCGATCAAAGGACCGAAGTCGGTCATTGCGCCTACGCCCATGAAGATCAGGCAAGGCAGGATCGCCCATTCGTCGAGCTGGAAGAAATACCGAAGGATACCGCCGGCGCGCTTGCTCTGCTCGGTCTTCGTGCAGTCAGCAACATTGAAGTTGCTGAGCTCGCCTTCGTGGATATCGTATTTCATAACCGACTGTCCGTCATGGAAAAATTCATAAGTAACGGTGTCCATGAAGTACTTTTCGTTGATAAACTGAAGGACCTCTTCCTGACTGGACTGGTTTACACTGTCCGGAATCTCCAGTGCGGCACCGTTCAGCTTATAAGCGATTGTAATCTTCTTTTCATCGTATACTGCGCCTTCGCCCTGATAGAATTCCACAATTCCGTCGGAAATGGAAACAATCTGTATGTCGTCCTTATAGAAGGTATAAACCTTGTCTACAGGCTCCGCCATAATGGACGGATACAGGTTTACCAAAAGCATTCCGAAGGAAATCGGAACCAACAGGAGAGGCTCATAACCCTTGGCAATAGCCAGGTACAGGAAGAACAAGGCGACGCCGATCATCAGCAGGTTGCCCCAGGAAAGAGAGGCAAATGCGGTGGCTCTTACCAAGTTCCCACATGTATCAATAATATATTGCATTGTGAATTACCTCCCGGTTCTATGTGTCTTCTTTGAAACAATGCCTTGCTTCTCAAAGAAGAATGTCGTCTTTGAAGCAAAATCGATTAGTTCAAAGAAACAAGCAGTTCACCGGGCTCAAAGCTCTGACCGACACTTACGTTAACGCTTGCAACCGTTCCGTCCTGAGGAGCGGTGATGTCATTTTCCATCTTCATGGCCTCAAATACGAGGAGAACGTCACCCTTCTTAACAGCTGCGCCTGCGGAGGTGTTTACCTTCAAAACCTTGCCGGGCATGGGAGCCGAGATCTTAACGCTTCCTGCAGCACCTGCAGCAGCCTTGGGAGCGGCCTTCGGAGCAGCCTTGGGAGCAGCAACGGAAGCAGCGGGAGCGCTTACGGCACCGTCAGCTTCCTCTACACATACATCATAAACATTACCATTTACCGTAATCGTATAATTCTTCATAGTATCCTCCTAATCAGGCATTCTGCCATTTTGATTTATTCACTTTACGAATAGAGCGGACAACCAGGCTGTCCGGAGAAACCGCATTGCCCTGCGCCTGTTCATAAGCACAAATGGCAGCCGCGATAACCGCAACCAGTTCGAGATCGTCAGTCTCCTCTGCCGCGGGTGCGGGAGCGGAAACGGGCTTCTTCTCAACCGGAGCCGTCTTCGCGGGACGATTGACAAGTTTCAGAAGGGATATGATCGTGCTGATCAGTATCAGCATGATAAACACGATGCCGATACCGAGTGCGGTATTGAGTCCGGCCCGTTCTATAACCTTCGCGGAAATGCAGAAATTAAACATTGCCATAATCTCTACCTCCGATTAAACCGTACCGTGTTTCTTGGCGGGTCTCAATTCCTTCTTGGTACAAAGCATTTCAAAAGCGTAGATAACCTGTGCGCGGACTTCCGATGCGGAAATGATTGCGTCAACATAGCCTCTCTTCGCTGCGTTCTCGGCGCTGTTAGCTTCCTTGCGGTACTCTTCCGCCTTCTCGTTAAGAGCGGCATCGGTATTAACCTGACCCGCATAAACGATCTGAGCGGCAAGCTTCGCGTCCATCGTTCCGATCTCGGCACCTTCAAGGGCAAATTCTATATCGGCGCCCAGAGACTTGCTGTTGAAAGCCGCATAAGCGGTTCCGTAAGACTTGCCGGTAACGACATTGATCTTCGGAACGGTTGCGCCGGCAAATGCGAACGTCATCTTCGCTGCTTCCGTAGCAACTGCCTTCGCGTCAGCTGCGCTTGCGCTGTAGCCTGCAACGTTCGAAAGGGTCAGTACGGAAATGCCGTAAGCGTCACAGTAGTTTACGAAAGCGGCTGCCTTGCGGCATCCGTCAGCGGTAAGAACCGCGTCAAACTTCTTCTTATCCTTGCCGTCAACCAGCATCGTGCGGTTGCCGATTGCGCCGATGGTCGCACCGTTCAGCTTAATGAAGCCGGTAACCATCTCCTTAGCGTAATCGCCCTTAACCTCAACGAACTGTCCGTTATCGGAAAGATCGGCAAATGCGGCAGCGGGATCCGCAATCTCGTCATCGTACAAAGCCGTTGCGCGATTGAGATCGTCCGTGCACTGCATAACGGCATCATCCTCGTTGTTTCCGGGAAGGATGTCTACCATCTTACGGATCTGGTTCAAAACGTCAACCTCGTCCTCGCCGACATAGTCAACGGCGCCCGAAGTTGCCATATAAGAAGCGGAAGCCGTATCAAGCTTTCCTTCATTGTTGCCCGCGATTGCGTTCGGAGCCGTAACGAAAAGCTTCGCGTCTTTCGCCATCAATACAAAATCACTCATCTCGGCAAGAACTGCAAGACCGCCGCCGCACTGTCCGAAAACTGCGGTAATCTGCGGGATCACGCCGGATGCCATTGCTTCCGCCTTGTACAAACGACCGAAGCTTGCAAGCGCGTCAGATGCTTCCTGAAGACGAAGTCCTGCGCAATCAATCAAGCCAATCACAGGGGCACCGGTCTTCATGGCAAGACGATAAAGATTGATAATCTTCTTCGCATGCATTTCACCGATTGTACCATTCAATGCAGAGGCATCCTGGCTATATACATAAACCAGATTCTCATTGATCACACCGTAACCGGTAACAATACCGTCGCCCGGAGCGCTCATCTGCTGCATGTTAAAATCGGTATTGCGCTTCGTTACCAGAGCACCGATTTCAACAAAACTGTTGTCGTCAAGCAAAGTATAGATGCGATCCTTTGCCGACAATTTTGCTGTACCACTCATGTTCAGCCCTCCATTTATATATTCCTCAAGGGTCACTTCTTTTTGGAAATAACCCAACTTACACCGAATACCATTATACATAAATCGCCGGAAAATGCAAATCAAAAAACAGCAAAATATTGGGTTTTACTAAAGTTTTACATACCGAATGTTGCCTTATGCATACACTTCCGCGGAAAATGAAAGCGCCCCGGCCGGTAAAGCGGCCGAAGCGCATAAATTATTCTAGTCGGATTCACAGGTCGGATACTCTTTCAAGACCGTTCTGACGGTATGATTTCCGAATCCTTTTCGAAGAAAAGAGGCATATAACTTCTCCTTCTCTTCTCTTGTAAGCGGGGTCCCTTTCGGAACCTTTTTGGAAAGAAGTTTGCGGAGCGTCTCCGTCTCAAGGTCCTCGTTTCCGAGACCGTCCGCATCCGCACCGGGATCGGCATCGCGCCGTTCCGCACGGTACTTTTCAAGAGCCGTTTCGTAATCGGTGTCCGACACGCCCTTCTCCTGAAGCTTGCGGCGGATCTCCATAAGGCTCTTCTTCTCTCCGACGGACTCCATGTAACGGAGCGCGTAGCGTACGTCATCGAGATAAGGGAACTGTTTGAGGTATTCGAAGACGGAATCGGCAACCGCCTCACCGTAGCCTGCCTGCAGAAGCCGGCTGCGGAGTTCCGATTTTGTACGGAACTGCGCGGTCAGAAGGTCCATTGCCTTCCTTCGTCCGCCCGGAAGGATCACTTCGCGTACGAGCTGCTCGACCGTTTCCTCCGAAACCGAAACGCCGTCGGCAAGTCCGTACTGCAGCACTTCGCCGCTCGTCACGGGACCGGCATCGTCACCGTCGAGTTTCAAAAGGAACGTCCTCTTTCCCTTCGGGATTAATTGTACCTTAGGCATATTTCCTCCCGGACCGGAGGCTCGTCAAAACCCTGCGGCACGCCCGGAACGCATCCGATACGCACCGGCAAGCGGATTCATCAGAAATCCTCTTCCTCTTCTTCATCGTCCTTCTCAGTGTGGTTCGGGTCGATCACGATCAGATTGTCGCGCACGCGCTGCTCAATCTCGGCAAGAAGCGCGGGATTCTGCTTCAAATATGCCTTCGTATTCTCACGGCCCTGACCGATCTTCTCGCCGTTATAAGCGAACCACGCACCGCTCTTATCAACAATATTGCAGTTTACGGCAAGATCGAGAACGTCTCCTTCACGGGAGATTCCTTCGCCGAACATGATGTCAAATTCCGCTTCACGGAACGGCGGAGCCACCTTGTTCTTAACGACCTTAACGCGGACATGGTTTCCGACAACCTCGCCGTTCGCCTTCAAAGACTCTACGCGGCGTACGTCAAGACGGATGGTCGAATAGAACTTCAGCGCACGGCCGCCGGTCGTCGTCTCGGGGTTGCCGAACATAACGCCGACCTTCTCACGAAGCTGGTTGATGAAAATAACGATCGTATTGGTACGGCTGATAACCGCCGTCAGTTTACGAAGTGCCTGGGACATAAGACGCGCCTGAAGGCCGACATGGGAATCGCCCATATCGCCGTCAATCTCCGCCTTCGGAACCAAAGCCGCAACGGAGTCCACGACAACGATGTCCACGGCGCCGGAACGTACAAGCGTCTCGGTGATCTCAAGAGCCTGCTCGCCGTCGTCGGGCTGGGAAATGTAAAGATTATCGATATCAACACCGATATTGGCTGCATAAACCGGATCAAGCGCATGCTCGGCGTCAATGAAGCCCGCGATACCGCCCTGCTTCTGAACCTCCGCGATCGCATGAAGTGCAACGGTCGTCTTACCGCTGGATTCCGGTCCGTAAATCTCGATCACGCGTCCCTTCGGGAAGCCGCCGATTCCGAGTGCCACGTCAAGGCTCAAAGAACCGCTCGGAACAGCCTGTACGTTGTAGGTTGCTGCCGAATCACCGAGTTTCATAACGGAACCCTTTCCGAAAGATTTCTCAATCTTCGCAAGCGCGGATTCCAGCGCTTTCATCTTGTTATCGTCTGCTGCCATATCGTCTCGTCCTTTCTTAAAAGCGAACAAATGTTCTGTTTTTTATATTATCCTCTTTCCGGTGTTTTGTCAACAGGAAAATGGAAACATTTCAAACTTTTTTCGACGGGCTGACGCCGCTTCGTCCCGCCCGCGTCCGACTACCATCATACCGCATCCGGGTACGGAATTCCATCGGCATAAGTCACATTTTCCGCGGAAGATTTACAGCATTAAAGAGAGAAAGCCGGCCCGGTGCCGCTGACGCTTTCGTCAGTCTGCACATGGGACCGGCCTGTTTTACAACATAATAACGGACACAGCCTTCCGGACGGACCGTCTTCCTGTCCGGACTAACACGGATTCCTTCCCTGAAACCGCTCACCTGCCCGCAATTTTTTACGCATGCGATAATTCCGGGAAATACAGTTTCTCCCGTTCCACCGCTTTAAGCTTCTCTCCTCTGAAGAAGAGGCGGTAATCGTCCGCGCCGTCGTACAGCTCGCAGGTGCAGAGATCCCTTTCCTCTACGCACGGCGTGAAGCCGAGGCGGCAGCGTCCGTCTTCGATCGGCAGCCGCTTTAAAATTTCCGCAAGCGGAACCTTCTTTTCACAGATCACCGACTGCAGAACCGTACCGTTCTCCGTATCAAGAACCGCAAAACAGTCGATATCCGGTGCGTAGTATACGTTATCGAACCAGCAGGTGTAGAACATCTGGAGTCCGAACTTATTAATCTGCTCAAAAGACGACTGGACGGCGCTTTTCCGCACCGCATCCATGTATCGTGCCTTAAACTCTTCGCCGAACTCCGCAACCGGCTTAAAAGCGGTTCCGGACTTTTCCGTACGGTACTCTTCCTTCACGGAATAACGGTACTCATTCATCGTCTGAAAGCCCTGCTTCCGGTAGAAACCGAGTGCGTCGGGATTTCCGAACAGGTAGATGCCGTCGCATCGGCCCTCATATTCGTCAAGGACGTGCCGGATCAGCTTCGCCGCAAGCCCCTGCCTGCGGAACGCTTCGTCCGTCATAACGGTTCCGAGCTGGATGTAATCCCTGCGGACGCCGTTTTCGATAAATGTCATCCGGTTCGCGGACACGTTCGATACGATCTTCCCCTCGTGCACAAAGGAATACGGGATATAATCGCCTTCGAAATATCCTTTCGTGACCCAGTTTTCGAAGTCAAATCCGAACGTCTTCCGGGTCAGTTCATTCAGCATATGACGGGATTTCTCATCCCGCATATAGTTACTTATCAATTCCATAATATTTCACTTTCTTTCATTCAGCGTGCTTCAATGATCCATTTCTGGACGCCTTCGGCTGCCCCCAACGTGTTAAGAAGCGCCTTCTCGCCCTTCTTCGCGGTAACGACGCGTCCGCTCGGATACGGCGTCTTGATGGAGTACGTTCCGTCATCGTTTAAAGACAAATGCCAGCTCTGCGCGTCGTCATAGCCCGTGTAAACCCATATCCCGACGGTGTTTCCTTCCGCGTCCCATGCATTTCCGAGATCAATCCGCTTATTCGGAATATCCTTCGGTTTCAGGACGAAACGGCCGTTACCGGAATAACTGATGTTCCATACGCATTCCTCATCTCCGAGGGTCAGACCGATCTCGGCTTCCCGTCCGACCAGATATCCGCTGCCGTCGGCCGCTTTGATGGTAAAGTTGCCGAGATTGAAGACATTCCGCTTAATAAGAGGCCACATTTTCGGATACATGCCGACGTGCTTGACGCTGCCGTTTCCGGTATACGGGCATCGGCCGGAAAGAACAAGCTTGTAAAACTCAAAAAAGTCGTAATCATTAAGATCAGCAGTGTATTTCTGATAGCCCGGGAACGATTCCGGTCCCATGTAGGCATGGGTATCGGGATACTCGACGCCGAGAAGCGTCTCCAGGTACTCGAGCTGGTGCATCCACTCGTGGACGGCAACCGCGGTCGCGTAAAGCGACGGAATCTCCGGATCCGCCAAAGGATACGTTCCCGCAGCAGGCGTTACAAGGTTAAATGTGGAATACCCGAGCGGCGACTCGATACCGTCCGTTTTGAGGCCGAGCATCACGTCATGGACGCCGTAGCCGTCCTTGCCCTCATTCCGCGCGCGGTTCTCCTCGCCCGCCGTCTGCACGGTTGTCAGCACCGTATCGATCTCGCGTCCTTCCATATAATGCGTGATATAAGGCATAACGGTCTGCATATCAAGGTAAAGCCAGTCCGCGCCCGCTGCCTGCGTGAGCGGTACCGTGTCATCAATCAGATGAAAATACACCGTGATATCCACGTTATGATTGGAAATGCTCTCCAGGCTCTTCTCGTAATTGAGCGTAACCGCCTGCAGATACTCCCTGTCAAAATCGGTCATCTGAAAGTCAAGATCCCCGAACGTGACATGCGTGAAGCCGAGCCAGAGCACATAGTATTTGACCGGCTCGTCAAGAGGCGTATAGTCCTCTTTGTTATACTGCTCTACCGCTTCGCGGATCATCTTCCCGATATTGGAATCCATCGAGCTGAAATCGTAAGAAACGGGTTTTGCGGGCTCCGCCGTGGGAGTCGGTTCCGCAGTAGGCACTACGGTGGGTTCCGAGGTCGGATCCGGTTCCGTAACGGTCGGTTTCGGTGCTTCGGTTGCCTTCTTCTTTTTCTTACCGTTTCCGTCATCGGACGCGCAGCCCGCAAAAAGCATGACCGCGCAAAGTATCAGGCACAGGAGCCGGATCAGTTTACGGTTTTTCATGCCTGCTCCTCCGACACTTCGTAATCCATGCAGGTGCGGCTTGCCGTAAACGGTCTTACCTTCGTATTTGCTACCTCCACATGTGCGGGATGAACCGCGTATCCCTTTAACGACGCTTCATCAACAAATGCGGAATCCAGCATTACGTCGCAGTTTGAGGACGTGAGCGGATTCGTATTGACCTTGATGTCAAGAAGTCCCGGAATCTGTCCCTTAAGACCCTCAAGACCGCTTTTGATGCCTGCCTTAACGGTTTCCTTTTCCGCGCCGGCCAGTTCTTCCTTCAGTTTCCAAAGAATCACATGTTTTACCATTTTCCTATCCTCCGTAATAAGTTTTTACACACATATCAAAGAATAACACATCCGCCCTCCGAAAGGAAGGCTTTTCTAACGGAAAAGGGAAGCCCCCAAGCTTCCCCTTCCGTGTAAACCTCAATATGTAAATCCCCTATTCGTCCTTATCCGAAACGTCGAACAATGCTCTGACGTATGCTTCGGGATCGAACTTCTGCATGTCGCGGACCGATTCGCCGACACCGATGTATTTGACCGGAATGCCGAGTTCCTTCTGGATTGCGATCGCAATTCCGCCCTTGGCCGTTCCGTCAAGTTTCGTGATCACGATACCCGTGATATTGCAGATCTCATTGAACTGCTTTGCCTGCGCAAGCGCGTTCTGACCGGTCGTTCCGTCGAGAACAACGAGCGTTTCACGCTTTGCTCCGGGATATTCGCGGTCGATCACGCGGTTGATCTTGCCGAGCTCGTCCATCAGGTTCTTTTTGTTATGAAGACGTCCCGCGGTATCGCAGATCAGCACGTCTGCTTTTCTCGCCTTCGCAGCGGATACGGCGTCAAATACGACTGCTGCCGGGTCCGCGCCTTCCTTGGCCGCAATGATATCGCAGCCCGCACGGTGGGACCATTCCACCAGCTGCTCGGTTGCCGCCGCACGGAACGTATCGGCTGCCGCAAGCAGCACCTTGCGTCCGTCGTTTTTCAAAAGCCATGCGATCTTGCCGGTCGTGGTCGTCTTGCCGACGCCGTTCACGCCGACAACCAGAAGCACGGACGGACCTTCTTCAAAGTCATACGCGTCGTCCGGCACTTCCATCTGCTCACGGATTGACTCCATCAGCAGCTCACGGCACGCTTCGGGCTCCTTGATATGAAGTTCCTTCACCTTTGCGCGGAGATTGTCGAGAATCTCGCCCGTGGTAGCCACGCCGATATCGGCCATGATAAGAACTTCTTCCAGTTCTTCGTAAAAATCTTCGTCAATCTTCGAGAAACCGTGGAAGATGGAATTCAGACCGCTCGCAATGCTGTTGCGGGTCTTCGCCATTCCTTCCTTCAGCCGGCGGAAAAACCCTTTCTTCTTCTGGGGCTCCTCCTGCAGTTCTTCACTGGTTTCTTCGAAAAACTCATCCTCATATTCCTTGCTCATTCGGATAATGTTCCTCCGGTTTTATCCGCCCTTATATGTGAGCGGTATTATTTGTCCAATTCGTTTTCGATCAGGTTTACGGACACAAGCGTCGAAACGCCCTTCTCCTGCATCGTGATGCCGTAAAGGGCATCGGCCGCCGCCATCGTACCGCGCCGGTGCGTGATCACGATGAACTGCGTATCCTTTGTCAGCTTGTGCAGATACTGCGCGAAACGGCTGACATTACTGTCGTCGAGCGCTGCCTCGATCTCGTCGAGCAGACAGAACGGGGACGGCTTCAGATCAAGGATCGCGAACAGCAGCGAAATCGCCGTGAGCGCCTTCTCACCGCCGGAAAGCTGCATCATGTTCTGCAGTTTCTTGCCGGGGGGCTGCGCGATAACGGAAATGTCCGCCTCGAGAATGTCCGCACCCTCCTCAAGCTTCAGCGTTCCTTTGCCGCCGCCGAAAAGTTCGCGGAATACCTTGTCAAAGCGTTCCTGCACCTTCGTAAAGGTTTCGGTAAACTGTCTGCGCATTTCGGCATCGAGCGTTACGATGATCTCCTGGAGGGATTTCTCCGCGTTTACGATGTCGTCGCGCTGGGATGACAGAAAATCATACCGTTCCTTGTTCGAGCGGTAATCCTCGATCGCGTTCACGTTAACGTCTCCGAGAGCGCGGATCTTGTTCTTCAGTTCGTATACGGCCTTGCGGTTCAGCGTCGGATTGTCGATCGTTTCGTCACGAAGCTTTACGGCTTCGGAATAGGTCAGCTCGTACTCTTCCCACATGTAGTGCGTCTGGAAATCGAGCTGCTCGGTCATCTTCTCCTGCTGGTTCTCCAAACGGAACAATTCCTTGTCCAGTCTGGACATATCGGCGGAAAGTGCCTCGCGGCGCTCAAAGAAGCTCTTGTTGCGGCTTGTGATCTCCTCGGCGGAGGTGTTCTTCGCCCCGATCAGCTCCTCGAGTTCCGAGATCTCCCTGCGGAGCTTCTCCTGCTCGGTGATCAGTGCTTCCGCTGCCTCTTCCTTCGCGGAAATCTCCTCTTCGGATGCCTTCACGCGTGCAAGCAGTTCGTTACGCTCTTCGTCGAGTTCGCGGATCTCGCCGCGGATACGCTTCGCGCTGTCCTTCTGGTAGGCAACGTTCTGCTGCAGTCCGGAATATTCGGACAATACGCGCATTGCTTCCGCACTCGCGTCGTCCTCTTTCAGACGGGTGGATTCCATACCGGCATGTACTTCGGCCGCGCGCGCCTTCTTCTGCTCGCTCGCCTCGGTATTGGCACGGATCCGCTCCGTTACTTCATCGACGGATCTCTTCGTTTCGGCGGCAACCGCCTCCGAAGCGGCGCTCTCCTGTAAAAGAGCCTCCCGCTTTCCGAGAATGTCGCTGTTCTGCTCCGTTATATGGTTTAAATTGATCTTCGCGGTATTCTGCGCAACATAGCGCTCCTGCAGTTCCTTGCGGGACTCCTCGTAAGCGCTCCGCATCGTTTCACGCTCCTTACGGAGTGCGGCAAGCTTCTCGCCTGCTTCCTGCAGCTCTTCCTTCTCGGTTACAAGAGACTGTTCGAGTTCCTCCGCTTCCCTGCGCTTTCCGAGCAGGTTGCTGGTGCTCCTAAACGCACCGCCCGAGATGGCTCCGCCGGGCTGGAACAGTTCGCCTTCAAGCGTTACGATACGAAGGGAATAGCGGTTCTGCTTCTCAAGCTTGATCGCGTTGTCGATCGTATCCATAACGAGGAAGCGTCCGAGCAGATACTTTACCGCCTCGCGGAACCGGTCTTCGGTCGAAACGAGGTCGGACGCGATTCCGATCACGCCCTTCGCGGAAAGTACTTCCTTTTCGAACTCGTCCTGCTTCGCGCGGATATCCGAAAGCGGGATAAATGTGGCACGTCCGAGCCGGTTCGCCTTCAGATATTCGATCATCTGCTTGGCGGTTTCGGCCGTATCCGTGATGATATTCTGGATGTTGCCGCCGAGCGCGGTTTCAATCGCCGTCTCATAGCGGGGGTCTACCGAAATGACGTCCGCGACAACGCCGTACACGCCGCTTCCGTCCTTCTTCTCCATGACCTTCTTAACGGCATTGCCGTAGCCGTCGTAATGCTCCACGAGGTCCTTTAACGTCTCCATGTGGGACGTCTTCTGGATCACGCGCTCCTGCTTGCGGTCATAGATATTCTTCTGTTCCTGGATGGCGTCGGTCAGTTCGCGGATCTTCGCTTCCTGTCCTTTGACGCGGTCCGCTCCTTCGATTACGCGGTCGCACGCTTCCTTTAAGATGCGCTCCGCTTCCGCCACCTGCGCGGCTGCCTCATCGGCTTCCGCCTTTAACGTAAGAAGGCGTCCGCTCACGTCGGCCTTCCGGATCGTCTGCTGCTCTAAGATCGCCTTATAGCGTCCGAGCTCGGACTGCAGGATCGTATTCTCATTCAATAAAGCGACATACGCTTCGTTGCATTCCTTCTCTTCAAGAAGCATGGCATTGATGCCCGCCTTCATCTCGCCGAGAAGGGCGTCCGCCTTTTCCTGCTCCGTAAGTAAAGCAGCCAGCTGTACGTTCTGCTTTTCGATATTCTCTTCTAAGCCCGCAAGCGTCTTTCTGCGCTCGTCAATCTGTCCGGCAAGACGTTCCGCGCGCTCTTTCGACTGCTCGGCTACGCCTTTCAGTCCGGTGATCTGCTCGCTTAACAGGTTCTTCTCGCCGCTTGCCTTCTCAACCGAAAGCTGTTTCTCGGCAAACTGTTCCTTCGCGTCCCTGATCTGCTCGCGATACTGCTCAAGCTCGCCCAAAAGCCTGTCATAGTCTTCCTTGGCAAGCTCATACTGCGTCTTTGCTTCTTCGAAGTCCTTCTTCGCAACGGCAATCTTCGCGTCCAGGTCTTCCTTCACGGAAGCGCTCTTCTCGTATTCGAGAAGGAACTGGTTGACTTCCATCCGCTTCAGGTCTTCTTTATATCCGAGATAAATCTTGGCTTTCTCACTCTGCTTTTCAAGAGGAGCAAGTCTCGTCTCGATCTCCGAGATGATGTCCGTGATACGGGAGAGGTTCTGCCGCTCCGTCTCAAGGTTCTTCTCGGTCATTGCCTTTCTCTTCTTGACCTTCGTGATCCCCGATGCCTCGTCGAAGAGCTCGCGGCGTTCTTCGGGCTTTCCGGAGATGATCTTGTCGATCTGGCCCTGTCCGATGATCGAGTAGCCTTCCTTACCGATACCGGTATCATAGAAAAGCTCCTGTACGTCTCTCAGACGGCATTCCGCACCGTTGATCAGATATTCGCTTTCCCCCGAACGGTACACGCGGCGTCCCACAACGACTTCCTCGTAGTCGATCGGCAGCCAGTGGTCGCTGTTGTCAAGCGTCAGGGCAACGTAGGCAAATCCGAGCGGTTTCCGCGTTTCGGTTCCCGAGAAAATGACATCCTGCATGCTGCTTCCGCGGAGCTGCTTCGCGCTCTGCTCGCCGAGCACCCAGCGAACGGCATCGGCGACATTACTCTTACCGCTTCCGTTCGGGCCGACAATACCGGTGATTCCGGGCTTAAACCCGAACACGATCTTGTTGGCAAATGCCTTAAACCCGTGCACCTCAATGCTTTTCAGATACATTGGCGCTGCTCCTTCCCGAGATAATCCTGATGGCCTTTCTTGCCGCTTCCTGCTCGGCACCCTTCTTTGAAGAGCCGGTTCCGGTCGCGAGAGACTTTCCGCTCACTCTGAGTTCGATTGTAAACGTTCTCATGTGGGCGGGTCCTTCTTCCTTCACAAGCACATACTCCGGCATGCAGCGGTACTTCTCCTGCGTGATCTCCTGCAGAAGCGTCTTGCTGTCCTTGAAGAGTCTCGCGTCATCCAGTTTCGTCAGGGCATATTCCTTGATGAACTTTCCTGCGGGTTCGAGCCCGCCGTCAAGATAGATGGCGCCGATCACTGCCTCAAACGCATCGGAAAGAATGGAATCCCTTCCTCTGCCGCCGGTCATGTCTTCTCCTTTTCCGAGACGGAGATAGTCCCCGAGACCGATCCCCTTTGCGCAGAATGCAAGGGACGGCTCGCATACCATGCTTGCACGCAGTTTGCTCATACTGCCTTCGGGCATGTCCGAATGTGTCTCGAAAATAAATTCACTCGTCACAAGTTCAAGAACGGCATCCCCGAGAAACTCGAGCCGTTCGTTAAATGCGATTTCTCCTTTGCGGCGACTGAATTCATTTGCATAAGAGCTGTGCGTCAAAGCCGTAACGAGCAGGTTTTCGTCGGCGAAAGAATAGCCGATCTTCTGCTCCAAATCCGCAATATTCATACACTCACTCCTTATATTATGGTGTTCTTCCGATCCTTCAACCGATTCCCAAAAGATCCGCAACACGGTTGTATAACGCGCCCGCCGTCTGCGGCATGTAGCCGCTCACGGCATCACTGACCTCAACGGAAAATTCATCTTCAACAGCCGTAATGATCTGATATACCTCCAATGAATCCGCTCCGAGATCATCAAAAAACGAAGAATCCATCTGCACGTCCTCCGGACGCACATGCAGCGTCTCTCCGATGATGTTCTGAATCTTCTCCCATTCCATAACAATCTCCTTTAGATTGACTCGCGGATCTTGTCCGTAACGCCCTGCTTCGTGAAGGTAATGCACTGCAGAAGCGAATTCCGAACCTCCGCCGCCTTTGAGCTTCCGTGCGTCTTAACGACAAGCCCGTTCAATCCGAGCATCGGCGCTCCGCCGTATTCCGCGGAGTCGAACGACTTCATCGTCTTCTTCAATGCGGGCTTTGCAAGCGCTCCGCCGATCTTGCCGCGCAGGGAACTCATCATTCCCTCCTTGATTTTCGAAACAAGCGTCTTTGCAAGTCCCTCATAAAGCTTCAGAATAACGTTGCCGACAAATGCCTCGCACACGATGACGTCCGCAGCGCCGTGCGGGATCTCTCTCGCTTCCACGCTTCCGATGAAATTGATGTCCTTCTGCTCCTTAAGAAGCGGGTAGGTATCCTTCACGAGCTGGTTGCCCTTTTCCTCCTCAACGCCGATGTTGACAAGTCCGACCGTCGGATTCTTCACGCCGACAACCTGCTCCATGTAAATGGAACCCATGCGTGCGAACTGCACGAGCTGCGACGGCTTCGCGTCCACGTTGGCGCCGCAGTCAATGAGGAGCGATACACCCTTTTCGGTCGGGATGAGCGGTGCAAGAGGCGTCCGTTCAATGCCGCGGATCCGCTTGATGTAAATAACGCTTCCGACAAGGATCGCGCCGGTGCTCCCCGCGGAGACAAATGCGTCCGCTTCCCCTTTATGTACGAGGTTCATCGCAACGACGAGCGACGAATCCCGCTTTGTCCGAACGGCATATACCGGTGCCTCGTCGCAGGAGATTTCTTCGGATGCGTGAACGATGCTGAGGCGTTCCTTCGGATAAACCGCTCCCTCAAGTTCCTTCTTAATCGCATCTTCCTTCCCGACCAGGATAACCTGGAGCTCATCGGATGCCTGTAAAGCTTCCAAAGCGCCTTTCACGATCTCTCCGGGCGCATTGTCGCCTCCCATGGCATCTAACGCCACACGAACCAAACCGGCCATAACCATCCTCCAAATCGTTTTTCATACAGAATGAAAAGAGCACAATGGGAAAATCCCATTGTGCTGCTGTTCCCAAGTGTTTAATTCCTTCTATTCGGCATCGGCCGGAGCGGTCTCGCCCTCTGCTGCCTCTGCGCTTTCTTCGGCATAAGCTACGGTCTCGTCGTCATACTCCTCTTCGGGAGCTGCCTCGAGTGCTCTCATGCTGATGCTGATCTTCTTCTCGTCAGCCTTCAGATCAAGAATGGAAGCTTCGATCTCCTGACCGATTTTCAGAACGTCGCTGGGCTTCTCAACGCGCTTGCGGGAGATCTGCGAAACGTGAAGCAGTGCGTCAACGCCGGGATAGATCTCAACAAATGCGCCGAAATCGGTCATACGTGCCACGCGTCCGGTAACGATCGTTCCGGGTGCGAAACGCTCCTCAGCGTTAGCCCAGGGATTCTCATCCTCAAAGCGCTTGCTGAGCGCAATCTTGTCGTTCTTGATATCCTTGATGAATACCCGTACGGAATCTCCGGTCTTGAAGAGCTTTCTCGGGTTGCCTACGCGGCCCCAGCTCATCTCGGAGATGTGAAGCAGACCGTCAACGCCGCCGATGTCGACAAATGCGCCGAAATCGGTAACGTTCTTAACGGTACCCTCAATTACGTCGCCTACCTGGATCTTAGCGAGAGCTGCCTCAAGGGCTGCCTTCTTCTCTTCGGCAACGATAGCCTTGCGGTTACCGATAATGGAGCGCTTCTTCGGGTCATAATCCGTAATGATGAAGGAAATCTCCTGTCCCTGATACTTGGTGAGATCCTTCTCGAAAACATCCGAAACAAGACTTGCCGGGATAAATACGCGGCACTCGTCAACGAGTACGGTAAGTCCGCCCTTAACAACTTCGGAAACCTTTGCGGTAAGAACGGTCTTGTTCTCGAATGCATCCTGCAGCAGCTGGCTGCTGCGGTCCTGTGCAAGCTTTCTGCGGCTGAGGAGAACCTGTCCCTCACCGTCATTTACCTTAAGCACCTTAACGGCGATCTTGTCGCCTTCCTTGACAACCTCGCGAAGATCGGCGATCGGCTGGGCGGAATATTCGCTCTTCGAAAGAATGCCGTCCGCTTTGTATCCGATGTTAAGCGCGATTTCGTCTTCTTTAACACGAATGACTGTGCCTTCCACTACCTCTCCGTTATGTATTGTCTTAAATGATTGTTCCAACATCTGTTCAAAATTCTCTTCCGACATGCGATTTTGAACCTCCTCAATAATATTTCTTGGGGTAGATGCACCTGCTGTAATACCGACGCAACGAAAAGATTGTAAAGCACCATGATCCAGATCGGCAGCCGACTGAATGTAGAATGCATGCGGACAAGCCTGCCTGCAGATCTCGTAAAGCTTACGCGTATTGGAACTGCTTTTGCTTCCGATCACCACCATGGCATCACATGCCGCAGCCAGCCGGTTGGCCTCCGTCTGTCTCTCCTCCGTGGCATTGCAGATAGTATTTACCACACTATCGTTCTTATCATACCCCAGATTGTCAAAAAATGCAATAATTGATTTAAATTTATTATAATTAAAAGTTGTTTGCGCGACAATGCAGACGGATTTCGGCAGAGAACCGGAAATCAAGGCCGCATCTTCGGTTGACGCGATGACGATCGCGGGTGACGCGCACCATCCCATGATGGCGATCACCTCCGGATGGGAAGCGTCTCCGCATATGATAATCTGCTTTCCGGCAAGGCTCTCCCGCTCCACCGTGTTGTGAATTTTTTTAACAAACGGACAGGTCGCGTCGACGATCTTCACTTTGCCGTCCGTTTCCGCTTCGCGCCGCTTGAGTTTCTCCCAGACCGCCTTCGAAACGCCGTGGGAACGGATCACGACGGTTCCCTGCGAAACATTCTCCAAACTGTCCTCTTCATTGAGGACGGATACGCCGCGCGACGCAAGGTCCGCAACAACCGTCTCATTATGGATGATCGGTCCGTACGTATATACTTTTTGCTCCGTTTCCGTAAGCGCAAGCACCGTATCGACGGCACGCTTCACACCGAAACAGAATCCGGCCTTTTCCGCCAGTCTGATCTCCATTCCCGCTCCTTTCCGGCCGGTAAGGCACCTCTTCGTCCGTTCACGGTCGCTGCCTCCGCCGTTTATTCTTTCCGGCTCATCTGCCGGCCTTAACGCTTCTCAGATCTTCTTTCCGAGCTTTTCTTCAACAATTTTGATCATTGCCTCTTCGACTTCCTCAATCGTCATGTCGGAGGTATCGAGAAGGACCGCGTCTTCCGCGCGGCACAAAGGCGCGTGCTCGCGGTGCATGTCGCGGTAATCGCGCTCGGCGATATCCTTTGCCACCTGCTCGTAATCGGCTTCGATGCCCTTCATCTCGTATTCCTTCACGCGGCGGCGCGCACGCTCTTCGATCGAAGCGGTCAGGTAAACCTTCACCTGCGCGTTCGGGAGCACGTTCGTGCCGATGTCGCGTCCGTCCATAACGACGTTCTTCGTTGCCGCGAGCTCTCTCTGGAGGTCCGCCATCTTGTCGCGCACGTCCTTATTGACGGACGAAGCGCTTGCCATGTTGCCGACTTCTTCGGTGCGGATCAGGCCGCTCACATTTTCCCCGAAGAGAAGCACCTGCTGCTCTCCGTTCACATAATCAAGAGACACCTCGCACTCGCGTCCTGCTTTCGAAATGGCTTCCGCGTCGTCGGCCGAAATGCCCTTGCGGAGCAGATAAAGCGCGATCGTACGGTACATGGCGCCGGTATCGACGTAAATGTATCCAAGTCGCTTTGCGACCGCCTTTGCGATTGTGCTCTTGCCGGCACCCGCCGGTCCGTCGATTGCGATATTGATGCTTGCGTTCTTCATAACCTTCTCCTTTTCCTCGCGGATGCGGCCGGCAAGAAAGCCGGTGCTCCATGCGATCTGCAGATTGAATCCGCCGGTCAGCGCGTCAAGGTCGAGCACTTCGCCGGCAAATCTGAGTCCTTTGACAAGTTTCGATTCCATCGTCGACGGGTTTACCTCGTCCACGTTGACGCCGCCCTTCGTAACAACCGCTTCGTTGTATCCGCCCATGCCGGAAATGTGAAGCGGCAGGCCCTTGAGCGTCTGTAAAAGAGCCGCCCGCAGTTCCTTCGTAAGGTCCGAACAGCGCTTCTCGGGATTGACCCCCGCGCAGTTTAAGATGACCGGACCGAGCGAAGCGGGAACATAGGCGCCGATAAAGTTCTTCATCTGTTTCGAACCGGCTGCCGACAGTTCGCGGACAAGCCTTGCGTCGAGCTGTTCTTCGCTTAATGCGGGCTTCAGATCGATCTTTAACGTGCTGTCCGTAAGCGCGTCCGAAACCGTTCCGGTCGCGGAAAGGATCACGGGACCGCTGACACCGCGGTGCGTGAATAATAATTCACCGAAATCCTCGTATAAAACCTGTCCGTTCTTTTCGAACCGGACAGCGATATTTTTAAGCGTGAGGCCGCTGATCTCAGCCGGATAATCCTCTTCGGTGAGGAGGGAAACAAGCGACGGAACAAGCCTCGTAACCGTATGTCCCGCGGCTTTCGCGAAGCGGTATCCGTCACCCGTGGAGCCGGTCGTCGGGTACGATAAGCCTCCGGTCGCGACAATGACCGTATCACAGCCGAGACGCTCGCCCGAACGGAGCTTCACAGCCGTCACACGAGCCTTATAGGAAGGCTTCTTTCCGGCTGCCGGTGCTTCGTAAGGCTCGGTCTCGATTTCCTTCACCTCGGTGTTGAGACGTACCTTCACATGCAGCTCGCGCATGCGTGCGGCAAGCGCTTTCGTAACATCCGAAGCATGGTCCGAAACGGGAAAAGCCCTTCCGCCCCGCTCCACCTTGACCGGCATTCCGTTTTCTTCGAAAAATGCCATCGCGTCATAGTTGGAGAAAGCGTGAAAGGCACTGTAAAGAAACCGGGGGTTCGTCATCACGTTGTCCGAAAACTCCCGCGCGTCGCAGGCATTCGTGAAATTGCAGCGTCCCTTCCCGGTAATATAGATCTTCTTCCCGAGCTTCTCATTTTTCTCAAGAAGCAGGACGTCACAGCCGCTCTGCGCGGCTGAGATTGCCGCCATCATGCCGGCCGCCCCGCCTCCGATAATAATCGTTTTATTCATTTTTCTCCCGAAGTACTTCGCGGTTGTCCCAGAGATAAACCATCAGACTCACTACGGTCAGGATCAGTGCAAGCCACATCGCGATCTCGCCGAGCACGTTTGCGATCTTAAAGATGATTGAATTGTATTCGGGATCGGCTGTGAACAGAAGCAGCACGCACATGACCATCTGAACGACGGTCTTCACTTTTCCGACCCAGCCCGCGGCGATAACGACGCCCTTGTCGGATGCGATCAGACGGAAGCCGCTGATGATGAAATCGCGCGCAATGATGATCGCAACAATGACTGCCGGAATCTTATCGAATTCAATCAGCATGATCAGCGCGGTACATACGAGAATCTTGTCCGCAAGCGGATCCATGAATTTTCCGAACGTCGTAACGAGGTTGTATTTTCTCGCGATATGTCCGTCTAAGAAATCCGAAAAACTTGCAATGATGAACACGCCCAATGCAATGAAATTGTAATAGGGCAGGTCTTCAAACAGCAGAAGAAACACAAATACCGGAATCATACATACCCGGAAGATAGTGATTTTGTTCGGCAGATTCATTCGATACACTCTCCAATCAGATCATATTTCTCTGCCCCGTTGATCCGAACCGGGACAATATCGCCCGACATTAACGTGCGGGCGGTTTCCACATAAACCGTTCCGTCGATCCCCGGAGCATCCATGTACGTCCGTCCGACATACACGCCTTCCTCGGGAAGAAGTCCGTCAATAATGACATGAAACTTCTTTCCGATGCATTTTGCTCCGTATTCCGCGCAGATGTCGCGCTGCTGCTTCATCAAAGCGCTGCGGCGCTTCTCCTTCACGCGTTTCGGAATCTGCGGCTTCATCAATGCGGCCGCGGTGTCCTCTTCCTTCGAGTACGTGAACACCCCGAGCCGGTTAAACTTCATCTTCGCGGCAAATGCCATAAGCTTCGCGAAGTCTTCCTCGGTCTCCCCCGGGAAGCCGGTGATTAACGTTGTCCGAAGCGTGATCCCCTTCACTTCCTTACGAAGCTTCCGGATGATCGCGACAAGGTCCTTTTCGCTCGTCCTGCGCCCCATCCGCTTTAAGATTGCGTCCGAAGCGTGCTGGATCGGCATGTCGAGATACCGGCAGATCTTCGGCTCGTTCTTCATCACTTCGATGAGCTCGTCCGTAATCTCCTCGGGATAACAGTATAAGATGCGGATCCACGCAATGCCTTCGATCCGGCACAGTTTTGTAAGAAGGTCCGGGAGCATCTTCTTTCCGTACAGGTCGAGCCCGTAAACGGTCGTCTCCTGCGCGACTAAGATCAGTTCCTTTGTTCCGTTCTTCGCGAGGTATTCCGCTTCGCTTATAAGCTGCTCCTCGGGTACGGACCGGTAAGGCCCGCGGATCTTCGGAATGATGCAGTACGTGCAGTGCTTGTCGCACCCTTCCGCAATCTTCAGATACGATACATAGCTGTCCGCGGAAAGCACGCGTTCGGTCTTCGGCCGAGGCAGGTAAGAAAGGTCCCGTCTTGAGACGTAAAATGTGTCCGCCTTAAGCGCCTCCGGCAGGTCTTCGATCGCTGCCGTACCGATCACGCCGTCTACTTCGGGGATCAGTTCGCGGATCTCGTCGGCATAACGCTCGGCAAGGCATCCGGTCACAATCAGCTTCTTAAGGCACCCTTCCTTCCGGTAGCGGTTCATCTCGATGATCGTATTGACGCTTTCTTCCTTGGCATCGTGAATAAAACAGCACGTGTTGATGACGATCGCTTCCGCTTCTTCCTCGCGGTCCGTAATCGTATGGCCGCAGTCGCGCAGAAGCCCCAACATCACTTCGCTGTCCACCAGGTTTTTATCGCATCCGAGGGAAATGAAACAGATTCTCACTGCTGCTCCTTTACTGTTCCGCGCTTCTTACCACGTTGCACATCAGCATGGCGATGGTCATCGGACCTACGCCGCCGGGAACGGGGGTAATTGCGGATACGTGCGGCTCAACGTCTGCGAAATCCACGTCGCCGCAAAGCTTGTTATCTTCCATTCTGTGAATGCCGACGTCGATGACAACGGCGCCTTCCTTCACGTATTCCGCCGTAATAAACTTCGGCTTTCCGATTGCCACAACCAGAATATCGGCACGCTTCGTTACGGAAGCGAGATCCTTCGTGCGGGAATGGCATACGGTAACGGTGCCGTTCTCCCGAAGAAGCAGCGCCGCCATCGGCTTTCCGACGATGTTGCTGCGGCCTACGATCACACACTCCTTACCGGCGATCTCGATTCCCGAACGCTTAAGAAGCTGGATAATGCCCGCGGGCGTACAGGACTCATAGCCCTTCTGGCCGATCCAGAGACGTCCTACGCTGACCGGATGGAATCCGTCCACGTCCTTATCGGGATTGATCGCGAGAAGAACCGCGTCCTCGTTGATATGCTTCGGAAGCGGCAGCTGAACGAGAATTCCGTTCACGTCCTTCCGCTCGTTCAATTCCTTAACCAGCTTAAGAAGCTCTTCCTCGGTCGTTGCCTCGGGCAGTTCGTATGCGAGCGACTTTACGCCGATATACTCGCAGGCCTTCTTCTTGTTTCCGACGTAAACCGACGATGCCTTGTCATCGCCGACCTGGATTACCGCAAGCGTGATCGTAACGCCCTTTGCGGCAAGTTCGGCAACCTGCACCTTCAGTTCGTCCTTAATCTCCGCGGAGATTTTCTTTCCGTCTATCAATAATGCCATTTTCCTTCCTCCTTAGGCAGATTTATCCGTTTGATTGAGCCGTACTTCGGTTACAGCCCCTGTAAACAATACAACAGATACAGTAACATTGCAAGCAGACCGACGCAAAATGCGAGCAATCCGTACGAAAGACTGCGTACGACGTACTTGAACGTTTCGCTCGTGTCGTCAATGCCGCGGTTGATCTTCTTCACATAATCCTTCTGCTCTCCGCCGCCCTTACGAAGCAGTTTGCGCCACAGGCTCCGGAATCCGTTCGCGATTCCGCCGGCAAATAAGCTGAACCGTTTGGTTGTCGACAACGTCGGCGTCTCGCACACCGGACGAAGCACGGTTCTGCGCACTCCCGCCGTCGCCAGATCCGCGATGCGGTCGGCAAAGCCTGCGACCAGTTTCGAAAGTCCGAACGTCATCTTCGCGATGCCTTCGGTCGCCAGCTCCATCGCGCGGCACGCTCCGCCGCACACAACCGGAAGCCCGGTCAGAAGAACCGGACGGTACAAGGCGTTTTCAAGGTCTACATAAGCCGGATAACGGTTCACATACTCGATCGTCTTTCTGCGTCCCTTCCGCTCCGTTAACGGGCGCACTGCGAAGAGATATACGGCAAGGCCGATTGCAACCGAGATGGCACCGCCTTTCACATTTTCCGCCGTAAAGACGCGGAACGTCTCTTCGGCAGGGGCGTAATTAAGCAGGTCGGATGCCTTCTTCGCTGCCGGAAGCATCAGATACTCGGGAAGCGTTCCCGCGAGATAGATAGCTGCGGCGGGTACGCTCAAAAGGAGCTTCGCCCAAAGCGGCAGGTATTGTTTATTCTTATTGTTGAATGCCTTCACGGCGTCGGACTGCGGCCGGAAGAACAAAACGATGAACAGCTTGGTCATATACGCAAGCGTACAGCCGCCCGCGATTAAAAAGAGCCACTCGACAAGCTTGTACATGCCGCTTCCGCTCTCCTTTGCCGCAACGACGATGGCCTCATGGATCATCGATTTCGAAACGAATCCGGAAAGTCCGGGGATTCCCGCGATGCCGAGATAAGCAAGCAGGAACAGGATCATAAACCACGGCTTTTCCTTACCGAAGCCGGACAGGTCATTCAAGTCTCTCGAGTGCAGGTTCTTAACGAGAACGCCCGCAAGCAGGAACAAAACGAGCTTGAAGAACGAATGGTTCATCATGTGAAGGATCGCGCCCTGAACGGCAAGCCACTGCTCTTCTTTTACGATGCATGCGAGGGAAGCGCCGGTTAAGATAAATCCGATCTGCGAAACCGACGAGCACGCAAGCACGTGCTTGATATCAATCGAGAACAGCGCGATCACGGCGCCTGTTAACATCGTCAAAACGGCGATGATAAGAAGGATGCGGCCGAACGTTTCGTCCCCGAGGAACACTCTTCCGACCAGGATCAAAACGCCGTACATGCCGGTCTTCGTAAGGATGCCCGAAAGCAGCGCCGAAGCGGGTGCCGGAGCAATCGGATGCGCCTTCGGAAGCCATATGTGAAGCGGGTAAGCGCCTGCTTTTGCGCCGAATCCGAACAGCATGCAGAAGCCCGCCGCGTACAATACCTTTTTACTGCCGAAACGCTGTGCGGCAAATGCGAGGTCTTCGATCGCAAGCGTACCCGTCTCGTGATAAACGAGGAAGATTCCCATCAGCATCACAAGACCGCCGATCACGGCAACCGCGAGATACGTCTTCGAAGCGCGGATTGCTTCCGCATCTTCCTCAAAAACAACCCATACGTACGATGCAAGCGACATTCCTTCAAAGAAGATGAACGTCGTGTAAAGGTCCGCGGAAAGGAACACGCCGAGCGTCATGCCGAGCACCAAAAGCGTATAGCCGAAATATCTGCCCTGATGCTCTTCGCCTTTCAGGTACCAAAGCGCAAATACCGAAGAAACGGTCCAGGCAAATGCGGTGACCATCGTATAAACCGCGCGGAAGCCGTCCATGCGGAAATTGAGGCCGAATCCGCAGATCTCGGGAACGCTTAACGTAAGCGTAGACCCGGTAAGGGCGCGGATACCGTAAAAACAGCACAAAAGAAGCGTAACGAAGGTAAGCGCCGGAAACAGGATCTTCCCGCACTTCAGTAATGCTTTGTTGTTCTTACGCTCTCCTGCCGCTGCCGACAGCCCGGGAACAAGGCACAGGGCAATCGGGATCATGACCGGCAGAAGCAGCCCGATCTCACCACTCATATTATCTCCTGATGCCGGCCGCTACCTGACGGATAAACTCCGCCAGCGGACCGGAATATAAACCGAAAAAGATGATTGCGGCCGTGAGGATCACAATCGGAACGCTCATCTCCCAGCCAACCTTGATACGGCTTGTGTCGTCGCCCGGCAGAAGCGCGTCGGCCATCACGACGTCGGTCGTTCCGTCATCGCCGCCGACCGTCATCGTATCGGCCTCATTTGCCGCCTCGATCATCGTGCCGGAAGGCTTCGCCCCGCCCTCGAACAATACCGGGAACCATGCCCGGATCACAAGCTCCATAATGTAAACCGCGGTCAGAAACGCCGAAACCATCAGCGCCCCGAGCCCGACGTACGCAAACGGATTACCGGATGCGACCGCCGCCTCCGCGATATGCCATTTGCTGATAAAGCCGCAGAACGGCGGAATACCAATCAAAGCGATACCGGCGATCGTGTACACCGTCATGACAAGCGGTACTCGCCGTCCGATGCCGTTCATCTCCCACAGATACTTCTTGCCGGTCCGCAGCATGATAATGCCCATGCAGTAGAACAGCGTGATCTTCATCAATCCGTGGAACAGAAGGTGCAGAAAGCCTGCCTGCAGCCCTGCTTCGGTCATCAGCGACGCCGCAAGGATAATGTAGGACAGGTTGCTGACCGTCGAATACGCGAGTCTTCTCTTGCAGTGCTGCTCCTTTACCGCCTTCGTCGACCCGTACAGGATCGTAAACGACGCGGCGCAGATAATGATGTTCTGCGCGGCGGTTCCCTTTAAAAAGTCGGTTCCGAAGCTGTAATATGTGATCCTGATGATGGCAAATGCGCCCGCCTTCACGACCGCAACCGCATGCAGAAGCGCCGTAACCGGAGTCGGTGCGACCGATGCCGCCGGCAGCCATCCGTGAACCGGAAAGAGCGCCGCTTTGACGCCGAAGCCGAATACCGCGATCGTATAGATCAAAAGTAAAAACGTGCGGTGCTGTATCACGGCATTGTTCTTAAGCACGCCGCCGTATACGAAATCAAGCGTCTCCCCGTACTTTAAAACCGTAATGAATCCGAGGAACCCGAACGCAGCTCCGCCGAATGAATACTTCATGTATTTGCGGGCTGCAACGACCGATTTGTGGTCGAGCTCGTGCATGACAAGCGGAATCGTTACGATCGTCAGCAGCTCGTAGAACATGTACATCGTCATGAGGTTGTCGGCGAAAACGATGCCCGAAGTCACGCCGTAGGTAATGACGTAAAAGGAAAGGAAGCCGTTCTTTCTGCGCTCAATGTAGCCGAACGCGTAAACGACCGCAAGCGGCCACAAAAACGCGATCAGCCCGGCAAATATCATGCCGCACCCGTCCAGACGGAACCGGATCTCGAGTACGCCTGCAAGCTGCAGCGTAAGATCGTCCGCTCCGGGCGGATTCAGAAGCAGAGCCCCGATCATACAGGACGTGAGAAGGGTCACCGAAAAGACGAAGATATTTCTTCGTCTGTCCTGTTTCATCGGATGTATTCCCAAAAACGTGCCGCCGATGATCGGAAGCAGGATGGGAACCAGCAGAAAATAAGCACTCATATTACATTACACTCGTAAAGATTTCTTTCAAAAAGTCACGGATCAGATCGGTCAGAGGATTCGGAACGATACCGAATACGACAGCCGCAACGGCCAGAATTACAAGCGGAGCAAGAAGGAATATGCTCTTCTCGGTAACCGGCTCATGTGCCTCCGCCGCGGTGAGTTCCGCATTAACCGGAGCCTTGGAAGCACCGCTCTGCGCGTCCGATTTGCCGTCCGCCTTCGGATCGGCAGCCTTCGCTTCCTTACCCTCCGCCTTCTCTTCGCTCTTTCCGAAGAACGCGTCCGCGGAAACCATCAGCAGGTAGCCTGCCGTCAGCAAAGCGCTGATCAGAAGCACTGCCGGAACGAGGTATGAGAATACCGGAAGCTCCGTCTTCAAAGCGCCTGTCGCCAGATAGAACTTGCTCACAAATCCGCAAAGCGGCGGAATTCCGACAAGCGCAAGACCCGCCGCCGTAAAGCAGCGCATCGTAACGGGCATCTTCTTTCCGATTCCCTTCAGTTCGTCCGCACGCGTCTTGCCGGTTACGTAGATTACCGCACCGATTGAAAGGAACAGCAGGTTCTTGACGATCGAATGGAATACCATGTGTAAAAGCGCACCCGTAAGAGCCGTCTCGCAAAGCAGATATACGCCCGTCAGACAGTACGAAACCTGGCTGACCGTCGAGTAAGCAAGCCTTTTCTTCATAACCTTCTCACGGTATGCAAGCATCGATCCGAGGAACACGGTGATCAGCGAAAGCGTCAGTAACGCATCCATCACCCAGGTGCCCGAAAGGTACTCCGGCCCCGCCGCGTAATAGATGACGCGGATGGAGAACAGAAGTCCCATTTTCGTAATGTTACCGGAAAGCAGTGCCGAAGCCGGTGCCGGAGCAACCGGATGCGCCTTCGGAAGCCATCCGTGAAGCGGGAACATGCCGGCTTTGCAGGCAAGTCCCAAAAGCATCAGAAACAGTACGACCGGAAGGACGTCATAGCCCGTACCTTCCGCAAGGAAACCGCCCGGAACATATCCGAGGAGTCCTCCCGCGCGCTCCGCCGTATCGGCGTACCGGCACAAAAAGAAGATTCCGCAAAGCCCTAAAAACGCGCCTGCAACCGAATAGAACAGGTACGTCATGCCGGCGGAAACCGCCTCCTTCGTCTGCTCGTGAAGCACAAGCGGGAACGTCATAAGGGTCATTAATTCGTAAAACAGATAGGTCGTAACCAGATTGCCCGAAAAGCATACGCCGAGCACCGCTCCGAGCGACAGCAGGGAGAATATCTGGTAACGCGTCTCATTGTCCTGATGATTCATGTAGGCAAATGAGAACCAGCTCGATAGGAGCCACATAACCGCCGTAACCGCGGCGAAAAGCCCCGCCATTCCGTCCGAGCGGAAATAAACCGGAAAATCATCCGAGATGAGCGGGAACAGTGTAAGCGAGCAGTCTCCCCGCAGGATGACGGCGAGTACGAAAAGTCCCGCAGCCAGCGCAAAACAGAAGGTGCACGTACGGACGGAGCGCTTCGAAAAACGCTTCCGGAATATTGTCAGATAACATCCGCCGACAATCGGAACGATAACCGGCATCAGCAATAACCAATCCATAACTCACCCTCCTTTCAGGAAAACATTTCAAGGCCTCTCGTAATCCAGTCAACAATCGGGTTGCTGAAGATTCCGAGAACCAGAACAATCAGAATAAACACACACATGGACAGATGATACATCATTCCCGCACGGAACGAACGGTCTTCATACTGTTCGTTCATCTCCGGAGTGTAAACGCTGATCGTCATCCGGATAAAGTACATCGCGTTCAGGATCGTACTGATCGCAAGCGCGACAAGCGTGATAATCTCCTTCGAACGGACGCCCTCAAGCGCAGCCGAAGCAAAATACACCTTTGACGTAAAGCCCGCAAAAAGCGGAATGCCGACCATCGACAGCGATCCGACGATAAATCCGATACCCGCCGACCGGTTCCGCATGCCGGAACCCCGCAGGTCACGGTAATTCATGCTCTCTCCCGATACCTCGGCAAGCCCGTTCGCGGAAACGAACAGCATGGATTTGGCCGAAGCATGCGCTAAGATGTGGAACGTCGAAGCGATCATTCCCGCTTCCACCCCGAGACCGAATCCCATGTAAATGTAGCCGATCTGGGCAATGGACGAATACGCAATCATGCGTCCCATATCCGTCTGCTGGATCGCGTCGATCGAGCCGATCAGCATCGCGGCGATACCGAACAGGAACATGACATCGTCCGCTCCGGTCTTCTTCATCACGTCAAGACCGATGACACGGTACATGAACTTCAGCAGGAAGAAGATATATCCCTTCGAAACGAGCGAGGAAAGGATCGCGCTCGAGGAACAGGTCGAATACGTGTAAGCATCCGGCAGCCACGCGTGGAACGGGAACAGCGCGGATTTGATCGCGATACCGACCGAGAACAGTCCTACCGCGACGATCAGCGGCTCGGTATACGTCTTAAGCTCAACAATCATGAGCACCGACTCGTGAACGTTGCTCATGAGCAGATGCCCGGTGATTCCGTAAAGGATCGCGATCGAAATGACTACGAGACCGGAACCGAGAAGCGACATGATCATGTATTTGGTCGCGGCAAGGATATTTCGCCCCCATCCGCGGATCATGATCAGACCGCACGCCGCAATCGTATTGATCTCGACAAATACGTAGCCCGTGAACATGTCGTTCGTATAAATGAGCGACAGCAGCGACGCAAGGAGAAGGTTGATCATGATGAAGAACAAATTCATCTTCTCTTCCGGCACGTCTTTTTTCAGGTATTTCATTCCGCCGGTCAGCGAAAGCAGCATGATCAGGCAGAAGAACATCGCCATCAGCGCTTCGAGTACGCCGACGCGGATTTCGTTTCCGAACGGTGCCGGGAAGCGTCCCATCTTGTAAATGAACGGCTCGTCAAGGCCGATCACATACCAGAGCGTAAGCCCCGAAAGGATGCCGCATATGGAAACGACGATAAGGCTTACGATTCTCGCGACTTTTCCGGAAAGTACCGAGGAAATCGGTCCGGAAACGATCGCAAGCATAATACAGAAGAACGGAAAATTACGAAAGAAGTCCATCATTCATGCTCCTTTCGTACCATTGTCGTGATCTCGTCGAGATCAAGCGTGTGATACCGTTCGTAAAGTTTCACGGTAAGTCCGAGCATCAGTGCGGAAACGCTGACGGATACGACGATACCGGTAAGCACCAGGCCGCTCGGAAGCGGATTGATGTACTTGGCGGCCTCAACCGCGCCCTCCGCCGGGATCGGCGCAAGCCGTCCCTCAATATAGCCGAGCGAAGCAAGAAACAGGTACACGGCGGTATCCATGATATTCAGACCGATGATCTTCTTGATCATGTTCCGCTGCAGCAGCAGGTTGCCGAAACCGATACCGAACAGAATCATCGCACCGACGCTGATATAGTTGTCCCAAAGTTCGGCGAGCATCAGATGCCTCCCTTCCGGAACAGCGAGTAGAAGGCATACATCGTGCATGCCACCTCTGCTCCCACTAAAATGTTGATCGGAAGGATCAGACCGGAACTGATGATATTGCCGAGTTTTCCGAGCGGTACAACGGAGTCGATCCCATTTGCCCCGGTAAACAGGTAATAGATGATCAGCGTGCTGTATAAAACAAGCGATCCGACTTTCACAATGTCGTAAATCTTCTCATCGAAGAAGCGTGCCGTCGCGGAAAATCCGAACGCTGCCGAGTGCAGGATCAGACCCGCGCCGATCACCGCGCCGCCGGAAAAACCGCCGCCGGGCGAAAGGTGGCCGTTCACCAATACGTAAAAACCGAACAGGAAGATAAGCGGCACGAGTACGCGGGCGATCGTCCTTAAGATCATGTCGCCGCCGACGGGCTCTCCGACTGCTTCCTTCGGCTTATCCTTTTCCTTCATCTTAAGAAGGATCATAACGGCGATCGTCGCAATGAACAGTACGTGCGTCTCGCCGAACGTATCAAAACCGCGGTACTGAAGGATGAGTCCGGTAACGACGTTGACCGTTCCGGTTTCCTCTCCCGCTTTTTCCAGATACCGCTCCGTCACTTCGTTGTTCATCGGCGAATCGTCGGCACCGAAGCGCGGCATAAAGGTAACATTATAGATCAAAAGGGCGCTGATCGCGATGCACAGCAGCACCGCCATAACCGAATACAGTCTTCTAAACCAGCGGAGTCCGGACATTTCCGCATAACGCTTCGCATCGGACATCGGATCCTCAAGCGGCGGTACGAGGTAATGCTCGGTTGCCCTCTCATCCTCTTCCTTCTCGAGATCGATCTGCTTTTGGAAGTCGGGCATGTAATCCTTTTCGGGAAGTTCGTCCTGACCCGTGATATAACGGAGGAAACGGGCGCGGAACGACTTCTCGTAATTACTTTTTATCCGGCTCATGCGGTTCCTCCTTTCCGTCACCCGAACCGATCGCGTTGATCTTCCGGAGGGTGGCAAAGAACAGGACGGACGTGACTCCGGCGCCGACAGCCGCCTCGGTGATCGCAAGATCGGGCGCCTGCAGGAATATCCAGATAATGGACATGATAAGGCTGTATGACATGAAGATAACGATGGAAACGAGCAGGTTCTTCGTCCATCCGGCGCAGATTGCGCATACGATCAGAAACAATACCAAAAGCAGTACGATCGGTTTCGTCATTCTTCCTCACCGTCCTTTCCGGGATCCGTGTCGGATTCACAGTTCTCCTTAAACTTCGAAGAGGTCGCAACCTCAAAACCGGCGAGCAGGTGGCTCGAAACCGGTCCGGCGCACCACAAAAGGATAATGATGAGCGCCAGTTTTAAAGACACAAAGTTAAGACCGGTCGCAAGGATCAGTCCGCACAATATAAGCATAATTCCGAGCGTGTCCGCCATCGCCGCCGCATGCATGCGGTTTAAGGCAAAGCGGAACTTAAAGAGACCGAACGCGGCAATCGCCGTAACGGCAAGACCGCATACGATCAAAACGGCAACCAGAGCAAAAAGAATCCATCCGCTCATGACTTCTCTCCTTTCCGCCGCTCGCGCTCCAGGTATACGCCCAGATAGATCCTCGTAAGGATCACAACGGCAAGAAAAGAGATCATCGCATAGATGATCGCCACGTCGAGAAGGTATCCCTGCGCGAGTTTCACGGCAAGGATGCAGATGATCATGATGGTCAGCGTGCCGAGCATGTTGACCGCAACGATCCGGTCCACGATCTCCGGGCCTTTTACGGCGCGCAGAAGGACCGCGAGCATGATGACGGCAAGAAACATGATTGCACCGTTATAAAGCAGATTGTAGGCTTGCGACAGGCTCATCCGCGCTCCTCCAGTTCTTTGATCATCCTGACAAATACGGAAGAATCGATCCCTTCCGCAAATTCCTTATCAAGCGCATGTACCGCATAGTTGTCCCCGTCAAGCTCGACCGTGATCGTTCCCGGCGTAAGCGTGATGGAATTGGCAAGCAGTACCTTGTGCGCATCGGTCTTCATCGGTTTCTTGAAATGCACAAGCGTCGGCTCGGGCTCAAGCTTCGGCGAAAGGATCAGCCTGATCACCGCGAAATTGGCCTTGATGATCTCCACAAGCAGTACGCCGATATACTTTATAAGCCACGGAAAATGCCGGATCGTCTTCCACTCCTTCTTAGGCGTGTAGCGCATGACAAGGCAGAAAAAAAGATAAACGGGAACAGCCAGAACGAGCCCCGTTACGAGCACCTCCCGGTCCAATCTCCCGTTTAAAATAACCCACATGATCAGAAACAAAAAGAACATATGGCGCCTTCTTTCCGCATAAAGCCAAAATCAGATTTAATGTATCACATTTGTCCTCAAAAGTCAAAAAAACTGTCGGCCGGATAAACCGGCCGACAGTACAGGGTCAAAATGATTATTTCTTGAGGCCGAACTTCTCGAGATTGTCCTCACCGATCAGGATAATGCTCCAGTCTTCCTCATCCTCTTCCAGGAAGAAGAGATAGTAATCAACATACTTCTGGGAACCTTCGTCGCCCTTGAAGCAGGAGTTGTTCGTTACAAGATAAGCGGTGTCAAATTCAACCGACTTCTTGAAGACTTCCTCAAATGCTTCCGTGAGGTCTTCGGTCTTGCTGATCTTCTTGGCGGTAACGATTTCCTCGGTAACCTTGATGTCGTCGCCGAGCTTCGAGATACCGTTATCCTTGTCGCCGTACAGGTACTTTACGAAACCGTCGGCGCTTGTCTCACCGTAAACGCCCCATACGAAGTTCTGGGCATAAGCCGGGATGCATTCCGCATAAGCGTCTCCGTCGGAATCGATGATTGCCTGGTCCATGTTCTTTACAAGCTTCGTGAAGGTCTTCTGCTCTTTCTCGGAAAGAGGAAGGCTGCTGCTGTCTTTCTTAAGGTCGAACACGGTAAGGAATTCCGGAAGGTCTTCCTTATTGCTGCTGAAGGTCGCAAAAGCAACCACACCGCCGCAAGCGAGAAGCAGAACAAGAATCACGATAATGATGATCAGCGGAGCCTTTGATTTCTTCTTCTGAGGCACATCCGGATACTGCTGATACAAAGGCTGCTGGTATACGGGCTGCTGATAAACCGGCTGCTGATATACGGGCTGCTGGTAAACCGGCTGCTGTACCGGCTGCTGATATACAGGCTGCTGATATACGGGCTGCTGTACCGGAACTTCCGGTGCGGGAGCCTGCTGTTCAAAAACGGGCGCCGCCTGCTCAATAACGGGTGCTGCCTGCTCAACAACGGGAGCTGCCGCTTCAACAACGGGAGCCGCTGCTTCCGTTACTGCCTGTGCCGCTGTTTCCGCTGTCTGATTTACTGCTGCCGCTGCCTGTGCCGCTGCATCAACAATGAGCCTCTCACCGCAGAAAGGGCAGAACGAAACGCCGTCGGGTATCTGATTTCCACATTTCGCACAAAACATGTCTTCCACTCTCCTTTATTACTGATTTCCATAAGGACTGAATCTATTATATACCATTCAGCTGCGCATTTCAATAATCGGCGCACCATTTCCGTTAATATAATCTGCGGTTATGGTAACGGTTCCGATATAACTGTCCTTCGGGATTTCATACATGATGTCGAGCATGAATTCCTCAAGGATCGAACGAAGCGCGCGGGCTCCGGTCTCCTTGGCGATCGCCTTTTCCGCGATCACGTCGAGCGCGTCGTCCGTAAACTTCAATTGTACCTCATCCATCGCAAACAGTTTCTGATACTGCTTGATGATCGCGTTCTTCGGTTCGGTCAGGATGCGCTTCATCGCATCACGGTCAAGACCTCTTAAGGCGAACAGGATCGGCAGACGTCCGATAAACTCGGGCACCATGCCGAATTCCCGAAGATCCTCCATCGTGGCTTTCGCGAGAATGTCGCGGTCCTTGTCGAACTCGTCCTTTAAGTAGGAGTTAAAGCCCATCGTGAACGACTTCGTAAGCCGCGTCTTAATGATCTCGTCGAGGCCCGGAAATGCGCCTCCGCAGATGAACAGGATGTTTCTCGTGTTGATCATCGTCGTCGGAACCATTCCGTTCTTGCTCGAAGCACCGACCGGAACTTCCACGTCGGCCCCTTCGAGAAGTTTCAAAAGCCCCTGCTGAACGCTCTCTCCGCTGACATCGCGGCTTGTCGTATTTTTCTTCTTGGCGATCTTGTCGATCTCATCGATAAATACGATGCCGTGCTCCGCACGCTCCACATCGTTGTCGGCATTTGCCAAAAGCTTCGAAAGCACGCTCTCAACGTCGTCGCCTATGTAGCCGGCCTCGGTAAGGCTTGTCGCGTCGGTGATCGCAAGCGGCACGTTCAGAAGCTTCGCGAGCGTCTGCACAAGATACGTCTTTCCGCAGCCGGTAGGTCCGAGCATCAGCATGTTGGACTTCTCGATCACGACGTCGTCCTTAAATGCCTCCTCGTCCTGCCTGCGGACACGCTTATAGTGGTTGTAAACCGCCACGCTGATGACTTTCTTCGCGTGATCCTGTCCGATCACGTACTCATCGAGTTTCGCTTTGATCTCGTGGGGCGAAGGAAGCTTGGCGATATCCATTACGTCGCCGCTTTCCACGTCTCCCTGCTCCGCTTCGGCCTCTTTCTTCTTAGGCTTCAGCTTGGTCTGGTTCTGATTCTGCGCACCCGGCAGAATAATCTTTAAGTTGCCCATCAGATGGTTCGGATCCGTCGTATCCATTGTCGATGCCATCAGGTCAAACGACTTCTGCAGGCAGCTTTCGCATAACATGAGATTGGGCGGCAGGTGGAATAATCTTCCGCAGACGCTTTCCGGTCTGTGGCACATCGCGCAGACGTTTTCGTATCCGTCCCTGCCGTCTTTATTGTTTTGTTCGTCCATAACACTCCGTTCCGGTTAGTACCTAAGGTACCCCGTTCCTTAATACGCGTTCTTGTTGATAAATCCGGCGAAAACCGTCCAGAACGCAATCCGGATATCAAGGAACAAAGTCCAGTTTTCAATATAATACAAGTCGTAGTCGATTCTCCGGCTGACCGACGTATCCCCCCGAAGCCCGTGAACCTGGGCCCATCCCGTAATGCCGGGGCGTACCTGATGCTTGATCATGTAGCGCGGGATTTCCTCTTTAAATTTCTCCACGAAGAACGGCCGTTCCGGGCGCGGTCCGATCAGACTCATGTCGCCGCGGATCACGTTCCAAAGCTGCGGAAGCTCATCGAGACTCGTATGCCGGATGATCTTTCCGATCTTTGTGACACGCGCGTTGTCTTCCGAGGACCACTCATTCTCGTCCTCTCCGTCTTTCGCTTCTTTCATCGAGCAGAATTTATACATGCGGAACGGCTTGTTGTGTAAGCCGACACGCTGCTGCGAATAGATCACTTTGCCGCCGGTCGTCACACGGATCAGTATCGCGATGATCAGCATCGGAACGGCAAATACGATGAGCCCGAACACGCTGAATATGATGTCGAGCACCCTCTTCAGCGCACGGTTGCCCCAGCTGGCAAGCGGTACGTTCCGGATGTTGATGACCGGAAGTCCGAAAAAATCTTCCATTACCGGCACGGTCGGAATAATGTGATTGTAATCCGGCACGAACTTCGTATGCGCACCCGACTTCTCACATATTCCCGCAACGCGGCGGAGCTTGTAATAGTCGTTGATCGGAAGCGCAATGATGACTTCTTCGAACGAATTGTCCGCAAGGATCGTTTCCAGATTATTGATGGTTCCGATCACGGAAATGCCGCGGTAGGAAAATCCGATCTCCTTCGTGTCCGAAATGATTCCGTGAATGTAATACCCCCACTGCGGGTTTGCCTTGATGCGATCGATAAAGCCTCTCGACGCCGCACTGTACCCGACGATCACGATGTGGATCAGGTTCTTGCCCTTCTTCCGGTAGGCACTCAGGATCGCATAGAAAACGAACCGGAAGCATACCTCGAAAACAATCGTCAGGAAGAAGAATATTCCGAGGAACAGACGAGAGATGTCGCCCTCGTTGAATACCAGCAGCAGGAACGAAAAATACAGCATGCCGAGCCCGTTTGCTTCAAACAGGTTCCAGTATTCGAGCTTGCGGTTCCGCTTGGCCGCGTACAGTCCGCACGCGGAATAGATCAGAAGATAACCGATCATTACGAAAACCAGATATTTCAGATATCCGCGCAGGGCGTAAAACTGCGCGCCGCTCTGAAGCGACAGGATTCCTGCGTTTTTAAACACCTGAAACCGCAGATAATACGATAAAATATAGGCGGAAGCAAGCAGCAGGGCGTCGGCTATGAAGCTGATCGTACTCAGTTTTTTCTGACTGGTGTTTAACATGACTTTAGCGGTTCTCCCCGGTTCTTCCTTTCATTCCGTACTGTCCCTTAAAAGGGTATACAAGGTTAATTATATCCTATGTCGGCTCCGAATTCAAGTCGTGAATCAGCCGCTGCCGCCGCACCGGAATATGCTGCGGAAAATGAACAATTCTTCAATTTTGCTTCACAATATCATCACAAACAAAAGGTATCGTAAAAGGCAGATAAAAACCGCAGTCCGCATACGGACGCGGCAGGAAATACGGATCGCGCGGCGGTCCGCTGTTTTCGGAGGCAGTATCATGAACCGGATCAAAAAAATCCTACTCGGCATCGTTCTTGTCGCGGTTGCGGCCGGAACCTGCGTTCTCGTGTATCGTGCTCCCGTATGGAGCAATAAGCTGAAAACGGCTTATACCGAGAAAAAGGCTCCCTCACCGACTCCCGAAGCCGGCAAGGTGCGCGTTTCCGCGAAACGGATGCGTGAGGATCTGAATAAAGTAAACATTATCCGCTATACCGACGAGGCTTCGGTACTTCTTCTCGATGAGATCGATATCGCAAGCATCGCGGAGGCGGTTCTCCCTTCCATCGTCTCGGTAGACTGCAAAGTAACTTATCAGGACATGTTCGGACGCCGTTCCGAAGGCCAGACGTCCGGAACCGGAATCTTTATTGAAAGTAAGGAAGGGCTGCTCTATCTCGTTACCAACCACCACGTGGTGGAAGGAGCTACCGCCGTAACGATCACATTTGCCGACGGCGAATCTTATCCCTGTTCCGTAAAGAACTCCGACGCGGCTTACGATCTTGCGATCCTGACGTTAAAGGAGTCTGCTCTGAAGGAATCGACCCGTGAGGCCGTTAAACCCGCGACACTTGCGGAAAGCAAGGAAGTTCATGTCGGCGATATGGCGATTGCCGTAGGAAACGCCCTCGGCTTCGGTTCGTCCGTAACCGTCGGCTATATCGGAGCGACCGACCACCGCTACTCTTCCGATTCGGTAAGCCTTTCCCTGATCCAGACCGATGCGGCGATCAATCCCGGCAACAGCGGCGGCGCCCTCGTGAACATTGAAGGCGAAGTGATCGGAATCAATTCCTCGAAGCTTGCGGCAACCGACATCGAAGGCATCGGATTTGCCATCCCGATGACCGTTGCGGTACCGATCATCCGCGATCTGGAGCAGAAAGAGCGGATCCGCGAAAGCGAGCAGGGCTTCTTAGGCGTTTACATTGCCGCGATCACCGACGAGCAGATCAATTCTCTCGGATGGCCCGCAGGCATTTACATAAAAGAAATCATCGAAGGCGGTGCTGCCTCGGAGTCCGACCTTGCGGTCGGCGACATCATTACCGAAGTGAACGGCGTGCCGGTCGCTACGAACGAGCAGCTGCAGTCCCGCATTTCTTCCTACCGCTACGGTACCGTGATCACACTGACGGTACAGCGTATGGAGGACGGCGTCTACAAGCCGCGTTATGTGGACGTCACACTGAAAGAACGCAAATCCGACTGAATTCGTTTAAGAACCACAACCTTCCAAACCGAAAAGGAGACGATTGATATCGTCTCCTTTTTGCCGTGTTACAGTTCCTTTTCGCAAAGCGCCAGCGCCGATGCGATTACTTTGTCCATGTCATAATACTTATACTCTCCGAGCCGTCCGCCGAAGATCACGCCCTCCTCCCGGTCCGCAAGCGCGCGGTACTTTGCGTACAATGCCGCGTTCTTCTCGTCGTTGATCGGATAATAAGGCTCCTCGCCGGGATGCCACTCCGCCGGATACTCTTTCGAGATAACGGTCTGCTCGGTCTTTAATCCCGGATAGAAATGCTTGTGCTCGATGATCCGCGTGTAAGGGATCTCGCGCTCCGTGTAGTTGACTACGGCGTTACCCTGATAGTTGTCCGTATCGAGCGTTTCCTGCTCGAAACGAACCATCCGGTACTCAAGATTGCCGTAGCAGTAATCGAAATACTCATCGAGAGCGCCGGTGTAAATGACCTTCTTGGCAAGGCCGCGGTACTCTTCTCTGTTCTTCAGATAATCCACGCCGGTCCGTACCTCGATCCCTTCGAGGATCTTCGCGG
The DNA here is from genome assembly GCA_017618195.1 of Lachnospiraceae bacterium. GTDB lineage: Bacteria > Bacillota > Clostridia > Lachnospirales > Lachnospiraceae > ISDg. Next base: position 81,750 of record JAFZUW010000027.1, read on the forward strand.
TCATCTCGGTATAGCCCTTCTCGGGAATGCCCTGGAAACGGTCGTTAAAGTAGTTGTTATCGTACGTAAAACGCACCGGAAGCCGTTTGATGATAAATGCGGGCAGATCCTTGCAGTCACGTCCCCACTGCTTTTCGGTGTAGCCCTTCACGAGTTTCTCGTAGATGTCCTTTCCGACGAGGGAAACCGCCTGCTCCTCAAGGTTCTTAGGGTTCTCCACCTTAGCCTCGAGTTTGGCCGCTTCAATTTTCTCCTTTGCCTCTTGAGGCGTGCGGATGTTCCACATCTTCGAGAACGTATTCATGTTGAACGGCAGATTGTAAAGCTCGTCCTTATACACCGCGATCGGCGAATTCACGAAGTTGTTGAACTCGGTAAAGCGGTTCACATACTCCCAGATCTTCTTGTCGGAAGTATGGAAGATATGCGCGCCGTACGTGTGCACCGGAATCCCGCACACATCCTCGCAATACGCGTTTCCGGCGATATGGCCGCGCCGGTCGATGACAAGGCAGGAATATCCTTTGTCGGTCGCCTCGCGGGCAAATACGGAGCCGAACAGACCTGCTCCGACGATCAGATAATCATACATAACAACTCTCCTGCGAACCGTTTATTTGCTCTCCGCCCGAAGCAGCGCTTCCGCCGTTCGGAGATCGTCCGGTCCGGTAATCTTTATATTTTTCTCGGAACCGGGGATGATCATTGCCCGGATCCCTTTGCAGGCATACAGCCCGCATAAATCGGTCGAAACGCTGCGTTCCTCGTCCGTCATGGACTCAAGCAGGTTCTTAAGCGCGCCGAGGCGTGCCGTCTGCGGCGTCTGCGCCCGGTAGTAAAGGCTTCGGTCGGGAACCGCTTCGACTTCTTTTCGGTCGGAACTTAAAAGCAGCGTATCGGTCGTCGGAATCGCGACCGTACTGACATCGGCCGTCTCCATCGAACGAACGCTTTCCGCGATCATCCGCTCCGTTACGAAGGGACGCACCGCGTCGTGCGTAACGATGATATCCTCTGCCGACGCACCGGGCTGTCCGTATGCCGCTTCACAGAGATTTTTAAGCGTTTCGTTCCGGTTTGCTCCGCCTGCCGTAACAATGACGGGCTTTTCGGAATGCAGTATCTCACACTGCTCTCGTGCGATCCGTTCGGTCTCTTCGATATATTCCGCGGGAGCTCCGATCACAATGCCGTCTATCTCCCCGGATGCAAGAAATACGCTTAAGGAACGGCCGAGGATCGTCTCCCCGCCGATCCGCAGAAACTGCTTCGGAATCGCGCTTTTCATACGCGTGCCGGACCCGCCGGCAACAATTGCCGCCCAGACCATCACACGCCTTCCTTTCCGGCCTGCTCCATCTCAAGGAGACGGTTCACCGCACAGAATACGGCACGGATGGAAGCTCTCGTAATGTTCGAACTGATACCGACGCCGAACGTGCTGTCGCCGGTCGAAGGATTGTTCATCGCCACATATGCGGCAGCCTGCGCTTCGGAACCGGTCGTCAAGGCGTGCTCGGTGTAATCCAAAAGCTTTAACGTAATGCCGAGGAAGTCCTGAAGGCCCTTCTTAACGGCATCGATAGGACCGTTACCGGTGCAGTCCTTCGTGTAAACCTTCCCCATGTATTCGAACTTCAGCAGTGCATGCGTAACCTGCGACTCTTCGTCGGAACGGTCATCCACATTGCATCGTAAGAAATGAAGCGGATACTTGCGCTGCAGATATTCCCTGCGGAATACTTCGAGCATCTCTTCGGGAGTAACCTCGCCGCCCTTCTGCTCCGCGAAAACCTGAACGGCATGGGCAAACTCGCGGTGCATGTTCTTCGGAAGCTTGAAGCCGTGCTCCCGCTCCATGACAAATGCGACGCCTCCTTTGCCGGACTGGCTGTTGATCCGAACAATCGGCTCGTAGAACCGTCCGATGTCGGTCGGATCGATCAGAAGATACGGAACAAGCCAGGTGTTTCCGCCGCGTTCGCGCATCGCCTGGAAGCCTTTCCGGACCGCATCCTGGTGCCCGCCCGAGAAGGCGGTAAATGCGAGGTCGCCCGCGTACGGATGACGCGCCGGGATCGGCATCTTGACAAGTCTCAGATACGCTTCCGAAATCGCGTGGATATTCTCGAGATTAAGTCCCGGATCGATTCCCTGCGCAAACAGGTTATAAGCAATCGTCAATAAGTCCGCGTTGCCGGTCCGCTCTCCGTTTCCGAAAAGCGTTCCCTCAACCCGCTCAGCACCCGCTAAAAGCGCCAGTTCGGATGCGGCGATGCCGGTTCCTCGGTCATTGTGCGTATGCACGCTCAATTCCACCGAATCGCGGTATTTCATGTGCTTTGAGACCCATTCCACCTGGTCCGCGTACACATTGGGCGTATTCAGTTCCATTGTTTCGGGAAGATTGATAATGGCTTTGCGCTCCGGACCCGGCTGCCATACGTCGAGTACGGCGTCAATGACCTGTACCGCAAAATCCGGTTCGGTCCCGCTGAAACTCTCCGGGGAATATTCAAGAACGACATTGCCTTCGAACCGTTCCGCACACTCCTTTACCGTCTTAACCGCATTCACGGCAATCTGAAGGATCTGCTCCCGGTCCATATGAAATACGACGTCCCGCTGCAAAACGGAAGTCGGATTGTAGATATGCATGATTACGTTCTTAAGGCCCTTTGCCGCCTCAAAACTCGTGCGGATCTGCTCGTCGCTGCATTGCATCAGAAGCTGGATGCGGCAGTCATCCGGCACATTCTCCTTTTCGGCAAGATGCCTTACAAACTCATATTCGATCGAAGACGCGGCGGGAAATCCCACTTCGATATCCCGGAATCCGATCGCAAGCAGCAGGTGAAACAGCTCGGTCTTCTCTTCGACGTTCATCGGCTCGACAAGGGCCTGGTTGCCGTCGCGAAGGTCCACGCTGCACCATCTGGGCGCACTAAAGGAAACTTTCCCGGGCCACTCGCGCCCGGGAAAATCTAAAACCGGATTTCTTTGATACCGATCGTAATTCTTCATAACGTCCTCTTCTTATCCGCAGCATCCCGCCGCGGGTTCATTGTTCCGTCCGATGCCGCCTTGATGCCGCGGCTTCGGTCTACGGTCCGCCGCTCCGGCTGCGTCTTTCTTCTTACTCGATGCCGAACTTATTGTTCACGGCCTCGATAATCTCTCTTAAAGTGTCTTCCTCACCCTCGCCGTCACAGACGATCGTGACGTATTCGCCGCATTTGACCTGCGCGCTCAGAATTCCGAGCACGCTCTTTGCGTTAACATCATATTCTCTGACTTTGAGATACACTCTGCAGGGCCGGGTAAGCGCAATCCGGCTCATCTCTCCGGCAGGCTTGATATGAAGACCTTTGACATTCATAACTTGTACGGTTTCCTGTACCATGGGCATCTCCTTTCCGGGCGGCTGCATGCGCCCTTTCGCGGCTTACTGCTCTGCTATCGTCAGCTCCGCCGTGCTTTCGGTCTTAATCATCTTCAGATTATCCTCTGAGATGTTTCGGTTATCAATATTCAGCTTGATCGGGAACTCCTGCGTTCCGGCCTTCGTTACGCCCTTCAGATCGACGGAAAGCTTCAGATCCGCAACCGACGTGATCAGATCGAGATCGGGCTTCAGTCCGGTGATCACAACCGTATTGGTCGTCTCGCCGTCCGGTCCCTGATGAAGCACGAACCCTTCCGGCATATTCTGTACGTTCAGTTCCTCAACGGAAAATGTGAATGACTTTTCAACAATCGGTTCAATCGTAATATCCACGGATACAACCGAGTTCACAGACTTCAGATATACGCCCTCGGGAAGGTATTTCGTAAGGTCGAAATCCTTCGTGACGGGCTTGCCCTGTTTGATAAGCGGCTCGTCGGTTTCAAATGAGAGCCTTATCGGCGTTACCGAACGGAGCATTGCTTCCGATGCGGCAATCCGGACTTCCTTCGGGCTGTAGTCCACTTTATAAATTCCGAAGCCGTTCATAACCTCGGTATTGCTCGTATTAACCTCAACTGCGACGTCCTTCGTGGGAAGCATTTCGATTTCCACCTGAACGCCCTTCTGGGACAGCTCAAGAGACGGCGCATCCATCTCGTTGCCGTCCTTGTCGTACGGCTTTAACTCGACGTATTTGGTTGTCGTGCTCATCGTCGAAATATCGATCTGCGCAACGAGTTTGCCGACTTTCGCAACAACTTCCTCAGGACCCGTTACGGTCAGGAGTTTCGAGCTCATCGACGTGCAGATGGCGTATTTGTCATCCGGAACGTTAATGATGTCTTCTACGACGTTGACAAGCGCGGTAGCGCTCTTCACAAGCTTAACCTGCATAACGGTTTTGGACTGGCTCACGACTTCGACGTTTTTGGGAACGCTGCCCTTCTTCTCAATCTTGATCGGGATAGCGTTGACGCCGACGAAATCGTTAAAGTCCGCATACGCGACGAAATCGGAAGCCGCAAGGCCTTCGAGTTCGGAACGCGTTCCGGTGATCTTGATGGAAACCGTTCCGGTCGTCAGGATGTCGATTGACAGATCCTTGTTCTCTTCCAGATTGTTGAAATCGTCCTTATGTCTTGTTTCCAGAGAGATTCCGTCAATCTGTTTGGTTGTCTTCGGGTCCGAAAGACTCATGATAACGACCCAGATCAGAAACGCCAGAACAAAGGAAAGAAGCTTCATTCCGATGTTTCTGCTAAAGACTTCTTTAAGCTTTTTTATCATGTTTCTTCCATTCCTTTCTGAATCGCAGACGGTTGGTGGGCGTCTGCTTTTCCTGGAATTCCAGAAGCTTGTTGGAAAGGTACTCTTCGTCCACGCCGCGGATCAGCTGACCCTTCTGGGCGATGGATACTTTTCCGTTCTCTTCGGAAACAATGATAACAAGCGCATCCGTAACCTCGCTTACGCCGACGCCTGCGCGGTGTCTCGTACCGAGATCCTTGGAGAGCCTCATATTGTCGGAAACGGGCAGAATGCATGTTGCCGCTGCCGCACGGTTTCCGCGGACAATCACCGCACCGTCATGGAGCGGCGTATTTTTCTCAAAAATGTTGATGAGAAGGGCTGCCGACACGATCGAATCGGTCTTGATGCCGCTCCGCTCGTAGTCTTCGAGGCTTACCACGCCCTCCATACAGATCAGGGCGCCGGTCTTAACCTTTGCCATCTCAAAGACGCCGGTAACGATCTCGTTGCGCGTCTCGTCGGAGTACCGCTCATGCGTTCCGGACGGGTCCGCGAACAGGCTGAACAGCCTTCTCGAACCAAGCTGCTCAAGCGCTCTTCGAAGCTCGGGCTGGAATATGATGAACAGCGCGATAATACCGACGTTAATGGTATTCACGAATATCCATAAAATTGCATTGAAACGGAGTATGGATGCTACGGCCCATACCAGAACGAGCACAATCAGACCTTTTACCAGATACCATGCTCTCGTACGCAGTATCCACTTCATCAGATGGTAGATGACAAATGCGATGAGCAGTATCTCGACAAGGTCAAGCGGGTGAATCCGCGGGATCAGCAGACTGCTGAAATACTTCGAAAAGAAATCCGTAATATTATCCCACACGGTAATTGCCCTCCTTTACTCGTAGTCGTCGTCTCCTTTGTTTTCGGACTCTTCGGCTTCCGCATAGTCATCCGAACTTTCTTCGGACTGTGCGAAATACGTCGCGCCTTCCTCGTCCGGCTCTTCCTCGTCCGGCTCTTCCTCACTCGGATCCTTCCGGGAGGCATTTGCTTTCCCCTTAATTCCGGGGATCACGGATTTAAGCTTATTAAACCGGCTGCGGACAGCCTCCAGAACAGACTCTTTTGTGCCGGACTGTTCTCTCGGTCCCGTGATTTCCGCACCGTCTTCTTCGTCCCGATCGCGGTCCCAGTCACGGTCGCGGTCGATTCCGTGCACTCTCGGACCCTTGATGACAACTTCGTCCTCTTCATCATCGTCGTCATCATATCGCGGAGCCACGTCGCGCCGCAGACGCTTCGCAAGCGCCGGCGTCAAAGGCTTCGCATACGGACGTTTGCCGCCTGAAAGCATGGACTCCATCGCTTCAATGGCTTCCGTCTCTTCCTCATCTTCGGACAGCGGCTCGTCCTTTGCCGGCTTCGGCCTGCGGACGGTACGCTTCGGCGATTCGGGAGTGATCTTCGGAACCGCGGTCACGTAATAGTAATACCGCTCATCCTCAAACTGGACGCGCTCCGCTCCCGCGTAATCGAGCGTCCTCCAGAAATACATTGCGACAAATGCCGCGACCGCACAGAACAGGCAGTTGATAACCATGGGTACGATCTCGAGCTCGGTATTTGCGATCAGCGAGCCGATCATAGATGCAAGGATCATTACAACCGTTCCGACAAGAATGCTGATCTCGAACGAGTAGTCCATCCGGATCGAACGGATCACGCAGATGAAAATGATTACGACGGCAAATACGAACATCATCACGTACATCGGCGGATTGTTCAGTAAGTCGTCCAGAATGTCAATGTAAATCGTCAGCGCCTGATCCTTCAGCGCTTTCAGCTGGTCGATCGTTACAATGTTGTTCGTAACGGCCTTCAGCATAAAGTAGGCAACCACGCCGCATGCAGCGGGAACGATCGAAAGAACTCCTCCGAAAACACCCAAAAACAGCGGCACCGCATAAGGCATTCCGATTGAAATGAATAACGGCGTTGCTACGACAACCGCGCCTTCCTTCGGCGTAAACCGTAAGAAGAACAGATACAGGATCATAAATACGAGCATTACCGTGACCGCGATCAGAACCGATGCCGTCAGCAGCTGCAGGAATACGTACATAACCGCCAGAAATACCATCAAAGAGGTCGGCAGGAACGCTCCGACAAGGGCAAATGCGATAACCGCGCCGGTGCCCGAAAGCGTTGAGTTATATCCGATGATCCCCGCCGCCTTCTTCAAAGCGAAGAACATCAAAGCAAATTTCAGGGCCGTATTCACGACGAAATCATATTTCTGATAGATTTCCGTGATCTTGGCCCGAATGGCCAGAATAATTGTCATGACTGCATTTCCTCCCGATTCTCTTCCTCGAGTTCTCTCGCGTATTCCTCTTCTTCGGAACACTTCCGGATTCTGCCGAGCATCTTGTAATAACGCCCGAGCCGCTTATGCGACTTCATGTGCAGATAGCTGTAACGCCCGACGGCAAATACGATATAGGCCGCAAGAATCAGGATGTAGTAACCGAGAATCTTCATACCGAGCATCTGGTAATTCAGATACAGTGCATTGGCAATCAAAAACTCAAGATGATACATGATGATCATGCCGATAATGATCAGATAACCGAGTGTTACGCCGAGTATCGTTTTCACGACTTCAAGGCGGATATAATCCGCCCGGAAGAACTTGGCAACCTTCAGGTCATCCGCTCCCTCGTGCTTCTGATAGATCGCGCATTGCGTCATCAGTCGTACTTTTTTCGAATGGATCATCGGATTTCTCCCTCCAACAACAATAGTTCATTTAATTTTACCACATATTCCGGTTAAAGGAAAGCAGTTTATTCGTTCCTTCCCGCGTTTCCGGTCCATGCGGAGCGGCTTTCGGCATTTTTACTTAAAATACCACTTGTTGAAACTGAAGTTGCTGCCGCGGAATATGAAATATACGTCTCTCACTCCGGTAACGCCTTCCGCAACCTTGGTTCCGGTCATTCCGTCCAGAAGCTTCAATTCCGCAACGTCCGGACCGTTGTTCAGATCATCGAGACGCACGACGATCTTACCGGAAACGGAACCGTAACCGGTAATGTCCGCATAGAACATCTTTGCGCCTTCCGAGCCGAAATCAACGCCCTTTACCAGAATCCAGTCGCCGTTATCGATATCGGTTACGGTCATTCTGCCGGAGCCGTACTTCTGCGCGATCGTCGTGTAAGGCTTCGTGCCGATACCGGCCATCGTAGCCATCGTCGCACCGTTCACTTCGGTATACGGATCAAGATTCTTCACCTGCGCAACGCCTGTCTTCGTTCCTTTTCCCATCGGGATCGATCCGTCTTCGTTGACGGTCAGTTCGTCGATGTGCGTGCAGCGGTATCCGCCGCCGGTCTTAAGAGGCGCGTCGAGGATCTGCGAATGATAGGTGATATAGTATTTGCCGTTAAATTCGAAGATGCAGTGGTGGTTGTTTCCGCCCGGTCCGAAGTATGACCCGGGGTTCTTTAAGATCGCTCCCTGATACGTAAACGGACCCATCGGGCTGTCGGAAGTCATATAGCAGATCTGGCCGTTCGCGAGTTTATAGTTCTTCGCGTTCGGATGGCCGTCCACGTTAAAGTTGCTGCAGTAGCTGTAATAGTAAGTGTCGCCGATGCGGTTGATTCCGGAATCCTCGAACAGGAACGGAGGGTCGATCGCAACCGGGTCTCCGTCAAGCGAGATCATGTCATCGCCGAGTTTCACAACGCGTGCGGTGCGGGGATGCTCGATCTGCTCCTCGGTCGGCGGGAATCCGGGAACGCCGCCGCCCACATAAAGGTATGCGGAGCCGTCCTCATCCACGAGTACCGCGGGGTCGAAAAGCCACGTAACGTTCGCGCAGTTCGGCGTATCACGATTAATAAGAGCCTTGCCGATCGGATCGGTAAACGGTCCTACGGGGCTGTCCGCACGCAGAACGCCGATGCCGTTGCCGCTGTTCGCGAAGTAAAGGAAGAACTGCATCTTGCCGTCCACTTCCTTGCATGCGGCTGCCGGAGCCCAGGAGTTTCCGCCCCATTTGGCGGCGCCGTCCGCGCCTGCTGCGAAAACGGAACCGTGATCGGTCCAGTTCACCAAGTCGTCGGAGGAAATGACGTTGATCTTGTTGATCTTCTGGTAGGAATTGGCCTTCGGCGAACCGTCCGGGTTCGTTTCGATCACGTCGGCCGTCATGTAAATGTATACTCTTCCGTCGTAAACAAGCGCATACGGGTCCGCGCCGAGGCGCTGCGTCATAAGCGGGTTGTTGTCCCACGGTTTCTTCAATGCCGTTGCCAAATAAGTCTGTTCTGCCATCATCATAGCCTCCTTTTTCTTTTGCTCTTCATCAACTGTATTGTCCTGAATAGGTTCATCATTGGTGTCCTGAAACCCGCTCGGCTTCCCGGCAGGGTCCGGTCCGGTCTTGTCCGGTTTCGATCCGATTTCATTCCGGATCACATTGCCGATCATAAAAACAACGAAAAGCAGAAGCAGTACGGATGCCGCTCCCAACAGATACGTTTCCACACGTATCCTTGCCTCGCGGACGCTCCCGCCTTCCGGCCGGTTCTGCCCGGATTCATTCGTTTTCTTCTCCTGCTCGTCCATCGGTCACCCTCCCGGCTGAAAGAAGCCTTATGCCAGTAAACTCCACTCGCTGCAGTCAATCACATTGCTTGCAAGATTTTCATAGAATTCCGGTTCATGACATACCATCAAAACGGTTCCTTTGTATTCGGAAAGCGCGCGGTGCAGCTCTGCCTTGGCGTCGACGTCCAGATGGTTGGTCGGCTCGTCGAGAATCAGCAGGTTGCTTTCGCGGTTCATCAGTTTGCAGAGACGTACCTTTGCCTGCTCGCCTCCCGAAAGCACACGCACCTGGCTTTCGATATGTTTGGTCGTAAGACCGCATTTGGCAAGCGCCGAACGCACTTCGTAGTTCGTATAGCTCGGATATTCGTCCCAGAACTCGTCCATACAGGTCTTCGTTCCTTCGCCGGACAGTTCCTGCTCGAAATACCCGACTGCCAGATAATCCCCGAGCGAAACGTTTCCTTCGATCACCGGGATCTGTCCGAGGATGCTTCGAAGAAGCGTCGTCTTTCCGATACCGTTCGCTCCCTTTAAGATGACCTTCTGTCCGCGCTCGATCTTTAAATTGAGCGGCCTTGACAGGGGCCGGTCGTAGCCGATCACGAGGTCACTCGTTTCAATGACCACGCGGGACGGAACACGAGCCTCCTTAAAGGAGAATTCCGGCTTCGGATTGTCCTTTACAAGCTCAATCACGTCCATCTTGTCGAGCTTCTTCTGGCGGGACATCGCCATATTTCTCGTCGCGACACGGGATTTGTTCCGCGCCACGAAATCCTTCAATTCCTTAATCTCCTGCTGCTGGCGGTTGTACGCGGCCTCAATCTGGCCCTTACGCATCTCGTAAACCTCAAGGAAATGGTCATAATCGCCCGGATACCTTGAAAGCAGCGCGTTCTCCACATGCCAGATAACGTTGACGACGCTGTTCAAAAACGAAACATCGTGCGAAATCAGGATAAATGCGTTCTCGTAATCGTTCAGATACCGCTTCAGCCATTCGATATGCTGCTCGTCGAGATAGTTGGTCGGCTCGTCGAGAAGCAAAATGTCGGGCTTCTCTAAAAGCAGCTTCGCAAGAAGCACCTTGGTACGCTGCCCGCCCGAAAGTTCGCTTACGTCCTTGTCAAACCCGAGCGCGTCCAGTTCGAATGCGTGCCCGATCTCATCGATCTTCGTATCGATGGAATAGAAATCATGCTGCTCAAGCATCTCCTGCAGCACGCCCATCTCCTCCATCAGCCCGTTCATCGTATCTTCATCCGCGTCGCTCATCTTCTCGCAGATGACGTTGATCTCCTCTTCCTTCTCATAGAGCCAGGAAAATGCGGACCCCAACACGTCGCGGATCGTCATGCCGGGCTTCAGAACGGTATGCTGGTCGAGATATCCGACACGCACATGTTTTGCCCACGTAACGGTGCCCTCGTCCGGCATCAGATGCCCGGTAATGATATTAAAAAACGTACTTTTACCTTCGCCGTTCGCGCCGATCAGACCGATGTGCTCGCCCGCAAGCAGACGGAACGTCACATCCCGGAATATCGCGCGGTCGCCGAAGCCGTGTGACAGATTTTCAACCGAAAGAATACTCATATTAACTCAATTTATGCAGGAACAGTCCGCTGCGGAGCTTCGGCTCGAACCAGGTTGACTTCGGAGGCATTAAAAGCCCCGCGTCCGCAACCGAGAAAAGCTCCGTGATCTGCGTCGGGTACATGGAAAATGCGACGCGCATGTCGGATGTCGCTCTGCGCTCCAACTCCTTTAATCCGCGGATTCCGCCGATAAAATCGATCCGCTTGTCCACTCTCGGATCGCCGATTCCGAGAACCGGTCCGAGAAGATAATCCTGTAACAGGGATACGTCCAGAGAAGCTACGGGATCGGTGATCGCCTGCATTGCCCTGCCTGCGGTGAGCTCGTACCATGCTCCGTCAAGATACATGCCGAACGTGCCCTTCTTCGCAGGTGCGTAAGGCTCGGTGCCGACCTTGCGTACTTCGAAATTCTTTTCAATTTCCTTCAAAAAAGCCTCTGCGGAATAGCCGTTAAGGTCCTTCACGACACGGTTGTACGGAAGGATCATCAGCTGGTCCTCGGGGAACAGTACGGACAGGAAGAAGTTGAACTCTTCCTCACCGGTATAATCGGGATTGGCCTCACGGCGCTTGAAACCGACCTTTACGGCGCTTGCCGCGCGGTGATGTCCGTCCGCGATGTAGATTTGTCCGATTCCGTCAAATGCCCCGCGGATCGCCGCAATGTCATCGCTTCCCGCGATGCGCCATACGTTGTGCGTGATTCCGTCATCGGCGGTAAATGCGTACAGAGGCTCTTCCTTCATCGCCTTTGCCACAACGGCGCTGATCACGTCATTGCTTCGGTATGCGAGGAAGATCGGGCCGGTCTGCGCGTTACACGTATCCACGTGGCGGATACGGTCCTGCTCCTTCTCTTCACGCGTATTTTCATGCTTTTTGATAATGCCGTTTTTGTAATCGTCGATCGAAGCGCACGCAACGATACCGATCTGGGAACGTCCGTCCATGATCAGCTCATAAACGTAATAACATTCCTCGGTATCGGTCAGGTACGTTCCGTCCGCGATCCTTGCGTCAAGCAGCTCCTTTGCCTTCTGATATACGATCGGATCATAGGTGTCCACATCGTCGGGAAGATTGCTCTCCGCGCGGTCGATATTGAGGAACGAAAGCGGATCCTTAAGAGCTGCCTCCTTAGCCTCCTTACGGTTATAAACATCATAGGGAAGCGCCGCCACCCTGCTTGCAAGTTCTGCCTTCGGTCTTACGCAGACAAACGGTTTCACAACTGCCATAATTCTTTAAACTCCTTTGGATACTTATTCAGGGCCGGCGGTAACCCGTCAGCCGTATTTTCATTCTTCGGCACACTGATGCTTCTTCACGGATTGGGTCACGATTTCAAGACATATTCCCGAGACAATCAGCATAATCGCGCTTCCCGCAAGACTTTGCCGGATCTCTCCCTTGACACCGTGAATAATTGTCAGGCTGAGACGGATCAGAAAATACCCGACCGAAACATATAACACGCCTGCCAATATGCCCGCATAACGATTTCGGGTAAGACCGTTATATACCAGTGTTACGCAGACAAATACGAGTGCGACTGCCGCAACCGCAACCATCAGAAATTCCAGTATCAGCACGAAATTCTTCAATGACGGATGAAAGAAATTGTCCGTAAATACAGCAAACTCCTTCTCGGTCTGGTCGTCATCGGCTAACGGTAAGGCATTGCGTCTCCAGATAATGTCAAGCACCAGAACCAATCCGTAAAGCATAACGGAGAGAAACAGCATGGCAGCATAGAGGATTTCCTTGCAATACGCGGTTTTCCTGACCGTCATTCCTTCATTCTGCCGCACTTTCCATATTCCGGTATTTCTGAGATCCTTCAGCCATACTTTTCCGGCCATGGAGATCATAATGGCGGTATTGATCAGCATCGTAATCGCACATATCCCGAGCAGTGTCGAAACAAGCGAGGTGTTTTTGCTCAGAAAACCGATTACGATAACAATTTCAAGGAAAACAAGACTCATCAGGACCATTATAAGATTCGGCAGGTACTGCTTTCGGTCATCAAGTATTATCTTCTTCATAGTTTTCTCAAATCTTTCAATGTCTCTAAACGGAACACTTGGGTGTGGTTTCCCACACCCAAGGATAACATACTTAACCAGATGTTTTTACAGTTCAACAAGTTCTTTTCTCGCGAGCTTATCCTTCTTCAGGAAGCGGAGGTCGCGGCCGAAACGAACCTGAATGATATCCGGGTCGCTGTTCTCCACAACAACGCCTTCACCATACAGTTTATGTACAAAACGATCCTGCGGACGAAGCGCGTTCAGTTTAATCTTAAGGCGTTCTTCCGAGGAGGAGTCATCGGACTCAAAATAGGAATCCACTTCCGGAGACTCATCCAGAATGCTGGCTGCGGTTCCGGCTGCTGCGATTGCCTTTGCGGACGGTTCTTCGAGATTGCCCTTCAGACGCTCGAAATACTCGAGATCGTCGTCGGAGAAATCGAGATTGTCTTCGGTTACGGACTTGGCCGCACTCTTCCGCTTGTTTCCGTTGTCGCGGAAATCGTCCACAACCTTTACGTCATCATCCGAGAAATCGTCTTCCTCGTAGATGTCTTCCTTCTTCTTGGGCGTGCTGAGTTTGATATCGTCCTCATCCACGTCGTCTTCGAACTCGTCGGAGTACTTCTCCTCGGTGCGTGCCGCAGCGGGAGTGCGCTTCTCGGGCTTCTCGGACTTCTTGGCGTTCTCGCCGTGTCCGAAGTTCATGCTTGCATAGTACTTCTTCTTAGCTTCGTTGAAATCGTCCTCGTCCTCACCGTCAAGACGCTCCATGGCGGGACGGCGCTTCGTGTAGCGCTCCATCTCCTCTTCAAGCTTCTTCTCCTGTGCTCTCTGGAAGATCGAGTATGCAACGATCAGCGCAACGATCACGAGACATACGATCAGAATGACGAACATCGGGCCGTTGCCCTTGGACTTCTCGGTGATGTTCTTCACATTTTCCGGAGGAGTGGGCGCAGCCGTCGTGGGAACGGGCGTGTTCTCCGCGGGAGCCTGGGTAACCGTCGGAACCAATGTGGGTGTCGGCGGAACCGGCGTAGGCGTAGGCGTAAAGAGAATCTGGTTATTGTCTCTCGTTACACGTCCGGTATAGATATAACCTTCGATCTGCTCGTTCTTAAAGGTCGCGGTGATATGGTACCAAACGTCGAGGTCGACGTCCTTGGTCTCACCCCAGATAAAAACTTCGGTTCCTTTTGTGAGCTTAACAACCGTTCCGTCGGAGATCTTCAGCTCGGGATAAACCTTGGTACCGGGGCCGGTACGAACGGTTGCCGTATTGCTGGTAACCGTACCGCGGTAGTATCCGGTCAGATACTGCTCTTTGTTAACATAGTCCTGGATCGGGGTCGGCGTGGGCGTAGCCTTTGTGTCAGCCGCGCTTGCCTTTCCTCCGAATACCATTGCGAGAACCGCAAAACCGAAAGCCGCAAGAATTCCGATCAGATACTGGAACGGGCGCTTACTTACATTCATCTTCTTAAAACCTCCTAATCACTGTACCGCATAAGCCGTACCGTACTTTCATGCCGGCGTCACATCTTGTCCGGCGCTTCAAAGGCAAGCATTGAAATGCAGTCATTTAATATATTCAGTGTCATCCTGCAGAGGACGATCCATTCGGCTTTTTTGATCTCATCGGGTTCGGTGAGAATCTTGTTGGCATGATAGAAACCGTTGAAGCGGTCGGCCAGTTCGTAAATGTACTGGCATATCTTCATGGGCGACAGCTCCGCGGCAGCCTTTTCCATGCTGTCCGCAAATCTTGCAATCGTCAGCAGGAGTTCCCGCTCGTCGGCTCCGATCTCACGGGCCGAGGGCTTCGCGGCTCCGGCCGCATCTCCGAGCTTCGAAAGAATCGACTTGATGCGGACCATCGTATAAAGGATATACGGTCCGGTGTTGCCCTCAAATGAGGTGAACCGCTCGATATCGAAGATGTAGTCCTTGGTGGACTGGTTCGAAAGGTCTCCGTACTTGAGCGCCGCCAGTCCGATCTGTTTCGCGATCCTGTCGCGCTCCTCTTCGGGCATTTCGCGGTCGGCCATCTTCGTGCGGACCTCATCGACGATCAGGTCGATCAGCATCGAGAGTCTCATGACTCCGCCGTCTCTAGTCTTGAACGGCTTGCCGTCCTTACCGGTCATCGTACCGAATCCGATGTGCACAAGATCGGTTTCGGGCTTCACGATTCCGGTCTTCTTCGCGCAGCGGAATATCTGCTCAAAGTAAAGTGACTGACGCTTATCGACGATGTAGATGATCCGGTCGGGATTGTATAACGTCATACGCTCTACGATGGTTGCCAGGTCGGTCGTGTTGTAAAGCGTCGCGCCGTCCGATTTCAGGATCATGCACGGAGGCATTTCCTTCGTATCGGTCTCCTCCTTGACGTCCACAACGAGAGCGCCTTCACTGATGTGCGCATAGCCGTTGTCCTTCATGTCTTTGATCATGTCGGGAATGTACTTCTGCGCGTCGCTTTCCTTGCCCCAGACGTCAAATACGGTGCCGAGGTTGTCGTAATTCTTCCTCAGGTCCTCCATGGAAACCCGCATGATGTGCTCCCAGAGAGCCATATAGCCTCTGCGGCCCTGCTGCAGCTCAAGGATTGCCTTGCGGGACTCTTCACGGTAGTCGTCGTGTTCTTTCGACCACTTGCTCGCGTAAGGATATATCTCTTCGAGTTCGGAAACGCTGAACGGCGCTTCCTTCGGGTACTCGCCCGTGTAATCCGGATCGAAATAAACGAGATCCGGCTTTCTTACCTTCAGTTCGGTAATGATGAGGCCGATCGGCGTTCCCCAGTCTCCGAGGTGCGCGTCTCCGATCACCTCATGTCCCATGTACCGGAGAATCCGCTTTACCGCTTCGCCGATAACCGCCGGCCGCATGTGTCCGACATGCAGCGGTTTCGCCACGTTGGCTCCGCCGTAGTCCACGACGATCGTCTGTTTCTCGGCGGCTTCTTCGAGTCCGAATTTCGGTGCGTCCTTCATCTCAAAAACGTATCCGGCAAGGAACCGTTCCGATACGGAAACGTTGATGAATCCGGGCGCGGCCGCTTCGCACAGGGAGAACATCTCCTCGCCCGCAAGCTTTGCAACGACCTCGTTCGCGATCATGATCGGCGCCTTGTGATACTGCTTCGCCGCAGCCATGGCTCCGTTACACTGATACTGGCAGAGGTCGGGGCGATTCGATACCGTCACTGAGGCAAACTTTTCTTCGTATCCGGCAGCCACAAAAGCGGCGCTCATCTTGTCCGCGATTATGGAAATAATCTTCTTCATAAAACTCCTGTCTACCCCGTAAAATGTTATCACTGAATAAGGCTTCTTCCCCATTGAAACCCAACTTATCTTACCATAATCAAGGGAAAATGTAAAGAAAACTGCGTATTTTTCTGCGAAAGCACAGTTTTTTCACATTTTCCCTTGCATATTTCCAAAAAATGTGTATCGTAAGATAATAGATTAATAGAATCTTTTTTCAATAAGGAGCCCGATTTTATGATTAAAGTCGTTAAATTCGGCGGCAGTTCGCTTGCCAATGCCGAGCAGTTTCGTAAAGTAAAAGACATCATCAAATCCGACGCGGACCGCCGTTTCGTGGTGCCCTCCGCTCCCGGCAAGCGCTTCAGCGCGGACACGAAAGTGACCGACATGCTCTACGCCTGCTACAACCTCGCGGAGTCGGATGCTGATTTCGACGATGCGCTGAAAGCAATCTCCGACCGTTACACCGAAATCATCAACGGTCTCGGCCTGAACCTTACGCTTGCAGCGGAATTCGATAAGATCCACGCTGATTTCGCGGCACATGCCGGAACGGAATATGCCGCTTCCCGCGGTGAGTACCTGAACGGTATCATCCTTGCCGCTTATCTCGGTTTCGAGTTCCTCGATTCCGCCAAATACGTCTTCTTCCACGAGGACGGCACATTTGACGCCGAGAAGACCAACGACGCCCTCTCCGCAAAGCTTCGCGGAATGCAGAACGCCGTAATCCCCGGCTTCTACGGTTCCCTTCCGGACGGACACGTTAAGACGTTCTCAAGAGGCGGATCCGACATTACCGGTTCCATCGTTGCACGCGCCGTACAGGCGAACCTTTACGAGAACTGGACCGACGTTTCCGGCTGCCTTGTAACCGATCCCCGGATCGTTGACAGCCCGAAGGTTATCGACGTGATCACCTACCGCGAGCTCCGTGAGCTTGCATACATGGGATTTAACGTCCTGCATGAAGATGCGATCTTCCCGGTTCGTACCGCAGGCATCCCGATCAACATCAAGAACACCAATTCCCCGAAAGATCCCGGTACTCTGATCGTTGAGAGCACCTCCCGCAAACCCGCTTTCACCATCACCGGTGTTGCCGGCAAGAAGGGCTTCACCGCGATCAACATCGAGAAAGACATGATGAACGCGGAAATCGGCTTCGGCCGCCGCATTCTGCAGGCTTTCGAAGACAACGGAATCAACTTCGAGCATATGCCTTCCGGTATCGACACGATGACCGTCGTTGTTCATCAGACCGAGTTCGAGCAGAAGGAACAGACCGTTCTTGCGGAGATCCGCAAGCTGACCAATCCCGATTCGATCGACATTTCGACCGATATCGCTCTGATCGCTGTCGTAGGACGCGGCATGCGCAGCAACCGCGGCGTTGCAGCCAAGATCTTCAGCGCTCTTGACCGTGCTTCCATCAACATCCGCATGATCGACCAGGGCTCGAGCGAGCTGAACATCATCATCGGCGTATCGAACAACGATTTCGAAGATGCGATCAACGTGATCTACCACGCATTTGTCCAGTAAACAAGACCGGCAATGACCGGCATACTTAATCCACGGAGGTATTTATCATGGCACAGAATCCTGTTGTAACGTTCCTTATGGACGACGGCGCAGTCATGAAGGCGGAGCTCTATCCCGAAATCGCGCCCAACACGGTTAACAACTTCATCTCCCTTGTAAAGAAGGGATTTTATAACGGACTTACCTTCCACCGCGTAATTCCCGGTTTCATGATCCAGGGCGGCTGCCCGAAGGGAACCGGTACCGGCGACCCGGGCTACAGCATCCGCGGCGAATTCAGCCACAACGGCTTCAAAAACGACCTGAAGCATGATCCCGGCGTTCTTTCGATGGCACGCGCGATGAACCCCAATTCCGCGGGTTCCCAGTTCTTCATCATGCATCAGCGCTCTCCTCACCTCGACGGTGAGTACGCCGCATTCGGAAAGCTTACGGAAGGCCTTGACGTTGTTGACGCGATCGCCAATGTGCGCCGCAACTGGAACGACAAGCCGATCACTCCCGTCATCATGAAGGAAGTTACGGTTGAGACCTTCGGAGTGGATTATCCCGAGCCGGAGACCATGTAATGAAGTTACTCGGTATCACAGCCGAATATAATCCGTTTCACAACGGTCACGCGTATCACATCCGGGAAGCGAAAGCACGTACCGGATGTGATTCTGTTATTGCGCTCATGAGCGGGGATTTCGTGCAGCGCGGCACCCCCGCGATCGTCGGCAAATACGACCGCGCCGAGGCCGCTCTTAAAAACGGCGCCGACATCGTCATCGAGCTTCCCGTATACAGCGCTACCGCCAGCGCGGAGCGGTTTGCGGAAGGGGCCGTGAGGGCATTTGCCGACCTTGGAGTCGATACGGTTTCGTATGGGATTGAGTGCTCTGCGGATACCGGTGCGGATCGTGCAGGCACCATTAAGGCTTCCGCCATCGGAAGCGAACTCCTCGATGCAGCCGCGGCCTCCGTCCGGAAGGCAGCCGCTTTCTTCGCGGAGGAACCCGAAACCTACCGCGCACTTTTGAAGGAAGGCCTTTCGTCCGGCCTGTCCTATCCCGCAGCGAGGCAGAACGCCTACTGCTCTTTAAACGGCGGAGATGCTTCTTTTCTTTCCACCCCGAACAACATCTTGGCAATTGAATATGAAAAGGCGATGATCCGGCTCGGCGTTTCGATAAAGAGCGCTCCGGTTGCACGGATCGGCGCAGGCTATCACGATACCGAGGCGGGCGAATATGCTTCCGCTACGGCAATCCGGGCGATGCTTGAAGGCTGTTCCGGAACGGCTCGGGCCAAAGGCTCCGATTCCGGCTCGAACCGCAAGGGTTTCGGCCCCGATGACGAATTGTCCCGCTCCTATCCCGAAAACCTTGCAGATCTTTATGAAAAAGCCTTCCGCCATCCGGTATTTCCGGACGATTTAAGCAGCGTACTCTTCGCTGCCGTTCACGGCCGCACCGCGGAAGAACTGGCGCAGTATTCGGACATTTCGGACGATACCGCAAAGCGTCTTGTCGAAGCCGCCAGGCACCCGTTTACCTGGACTTCCCTGACGGAAGCTCTTCGCGAACGTTCGCATACGTTAACGCATGTAAACCGTGCTTTGTGCCATATTCTTTTGGGCATCACAAAAGAAGCCGAGAACCGTTACCGGCTCCCGGCCCATACGCCGTATCTTCATGTTCTCG
Organism: Lachnospiraceae bacterium; assembly: GCA_017618195.1. GTDB lineage: Bacteria > Bacillota > Clostridia > Lachnospirales > Lachnospiraceae > ISDg. Next base: position 101,226 of record JAFZUW010000027.1, read on the forward strand.
GTATCCGAAAGGGCTGCGAAGCATTGCTCGGGCAGATTGCTTCGTCCTCGCCCGCTCCGCTTCTCGTGCGTCTTTCAAAAGACATGCGGGGGCTCAGCCGGGAAGCCCGTGAGCTGTTCGAAACCGACCTGAATGCGACCGCTCTGTACAGCCATATCCAGTACGGAAAGGGCGTTTCGATTGATGAAGAAAGGACGCGGAAGTTCCTTGTTGTATGACATTCTGCGGTCCGATCCATCCTATCAAAAAGTCCGTCTGATTATTGTGCATAATAACCGTGAAAAAGGTCCTTCCGGCATGTTTCCGGAAGGACCTTTCCCGTTATGTCAGTCATTGCGCCGCTTCCATTTTTCCGAAAAAAGAGGTAGAAAAAGCGGCGCATGTAATTGCGCCGCTTTGCATCGAAAAGAAAAAACTCTCAAAGCTTATTCGTCAATATTCTCAAGGAAGGTGTTCTCGTCAAATTCAAAGTTCTCGTCGTCATCGTCGGCCGTAACGGTTGCGATCGGATCGTCATAAACGGCAGCCGCTTCCTTCGGATTCAGCTGCTGATAAAGCTCCTGACGGTTCGCAGCAACAACGTCGTAGTTCTCCTTCAGGGAAGAAATCAATCCGTCGAAATGATCTCTTGCCGAGGAGTAAGCGTTGTTCAGGATCTTCTCCATATCGGTCATGATGTCATTCGCATAGCTGAGAGCACCGGTACGGATCTGCGTAGCGTCGTTGTTGGCGCTTGAAAGCATCTCTTCTGCCTCGCCGCTTGCGGAAGCAACCATCTCGTTGGCACGCGCGTATGCCTGCTGCATGATTTCATGCTCGCTGACAAGCTGTCTCGCCTTTGCCTTTGCCTCCTCAATGATCTGCTCAGCCTTCTCCTCAGCACTGGCAATGATGGAATCACGGTTTGCGATAATCTTCTGATATCTGCGGATTTCATCGGGGGTTCTCTGCTTGAGCTCATCGAGCATCTCGAAGAGTTCCTCTTTATTTACGGCAACTTTGCCGGGCTGAAGCTTAATCGGCTTGCAACCTTCCAAATACTCGCAGATTCCGTCAATCAACTGTTCAAGACGATTCACCATGGCGTTTCTTCTCCTTTTACTCTTTTCTTATGTTACGCATTCTGTTCGCAAAAAAGCGATTATTGTCTCTTTAGCTTGTCGTAGATGTCCTGCATGACTTCCTTCGGAACAAGTTTGCTGATATCGCCGCCGAAATGGGCGATTTCCTTTACGATGCTGGAACTCAGGTAGGAGTACTGCACGCTCGTCGTAAGGAAGATCGTATCGATATTCGAATCCAGCTTGTGGTTCAGCTGCGCGATCTGAAGTTCGTACTCAAAGTCCGTTACGGCCCGAAGTCCTCTTACCAGTATCCGTGCGTTCTTTTTGCGGGCAAATTCGACCGTCAGCCCGTCAAACGTCTCAATCTCCACATTCGGGATATTCTTCGTTACGCGGCGGATCAGTTCAACCCTCTCCTCGGCCGTAAACGAAGGCGTCTTACTCGTATTATTCAAAACGCCGATGATCAGCTTGTCAACGATCCGGGACGCTCTCTCGATAACGTCGAGATGTCCGAGCGTGATCGGATCAAAGCTTCCGGCATAGATTCCGACTTTCATTTATACTCCTTCGGTTAAGAACCAGTGACAGTTCGTCTTGTATTCCTTGACGCGGTCAACCCGGTATCCCAAACCGTTTATTTCATCAATATCCGTCTTCGAAGAAACTTCGACGATCACGATCGCATCGTCATTCAGAAGCCCGTATTCGCGAAGAAGACGCAAAGCCGTAAGCTCGAGTTCCTTTCCGTAAGGCGGATCAAGGAACACGATATCGAATCTGCGCTTTTCGTCACGCATCTTAACAAGCGCAGCCGTATAGTCAGACGCGTACACGGTCGCCTGATCGGCAAGCTTCGTGTGGTTCAGATTGTGACGTATGCATTGGATCGCATCCTTGGAAGAATCCGCGAAGCAGCAATGCCTTGCACCGCGGCTTAGCGCTTCGATCCCGATTCCGCCGCTTCCGGCGAAAAGATCCAGAAAAACGGCATCCGCAACCTGCGGCTGCAGGATGTTGAAAAGCGTCTCCTTGATCATGTCCGAGGTCGGTCTCGTCGAGAGTCCGGCCGGCGTTTCAAGCTGTAATCTTCTTGCCGTTCCGGCGATAACTCTCATCGCAAACTCCTCCTAAAAACGCACACTACCATTGTAGTATAGAATGCATAACTTTGTCAATAGCGGGAAGTAAAAAACTTACGCCTTCGGCAGCCTTTTAAAGTGCCTACAGGTCACCGTCCGTGCAATGGATCACAATGCCGCTGATTCCACCGTCCCAGCCGTCACTCTTGCTGACTGCCTGCTTAAACAAGCGCCATCTGGTTCTCGATCGTTTCAATCGCGGGATCGATCTCCGGCATGGATACTTCGTCCGCTTTGCCGTGATCCACAAGCGAAGCCGCCGCGGGCACGATCGGAAGCTTCGCAAGCACGCGCGTGCCGTACTTTTCGGCTACTTCCTCGATATGGCTCTCGCCGAATACGTTCATCTTCTCACCGCAGTGTTCGCATACGAGATAGCTGTAGTTTTCAATGATTCCGAGAAGCGGAATGTTCATCATCTTTGCCATGTTCACGGCCTTGCCGACGATCATCGAAACAAGGTCCTGAGGGCTCGTTACGATAACGATTCCGTCAAGCGGAAGCGACTGGAATACCGTAAGCGGAACATCGCCTGTTCCGGGCGGCATATCCACGAACATGTAGTCCACATCACCCCATACGACGTCGGTCCAGAACTGCTTAACGGTACCTGCGATCACCGGACCGCGCCAGATCACCGGCGCATCCTCCTCTTCCATCAGAAGGTTCACGCTCATGATCTTGATGCCGCTCTTTCCGGAAACGGGTACGATGCCGAGATCATTCGCATATGCGGGTCCCTTAACGCCGAATGCCTTCGGGATCGAAGGTCCGGTAATATCCGCGTCAAGGATCGCGCTCTTGCGGCCCTTCTTCTGCATGGCCGAAGCAAGCAGTGACGTAACGAGAGACTTTCCTACGCCTCCCTTGCCGCTTACGACGCCGATTACGCGCTTTACCTTGCTCTGCGCGTTGAGAGGCGCCTGCATATCGTTATTCTGTGACGCATGCTCATGATGATCCGTCTGCTTCGAGCTGCAGTTTAAGCTGCAGGAGGAACAGTCATGGGTACATTCCTGTGTGTTTTCCAATTGTTCGCTCATAAAGTCTCCTTTTCCGGTCAAGCCGGTAATATGCGTATGTAAAAATGCGCTTATGATACTTGTTTTATATTCCGTACGGCCTTAAAACCGCACAACGCATTAGAGTATAGCATATCTTCGCGGAATAAACAAGCACAACAATACTCCCGCCGCGCCCGCCGTATATACAAAAACCCCTGCCGGAGCCGAACGGTCCCGACAGGGGTTTTGAACTTCGATGAATTGTATTACGCCGTCTTCTTGCGAAGCGCGAAGCCTGCGTAGCGGGAACGGCGCGTAAGCAGCGTTAAGAGGACAAATACGACGATGAATGCCGCCTGGATTCCAAGCCCCATCGCGATTCCGCCTGCGCTGAACGGGATCTCTCCGCCGATCATCCGGAGCACGCGTACATACCAGTATGCGGGAAGAAACTGCGCCACGCTGAGCACTCCGGCTCCCATGAGCGACTGGTCAACGAAGACGCCGCACAGGAAGCACATGCCGAGGGAGCAAAGCTGCGTCAGCAGGTTTACAACCGTCTCGCTCGGAGCGAACTCCGAGATGAACAGCGCGAGCACTCCGCCGAACAGGGCGAACAGGAGGCTGTTCAGAACAACCAGCCACAGCCGGCCCGTATAAACAACTCCGTTAAGGGCTGCGCCGACTACGACAAATGTGAGCCAGATCACGCCGATGTAAAGGGCGCTCGCCGTAAACAGCTGCATCGTATACGAGGTCGGACGGATGCCGGAGCAGTCGGTCCGGAAACGGATATCCTTCTTGCTCATTACGATCAGCGCCGGACAAAGCATGTTGAGGATTACGCACAGAAGAATGTACGGCAGGAACCGGAAGAAGATCAGAAGCGTCTCGTTCGAGCTTTTCGCTTCGGTTTCCTTTGTAAGGATCTCAACAACAGCATCTTCGGAAAGAGCCGTATTGGATTTCGCCGATGCCTCGGATGAATCATATCCGAGCAGGCGGTATGCGCCGTAAGTGTTGACGAATTTGCCGATCAGCATCTCCACATTGGCGGTCGCGTAGCTCTCGTGGATGTGGCTCGTGTCGAGGAGGTTCTCCGTCTCTCCTGCCGTAAGCCTCTCCGCGAATCCCTTCGGGATCGTCACCGCATAATCGACGGTCGTATAGTAAAGGGCATCCGTCAGGTCATCCTCGCTCTCAAGAGGAGCAATGACAACGTTGCCTTTGCTGATGATATCCACAATCGCGCGGCTTTCGGGGGTGTTGTCAAGATCCTCGACAACGATCTTCAGCTGCGTCTTTTCCCACACGTTCTCCTTCGCTTCGGTCTTCGTCATGAGCATTCCCACGAGGAAGAACAGAACGATGTAGATGACAGCCGAGGGGAATTTGCTTTTCAAAATTTTCAGAAATGCCTTAAAGACTTGCATATTTCTTCCTCCTTGAGAGCAGCACGCCGAGTACGGTAAATACGCCGATGTATATCGCCATTGCGACAATCTTCGTGATAAACCGGCGGTAGTCGCTGTACATGTTCAGGCAATAGAAGCTGTCCGATATGATTGCAACCGGGTTGATCCGGTTAATCCAGGGCGCCTTCTCTGCGAGAATGCCCTTAATGTTGCCCATCATGAGTCCGCTTAAGAAGCAGAGCACCATTGAGCAGGAAAGCATGATCGCGCTTTTGATCTCATACTTGAGCCGGCCGATCGAACCTACGAAGAACCCGAGCGTTACGCCGAGAACACCGCTCATAACGGCTGCCGCGTAGATCAGCAGCAGGTTTCCGCCGAAATTGATCCGAAGGACGAATCTGAGGAATGTCACACATAGGATCATGCTGACACCCTGCGCCACGCAGCTTCCGAGAAGCGCCGCGGAAAGGTGTGTAAACTTGGGCGTCGGCGAGAAGTTCTTTCTCGCGCCGAGCTCCGACTGGTTCGCCTGGCTGCTTGTCGCAACATGAAGGCCGGTCAGGGAACCGCAGATCGCAACCATCGCGATCAGGTTGTAAAAATACTGTACGTACACGTCCGGGTTGTCCGCCGTAGGGGAAACGTCCCGGCACGCTTTCACGTCCTTGCTGAGTTCCGCGATAACGCTGTTCATCAAAGGGATGTCGCCGTCCGCAATCGCCTGCATCACAACGGTCCGGTACAGGTTGCATCTGGATACGACCTCCTGCAGGATGGACTGTCTGATCCCTTTGCCGGAAACCTGCAGATACAGGCCGCCGTCGTTTACGATGATGCCCTTAACCTTGCCGGCGAAAAGCAGTTCCTTCGCTTCCTCTTCGTCCGTATAGGTGATTGAAAGCGTCGCATCGTCTCCTTCGCCGAGTGCGGTAAACATCTGTTTGTAAACCTCATCCCCGGAAGTATTCACGACCGCTACCGGGATGGATTGGAACAAGTCGGTGTTTGAGTAAACGGATCCGAATGCGACTTTGAAGAGCGTTCCGAGAACGATCGGGAAAAGCATCAGCCACATGATGAATTCCCTCTGCCGCAGGACCATTTTCAATTCATATTTGAAGTTATGTAAAAACATTTCCTACTCCTATTCCTTCGAATCGCGAAGTGCCGTTCCGGTGATTTCCAAAAATACGTCGTTAAGTGTCGGAAGTTCTGAGTAAACGCGCCCGAAGCCGAGCTCCGCTTCCTGCAAAACGCCGAGGATCCGGATCAGGTTGTGACGTCCGCCCGAGCAGCGAACCGTCAGCTTGTTTCCGTCGTATTCGGTCTCGTAAACGTGCGGCTGCGAAGCGATCTTGGCGCGGACGTCTTCGGGCAGTTCGAGGATCTCAATCGTTACGCTCTCGGTATTGCGGATCATGCTCTTCAGCTCGTCCTTCGTGCCTTCCGCAACCTTGCGGCCCTTGTCCATGATCGCGATCCGCGTGCAGATCTGCTCAACCTCTTCCATGTAATGCGAGGTGTAAATGACCGTTGCGCCTTCGCGGTTCAGCTGCTGGATTCCTTCGAGGATGCGGTTACGGCTCTGCGGGTCAACCGCCACCGTAGGCTCGTCGAGGATGATCAGTCTCGGCTTGTGCGCGATTCCGCAGGCGATGTTCAGTCTTCTCAAAAGACCTCCCGACAGCTTCTTCGGACGGAAGTTTTCGAAATCCTCAAGGCCGACAAATCCGATCGCCCAGTCGACGCATTCCTTTCTCTTCGCCTTATCGAGCACGTACAGTCCGCAGAAGTAATCGATGTTCTCGCGTACCGACAGCTCGTCGATAACCGCCACGTTCTGCATGATCACGCCGATCTGGCTCTTCGTATCGTAGCTGACCGGCGTCATCTCCTTGCCGAACACTTCGATTTCTCCTTTGTCGTAAGCAAGAAGCGACAGCAGGCAGTTGATCGTCGTCGTCTTTCCTGAGCCGTTCGGACCGAGCAGTCCGAAGATCTCTCCTTCCTTGATCTCTAACGAAAAATGATCGAGCGCCACCAGTTCGCCGTAACGCTTTACAAGGTTGTCAATCTTTACTACAGTAGGTTTCATTTGCATCCTCACTTTCGTATTCCGCGCGGCCTCCCCGGACCGCTTCCGTGTTTCTGACATAAGAATAGCGCGGACCGAAGCCCGCGCCAAGTGTGTGATGTCATGATTTGATTGTGACAAATGTCATATGTTGCGCCCCATACCCCATGACAAGGGTCATCCGGGGCTTTCCCGCTTTCAGAACCATTCCCGGAAAAGGTTATTCCGCCCGTTCCGCGGATTGTTCCCGAAAAAGGTTACTCCGTCGGTTCCGTGCTCTTCATCGGAAACTGAAACAGCGCGATGAATTCCTGCGCCGCTTCCGGTCCGACGTAGATGCATTTGCCGAAGCCGCCTCCCATTCCGAGAATATAGCCGCCGCTGTAGAGATAGTACTGTACTCCCGACGCATTGACCGGCTCAATAAGCTTGTTATGCACGTAGCCGATTCCGAGCAGCTCTCCGAGCGGATGTTCTTTACAGAACTTCTGCGCCCAGTCCTTGCCTTCCTCGGGGTTCTCAACCGTATCGTAACGGGATATCCAGGAATCCCATACATGATGCTCTCTTCCCGCCCACTCGTCGAAGAAAGGCGTATCCTTAAAGAACGCATTGGGCATATCCTTCAGATCGTAGATCGGAGAATCGGCGTTTTTAAAGAGGATGTTTACCACCTTCTCGAGCGTCACGGTCGAATCGGTATAGGTCGCCGGAAGTCCGTTGATCATAACCTTGTACGTTTTATCCATCTCAAAATACGTATCGAACGGAATTTCCTCACGAAGCTCCGCAACCGTATCAACGTCCGGAATAACGCCTCCGAATACGACGTACTTCTGAATATCCTCGTAATAAACCGCAACCGCATACGACGTCTTCACACCGGGAATCCCGTAAACGTCAGCATCCAGTTCGTGCTCGACAATCTCCAGATGCTCCTCGCCGTTTTCCACTACGATTTCTTCCGTGTTTCCGCGGACCGTATAGGTTCCGATCTTCGCGCCGACCTGCGAACACTCGGTCTCCTGACTGCCGTAATACCGGCCGTCGATTTCAAGGATGCCCGGCATTTGCCGGAACTCTTCAAGCTGTTCCGCGGTAAGCGGTGTTGTCAGAACCTCGCCCTTCATAAACGGCTTTCCGGCAGCGTATTCCGTCTTCACGGATTCCTTTCCCTTAGTTCTTCTCTGAAGTAATTTCACGGCCGTAATTCCCCCTGCCACGAGAATCGCAAGCGCAATGCCCGCTGCTGCCAGCGCGGGAACGGACGACCATACGGCGCGTCTGCGTTTCACGGTTCCCTTCGTATGCATTACCGATCCGCCGGCAACGCCTTCCGCGGCCTCAACTATATAGCGGTCGTCAATATCGTTAATCGCATCCATCAAATCCAGTTCATTCATCTTCTGCCCTCCCGAAGTGCTTTCTGCAGCTTCTTCTTAAGCTGGTAAAGCTTGTTGCTTACATAACGCTCGTCCCTTCCAAGCTGATCTGCGATATCCGTCACGGAACAGTTGAACCAGTACCGTTTCAGAAAGATCATCCGCTTTTCCTTGGACAGTTTCCGCAGAAAAGACTCCATCTGTGCCTTCAGCTGACCTGCTGCCGGGTCCTCCGAGCGGCGGTTGTCGGGAATGCATTCGGATAGTTCCTCGAATGAGGTGATGACGGCATCCCCGCCCCGCTTCTTAGCCTGATTGCTTCGGAGTCTTGAAATGGCCAGGTTTCTTACCGTCCTTAAGAGGTATGCCTTCAGATTGTCCGGATCCGCTTTCGGAATGCTTTCCCATGCGCGCAGATAGGTATCGTTCACGCATTCCTCCGCGTCCTGGCGGTTCCTCAGTACGCCTTCCGCTACCGCCAGCATATATGCCCCGTACAGGCGCTGCGTTTCGCGAACGGCATCTTCCGAACCGTTTCGGAACAATTCTATGATTCGATTGTCTTCCGGTGTTCTCTTCGTTGTCACAATGGCTCCTCTCAGACGGGTTGTCAGCCGAGTCTTTTCTGTCTTCACACATTATGACGCAGAAAATTTCGGGATTTCTTATTTTACGATTTCATCAATTGTCGAAATTGTGGAAAATGCGCCGCCGTTGTTCGCGATGATCTCCTTCATCTTCGGCAGCTCAAAGTAGTTTACATAGCAGATCAGCGTCGTATTGCTACCTGAGATCAGCCCGTACGAATCCATGAGCGTACAGGTCTTGTTGAGCTCGTCGCGGATCTCCTGCGCCATCTTCTTCGCGTCCTTCGTGATGATGGTCACCTGCTTGATGGCTTCGAACCGGTCCGTAAAATGGTTGATGACCGACGTCGCGACAACGTACACGAGAAGGCTCATCAGGGCGGCGTTCCGGTTGATCAGAAGGAATACCGCAAGGTATACGCATGCGTTAAATGCGATCAGTATATAAGTCATGCTGAAGCTCTGCCCGGTCTTGTCGGAGAGTTTTCTTACAACGATGTTCGCAAAGATTTCGGAGCCGTCGATACAGCCGCCGCACCGAAGGATCATCGCAAGCCCCGCGCCGAGGATTGCGCCTCCGAAGACGACCGCGAGGAAATGCTCCGTATTGAGCTCGAACGGGATCCACTTAAAAAGCTCAAGCCCGAGCGTATAAACGACGGAGCCGAGCACGGCCGCGAGACCGAACATTTTCCCTAAGATGACAAATGCGAGTATTAAAAACGGCAGGAACACTGCTGCCACGCAGAGCGAAAGATTCCATCCGGTCAGCTTGCTGATAAGGATCGCGATGCCCGCCGTACCGTAATCGATCGCGTCGTTCGGGATCAGGATGCACACGACCGAAAAACTCGCCATCAGCGCACCGATGATAATGCCGATTGCGGCAAATACGTACCCGATTCTTCTCTTTGAATCCATAGAGCGTTCCTCCGTATTCCATGATAACCGTCTTGTTCCCGCGGACTCCGTCCGCCCGTTTTAACTATAGCAAAGCAGGAAAGCGGCAGTCAATGGAAATTTGCACCCAAGTGCCGTGCGGGGAAATGCATTTTGCTAATATTTCCTTGTGTTTCCCGCGTGCGTAAATTATAATCGAATGAGATGCATGCGGCGCGCCCGGATTCCTTCCGTCCGGTGCCGCATCGGATATCCGCTTCGGGGATCACGTCCGGCGGTGCCGCATCAAAAACGTATTTCAAGGAGTCCGAATGAACCGGCTTTATGAAAAACTCGCGATCCTTCTGCTGTGCCTGCCCGGCTTTCTGCTTTCGGGCACTGTCGCGCTGTCCGTCATGGCGTTTCTTTTCGCCGTGATTGTTTCGTGTACGGTGCAGCTTCTGAGCGGACGGAAGATCGTCTTGGTTATTCTGTTCGCAGCGTCCGCCCTGTGCGGCGTCCTGCCGGTTCTGACGTGCGCGCTTCCGCTCTTTTTATACGACTCGATCCGTGAGAAGAAATGGTGGCTCGTGCTTCCGGGCGTCTCGGTAATCGCCAATATAAACGCCCTCTCCTTCCCGCAGATTCTGTGCATCCTCACCGGGCTGACCGTAACGCTGATGCTCGTGCTCCGCATGACAAGCCTCGAGGATTCGGTCGGACGGCTTACCGAACTGCATGACAGCATCACCGAGAAAAATGTGCAGCTCGCCGAGCAGAACAAACGCCTCTTTGAGGCGCAGGACAGCGAGATCCACGTTGCCACGCTAAAGGAACGGAACCGTATCGCCCGTGAGATTCACGACAATGTCGGACATCTGCTGACGCGCTCCATCCTGCAGACCGGAGCGCTCCAGATATTAAATAAAGACGAATCGCTCCGCGAGCCGTTAAATGAACTCAAAACGACGCTTGACGGCGCCATGACGAGCATCCGCGAAAGCGTGCACGACCTGCACGACGATTCGATTGATTTAAAGCGCGTGCTTCAGGAAATGGCGGACGCCGTGAACGTCGAACCCGAGAACGCCGCCGATTCTTCAGACGGACACGAACCGCTGCCCGGACAGGCCGCGTCGAACCGCGGTCCGTCCCGTTTCGACATCAATCTGCAGTATGACGCTTCACAGAACATCCCCGGCCACATCAAGCTCTGCGTCGCGGGCATTGTAAAGGAAGGCATCTCGAACGCCGTTAAGCATTCAAACGGCGACCGGCTCGATATCATATTCCGCGAGCATCCCGCATTTTACCAGCTGCTGATCGAGGATAACGGACATAACAAGGAAGGCAGGGAACTGTCCGGCGGAATCGGTCTTCACAATATGGAAGACCGCGCAAAAAGCGTCGGCGGGCGGATCACATTTACCGCCTCCGAGCAGGGCTTCCGCGTATTTCTGACGATCCCGAAGCAGGCGTAAGTACGGACCCGGCAGCAGGGAAACGCTTCGTTCGATGAACAGACTTCACCCGGCAGTTCGGACTGCCGCATCCGATAGATTCAGACAAAGGAGACGCACATGAACATAGTTGTAATTGACGATGACCGCCTTGTCGCGCTGTCGCTTAAAACGATTCTGGAGAGCACGGGAAGCATTTCCGTTATTGCGACCGGCCACAGCGGCGAGGACGCGATCCGGCTTTATGATGAGAACACGCCCGAGGTCATTCTGATGGATATCCGCATGGAAGGCATGACCGGGCTCGAAGCAGGCGAGGTCATCTTAAAAAAACATCCCGATGCGAAGATCTTGTATCTGACCACGTTTTCCGACGATGAGTACATTATCAAAGCGCTCAACATCGGCGCCAAAGGGTACATCTTAAAGCAGGACTTTGCCGCGATCGCGCCGGCGCTCGAAGCCGTCATGCGCGGCCAGACCGTCTTCGGCGACAAGATCATCGGCAAGCTTCCCGAACTCATGAAGGCGGCCGATTCGTATGATTACGAGGCGCACGGCATTACCGACAAGGAACGCGAGATCCTCGAGCTCGTAGCCGCGGGCCGCTCAAACCGCGAGATTGCCTCGGAACTCTTCTTAAGCGAAGGCACGGTCCGTAACTACTTAAGCTCGCTTCTTGACAAGCTGCAGCTTCGCGACCGCACGCAGCTGGCGGTATACTACTACACGGAGATTAAGAAGTAGCAGCCGGTGTACTGCTGCGCAAAGAATAAGAAGGCTGTCGCCGGTGTACTGCTGCGCAAAAAATAAGAAGCTGTCGCGGGTGTACTTCTTGCACATAAAATAAGAAGCAGCCGTCGGTGTGCTTCTGCGTATGGATAAAAAACAGGGAACGGCTCTTGGTCCGTTCCCTGTTTTATGTTAAAGCGTATTTCTATTGTCCGTCCGTTGTCTCATCCTTCGCCTCCGAAGGTTCCGCAGGCTGCGAACCGGAGTCATCCGAAGCATTGTCCTTTCCGGCATCCCCGGTTGTGTCCGCAGGCGCACCGGCGCTCTTCCGCTTCAGCGTGCATACCGCAAGAACAACCGCTGTTACAAGCACAACGCAGAGCGGAATGATCCAGTATAACGGGCTTAACGGCTCGTCTTTCTGCGCGGTGGTTTTCGCATCTTTCTCGCCGGCATCGGTCCGGCCTTCGTCAGCTCCGGGCGTTCCGGTCAGAACCGCAGGTTCTTCGGTAGGCTTCGGCGTTGCCGTCGGCACGTCCGTAGGCGTCGGTGTCGGAGTCGGCGTAACCGTTTCTTTCTCCCTTATTTCCACCCGAATCGTAACATCCTGATACGGCAGAGTGAAATTATAGTATTCTGCGTTATGTTCTCTGGAAACATCAGTCTCCTCCGAAAAAGCCGAATACACTTCGTACCCCTCTGCGGGAATGATCTTATATCTCTGTTCGGGGACAAATCCGTCACCGGGTTCTCTCGTTTCCGTTAAGAAACCGATAACCGCTTTGTCCGCATTTTCCCCGGTCAGATTAATCGAATATACCGCTTTCTGCATCTCACCGTTGAGGAATGTAATATCATGATTGATTCCGCCTTTAACGGCAGGAACGGTAACCGAATCACAGCCCAGACTGCATGTGGAAAGGTATCCGCTCTCAATGGAAAAGTCCGCGCTTCCGTTCCCGTCAAGGTCATACTGCTCTTCATTGTCCGGCATACGGTAAGGCTCGAGGTTCTTTTTCAGAAGCTCAGCGTTCTTCGCTGAAGTGTACAAATCCGACCATTCATCTATCACATACTGATCGTCGCCGAAATCCACCGTTATCGGCCAGAATGGGCCGTCATTCTGCCCCTCGGTAACATAAGTATTTACGCTTCGCAGTTTACACGGGCCGGCTGCCGTTCCCGCATACGCCGTACTGATATAGACGTCATCCGTACCGTCACCGTCAATATCATAAAACCCTTCAAAATAATCCGTCGGGAAATACCATGTTTCATTGAACATGGATTCCATCACACAGTTCCCGACATTTCCCAAGCGCCCTTCGCTGTAAATATCACAGTAGACGGAATACTTAAACGTCGCTGCCTTCTGTTTTTCAATCACCGGGGTGAGAGTGATGTCCGATGCGGGCATAACATATTCCCAGAATATAGGTAAATCTGAAAACTGCGTCCCAAAATCAAAAAACCCGGACTTCAAATTCTTCAGGTACTGTCCTTTGGGAAGATCAATACTGAAATAGAGTATTTCTCCCGGAACGGCACCCGTTACCTCCTCAAGTCTTTCTTTCCCGTCGTTGTCCCTGACATAACGGCAGGCTTTTCCTTGTTCGGCAGTGATCTTATACTCATTCTGAATCTCCTTAAGATTTCCGATTTTAAAAGTCACCGACGAAATAAAATCCGTCTCGTCCGGTAAGCGGTAATAAGTTCCCTCATATGCCTTCTGATACTTATCCCAGCTTGACGTGACCGTTACATCTCCGGTAAGACTCCAGCCCGGCAGAGGAGTGAATACATAATAATGGGACTCGGGATAAAAATACGGATTCCAATACGTACAGGCAATGTCCAGCGTGCCGTCCCCATCGACATCCATCTTGCAGTCCATGCCGTCAATTTCAACCGCATATCCAAGACTCTTGCATAAGAAAGCCACTTCTTCCCCATAACCGTATTCAAAAAAAATAGTATCCGCGCCCTTACTCAAATCGATCGTAAGCGTCACGGGGACGAGGTCCCAATCCTCCCCGGAAGCCTTCCCTGCAGTCATCCCGCCTGCAATCAGCGTTATCAGCATCAATATCGAAACAATTCTCTTCATCTTCACCCTCCATTGCCCCGGTTCCTGCCGGAGCATATTCATTATAACACCGAAAAACACCGATATTCAATATCGAAACACTGCGTCCGGTTGTCCGCAACGATTTTACATGGATTTAAGGTAAATAATATTGACATTCCGCCCGAGTTATGCTATCTTGTCCCAAACGGCAGACGGACCTTATGTAGTCCGTATTCAGATTAAAGGAGTTTGTTCGTGAAGAAACGTACGACAATTGAAATGACGCTCTCGAGATGCCCCTCCTGCGGCGTATATACCAAGGATTTCAACGGGATATGTCCCTGTTGCGGCGCCTCGATGACGGTCAGTGAGAGTTTTACCAAAGAATATGAAGAAGGCATTATGCCCGAAGCAGCACCGATACAGTATCCGACGTTGAGATCAACCTTTAAGAATTATTCCACTTTCACGGTTAACTCAATCGTACTGTTCGTCATTCTGACATTCACATGCCTCAACATGTTTGTGTTTCATCTCGCGGCGACATCCGATTTTAAAAGTGCACTGTTATCTTTAATCATGATGTTCTTTGTTTTGCTCATCTTTGGGCTCTGCTATATCATTGATTTCATTTCGTACCTGTATCTGAAAAGACGCGGCCGTTCCATAAAAGGGATCATCCTCGGATACAATACCGTGCGTGACCCGCATGATAACGGCGAACCGTATTATTCTGCGGATGTAACCGTCCAGATGCAGGTGTTTGCACGGATTCACAACAAGGATATGATCGTATTTGTCATAGCCCCGGACGGAGTCAATGAACTGACTCATCCGCGCGGAACCGAAGTAACCTTGTTCGGATACGCCGACAAATACACCGTGGAACTATAATCTGTCGATCGGTTTTAATAAAGCCGATCCGTCCGTATCCATTACACGGAGGAATTACATGGAAATTCGTACCAGAATTGAACTTATCCATTCCGCCTGCCCGAACTGCGGCGAAGCCAATTTCGGCGGTGACAACTACTGCCGCAGCTGCGGAGCCCTTCTTATCACCCAAAACGTTCTGATGGACGGTGCTTCGGAGGAAGACATTAAGGAACTTGCAACGGCTCATAAGGCCGCAATTGTTTCTAAGGTTCTTCCCGCACGAAGAATCACAATTGATATTATTTTACTGGTTCTCGTTGTTCCGGCTTTAACGGGTTTGTTCACATTGGCATTAGCCTCCAAAGATGCGGTGGGTTCTTTTCCTAAGACCGAAGCAGTCATCTATTTACTGATCACATTGCCTATATACTGTACAATACTGTATCTGGCTGCCGCCGGTCCGGTTAACAAATATAAAGCAGTGATAAAGGAAGGCACGCAGTACCCTGCCGTTGTGATCGGAAACAGTTACGGCATGCTGCATGAGAAGACGGCTTCCAACACAAACGGGCGGTCAATCTATCCCTGCATTAAAGTGGTTGCGAAGATTAACGGCGCGGATACTACCGTCGTGCTCTATGCACCGGACGGAATCACGGAGCAGAACTGCCCGATCGGCACCGAGCTTATTATCACCGGACATGACGATAAGTTCGTCATTGATCCGCAGAGCCGCATCGAAATCATTGAAAAGTATGTAAGCGGTAAGACCCAAAACATTGCTTAAAAGGAACAGTATTCAAGAAGCAGAAAAAGAATCAGCGGGGGGGCGGATATTTCCGCATAAAACGGGGGCAGTCGGTGTTATTCGCCGGCTGCCCCTGCATTTTCTCTAACCAAGCGCCGATATGCGCCGGTCCCTGTTTTACTCTCCTATCTTCAGCTCCGCCGTATACTCAAGATATACAACGTCACGCTCCGCGTTAACGATTGCCGTCAGCTGCTCGGTCACGGTGTGCGGAACAAAACTGATCGGAATCGGAAGGATTCTGCATCCCTTTGAGCACATCGTCTCGTAAGTGCCCTCCAGTTCCTCCTTCGCAAAGAGTTTCTCATCGGGAGTGATGTTTCGTGCGGTCTCCCATCGATCGTCCTCGAGCTGGCGTTTCATACGCCGGTATTCCTCCGGGGTCATCTCCAGTCTCTCGTGCACCTTGCTTGTGCTCTTCTCGTCAACCTTCGTAACGTACTTTGCGAAACGCTCCGTACGGTCTTTGAAGTCGTCCTGCGGCAGGAACTTGGATTCATAGACGTAGAGCCCGCCGCAGGCGAGACCGGCCAGAATCACAAGCACGATCACAAACTTCAATAATTTTTTCATAATTCTCCTCCAAGAATTGATTTATTCATGCTTCCCATCTTGTACCCGCCGAGATCGAGCGAGGTATAGAGGAAACCAAGTTCATGAAAATAATCGTTCAGAGCCTTGGCGGTCTCCGGCTCGGCAATCCGCGGCATATCCGCAGGATTCACCTCGATCCGCGCCAAATCTCCGTGGATGCGCACGCGCACCTGTTCAAATCCGAGGTCTATAAGCCTCTGCTCCGCTTTGTCGACCATCTTAAGCCGTTCCTCGGTAATCGGCTCGCCGTACACGAATCGGGTCGCTAGGCACGCAAAGGACTGCTTTCTCCAGGTCGGAAGCCCCAGCTCCTTCGAAAGCGCGCGGATGTCCGCCTTCGTAAATCCGAGCTCGCGAAGCGGACTCTTCACCTGAAGTTCCGCGATCGCCTTAAGCCCCGGCCGGTAATCCGACTCGTCGTCCTTGTTGGACCCCTCGACAATATTCGTAAAGCCTGCCTCGCCGGCAGCCTTGATCAGCTTCGTAAACAGCTCCTTCTTGCAGAGGTAGCAGCGGTCCGGCGGGTTCTCGCGAAAGCCCTTAATTGCCATCACGTCCGCATGCACAACAATCTGCCGGATACCTTCCGCCCCGCAGAAATCCTCCGATTCCTGCTGCTCCCTTGCGGGAAATGAGCCCGCTGCCGCCGTCACGGCAATCGCGTCATCTCCGAGCAGGTCGTGCGCTACCTTCAGAAGAAGCGTTGAGTCCACTCCCGAGGAAAATGCGACCGCTACTCGTCCCAGCCTCCCGAGGTACTCATCAAGCTTCGCTTTCTTTTCGTGAAGTTCATCCATCGGAAATCCTTTCACTCCCGTTGTGCGTCGTTCCATGCCGCAAGATTGACCGACAATCATATCCCTATGATACTCGTTTAGAAGCGACATGGCAAGCCCCCCGCGGACGGAACTTAGGCAATGCCAATAGATCACCGCGATCAGCAGCTCGTCATTACACGACAGGCACTGCGTAAAATGCTCCGCCGCCTCCTTATTATATTCCCCGAGCAGATAATGATTCGCCCATCCCGCATCTGCGACTCTATGGATGCCCGCATCATAAATTATTCCTGATCTCCGCCCGGACTTCGGCGATGCTCTTGCCCTGCTCGCGCGCAATCCGTGCGATATCTTCGTATTCAAGCTTGCTGCGCTTCACGCCGTAGCCGGCCGATTCCTTCACGCGGACGTCGCCGTACTGCGTGCTGAGCGTCTTCATGCGGCGGCTCAGAACATAGCGCTTGGTCACCGTCTCACGCACGCCGATTGTCGACGTATAGCGGTACAGCAGTTCAATCATCTTCTCCTTCATCGCCGGCTTGCACATCACGCGGATCAGCATGCCCGGACGGCTCTTCTTCATCCCGACCGGAACCGTGTAAACCTCGTAAGCGCCGCCTTCGAAAAGTCTTTCCATGGCAAATCCGATTTCCTCCGCCGTCATATCGTCGACGTTGCAGGCAAGCTCGCTGACGGTATCGGTCTCATCGGCCGTTTCCCCGATCATGACACGCACGCAGTTGGCGGTCTCGAAATCCTTCGTTCCCATGCCGTAGCCGATTGCCTGCGTCCGCATAACCGGCATGTTCCCGAAACGCGTCACGAAATACTTGAGAAGCGCCGCGCCGGTCGGGGTGCAGAGTTCGCCCTTAATCCCGCCGCCATAGGTCGGCACGCCCTGAAGGATGTATGCGGTCGCGGGAGCCGGAACCGGAAGGATTCCGTGTGCGCAGCGCACCTGCCCGCTGCCGACATGAACCGGTGAAGCAATCACTTCGTCGGGTGCGATTTCGTTCATCAGCATGCATACCGCGGTCACGTCCGCCAGCGCGTCCATCGTGCCGACTTCATGAAAATGGATCTCCGTCACCGGCACTCCGTGCACATGGCTCTCCGCCTCGGCAATCAGCCCGTAAACGTTTATAATGTCTCTCTTAACCTTCTCCGGCAGAGCCAAATGCCCCTTCACGATGTGCTCGATATCCGCAAGCGCGGTATGCGAGTGGGTATGAGTGTGGCCGTCGCCGTGATCATGGGTATGTTCGTGATCATGATGGTGGTCATGGTCGTGCTCATGGTCGTGCTCGTGGTCGTGCTCATGGCTATGATGGTGGTCATGGTCGTGCTCATGGTCGTGCTCATGATCGTGACAGTGCTCATGGTCGTGACAATGCTCATGCTCGTGGTCGTGCTCATGATCATGCTCATGACTGTGCTCGTGCATGTGCTCGCCCTCTTCCGCGCCGTTCACCGTCACGGTAATGTGCGTGCCGGTGATGCCGCATTTGACGGAGGGGATGCTCTTGACCGTCACGCCGGGGATTCCGAGGCCGTTCAGCTTCGCAAGAAACGCCTCCCTGTCCGGCAGCAATTCGAGTAAAGCGGCCGTCAGCATGTCGCCCGCTGCGCCCATTCCGCATTCTATATAAAGAGTTTTCATTTCTTAACCTCCATGTGATTGATCATTCCGGCGAGATAGCCCGCACCGAAACCGTTGTCGATATTCACAACCGAAACCCCGCTCGCGCACGAATTAAGCATCGAGAGAAGCGCGCTCAGTCCGTCAAATGCGGCGCCGTATCCGACACTCGTCGGAACCGCGATGACGGGACAGTCGGCGAGTCCGCCGATCACGCTCGCAAGCGCGCCTTCCATGCCGGCGATCGCGATAATGACGGATGCCCCCATAATTTCCTCAAGGTGCGACAGCAGGCGGTGGAGCCCTGCCACTCCGACGTCATACAGGCGGATGACCTGATTTCCGAGGAACTCCGCGGTCAGCGCAGCCTCTTCCGCAACCGGGATGTCGCTCGTTCCGCCGGTCGCAACCACAACGGTTCCGATTCCGTCGGGGATGCGCATGTCCCCGATGATTCCGATTCTCGCTTCTTTAAAATAATGAACAAACAGATCCGCAGGAAGCTCCGCTGCCTTCTCGGGTGTGAGGCGCGTGATCAGGATATGCTCCTGGCCGCCCTCCTTCATCCTCGTGGCAATCTTCGTAATCTGTTCGGGCGTCTTCCCTGCTCCGTAGATTACCTCGGACACGCCCTGCCGCACCCCGCGGTGCGTGTCAATCTTCGCAAAGCCGAGATCCTCGTAGGGCGCGGTCTTCAGCTTCATGAGCGCGTCCTCGACGGACATCGTGCCGTTCTTCACTTCTTCCAGAATGTCTTTGATTTCGGTCTTCATGCAAATCCCCTTTTCCTCGGTTTCCGCCGCCCCGGAAAGCATCCTCATCTCCGGGCAGCGAAAAACGCGGTTCCGCACGAGCAGAACCGCATTTCTGTTAATTACTCTTCTTCAACAGGGCGCTTTTCACAACACCCTTCGGATCCTTTACGATCAGCACGATCAGCCAGATGATCAGTCCGAGAGCCACAACCGAAAGCCCTAAGAACAGGTCGTTCAGCATATCCGCGGGAGCAGGCGTAAAATACTCCTCCTTCAGTTCCGCATACTCAAAGATCGCGTCCACGAACCACATCAGCGATGCGCCCCAGTACATGAGGCAAAGGACACCGAGCTTCATCTCGCTTTCAGGTGCGTTCTTATACCAAAGAATCGTACAGACAACAGCGGCAAATACGGTAACAAGTAAAGTCATCTCGCGCACCTCCTAGCTTTCCGTGACCGCGTCCTTCTGCGCTCTCTTTTCAAGCGCAGCAGCAACGCCGAGCATTCCGAGCCATGCCAGGGTTACGACAACTGCCATCGTGACGCCGACGGTCGCCATTTCGTGCAGCATTTCGGCCGCCTCCGTCGGGTCTCCCGCCGCTGTCAGGAACGGGAACCACGGCACTACCTCGCCGTGCCAGATATGTTCAAATGCGAGCAGCGCGGAACCGCCCCAAAGCATATCGCGCAGCCACTTCAGCTTTCTCGAGAACGGAACCTTCGTTACCGGTTCCTCGGTCTTGGTTTCGATATGAACTTCGCCGACTTCCTGCTGTTTCTTCTCCTTCTTTTCAACAACCTTCGTTACAACCGTAGCGACAAGAGCCTCTGCCGCCGAGACAAGAAAACAAGCCATAAGTGCAAACCTCCTCGATTTTTAATAATTTCATTTTATCGGTTGGAGGAAAGCCTGTCAATGCGCATCTGCGACGCGGGCATGTATTATCTTATCGAATTTCGGCCGGAGGTTAGTTTTTGACTCTTAACGCTCTGATCTTCGAGGAAACCTCCATATAAGCCTTTTCGTATTCCTCGTAAGAATCACAGGCCTCCGAAGGATTCAGCCGCAGCTCTGCCAGCCTCTCCCAGCATTCCGCATAGGTTAAAAAGTTTTCGTATTTCTTCTTCATCTCTTTCGGCGGATTCTGAAGGTGAAGCTTCTTCCCCGAAAGCTCGTCCACATATTTCCTGATTTCGCGCTCTTTGTATTCCCAGGATTCCGCTTCCTCTTCACGCAATTCCTTCAGCGCTTCCTGAAGGTCCTCCTTCGTCGGCTCGACGCTGTCGGACTCATAATTCGTGCGTGCCTCGGCAGTCATGCGCCATTTGCCCAAGATGAACTCAACCTCATTCATCATGGGAAATGCAAAAGCATCCATCCGGTCCTGTGCAGCATACAACGAAAACTCGTATTGCTTGACCTCATCTTTCCGGTCCATGTATTTTTTCACCGCAACCCCGGCACCTGCGCATGCTCCGGCAAGTACCAGAACGATCACGGCAATGATAATCTTCTTATTCATTCTCAGTAAGTCTCCCACTATTTAAATGCTTTTTCGGAAAATGAGATCATCTTTCTCACATTTTCCGCGCTGAACCTGCTCATGCTGACCGCAGCGTCGAACTTGCTCTTGGCGCCGCTCCAGTTGCTGTGGTATAGAAGCGCGCTCCCCGACGGATTGGTCGTCGCATACGCGGCAAATTCCGAGAACGACGTGCAGCACTCAAGCAGCGACGTATGGATCACGCTGCAATCCGCCGGACATTCGGTGATGGCTTCGTATTTCTGCTTAAGCAGGGCCTCCTTCGCCTCCAAAAGCTTCTGCCGGGCGGCAAATTCCGGGTCCTCCTGAAGCTTCGCGAGCGCGTCTGCGTAGTTTTCATAGAACTGTCCGTTCTCGTCCTTTGTGAACGGATCGGTCGCAGGATCATTCTTCTTGTTGATCACGTTCTTCCAGACCGTCTCGATCGTCTCGCACTGCTTGACCGCAACCTCCGACGCCGGCTCAAACTCCGACATCAAAGCATCAACCTGATTCAGGTACGTTTCCTTCGCCTGATTGCGTTCATCCTGTTCCTTGAACATCTTCGATTTCATGTCCTTCTGCTTCTGCCAGATCGTGACAAATGCGAACGCTCCGATTCCGATCATCACAACCACCAAAGCCCCGACCAGTACATTTCTCATTCCCTCATCCTCCTTATTCTGAACCCGCACGAGTCCCCCGCCGGGGCCCCTCTGCCTTCATTTCACCGCCGTCCCCCCTGTCCCGGATCAGCGATTAGTAACATTGTAAATGATTATTACGGAAAATGCAAGAACTTTTGTAAATATTATTTACTTTTACCCCAGCTCAACCATCCATCGCTTTAAAGCCCTGACGTCACCCGCTTTCCCCTTCTTTCAATTCTTGTCCGGAACAATTGAGAATTGTCTGATTTTTCTGTATAATGGAGCCAGTAACCCGAAAGGCGGTATAAAAATGAAACAATGCCCCAACTGCAAATCCGAAGTGGCGGATAATGATAAGTTTTGTTCCAACTGCGGAGCCTCGTTTTCCATTCCCAACAAAGGTGAGGGTTACATTCCGCCTTCTCCCTTTATGGCCACCTCCCTCTGCACACGATGCGGGGTGCTTTTCCCCAATAATGTGTTTAACCCGTCGGCTGTCTGCCCTTCCTGTAATGCCATTCTCAATCCGAAGGCTCCCGTGAAAAAAAGATCCCTCGTCGGATGCATCATAGCCTTCATATGTGCAGCGGCCGCTTTCGCCGGAACCTTCTTCCCGCTCTTTACGACCACCATATACGGCAAGTATGATGAGAACTTCTATCCGTGGCGGAGCAGATATATATTAGATGCGTTGCTGCTTACGATGCTTTTAATGCTGGTTGCCGGTTCCGTGCTGTTTCTCAAACGGCTCGGCGGCATATTAACCATGGTATTCGGTCTGTGCGGATTGGCCGTTCCTTTGTATGAATACTTCTCCGAACGAAACACTTTCAAAAAAATTTTTTACCCGATATGGATGACCACCTTACGTTTCACGCCCGGCCCAGGATTCTACATAATTGTCCTTAGTTTCATCGGCATAATCTTCGCCGGAGCATTTGTCTTCCTGGACTTTTACTACAGTAAGAAGTGATCCGGAACCTGTCGAATAAGAAAAGGATATCCAAAGTTTCTTTGGGTATCCTTTTTATTGTTCCTTAGTCGTCCACATATCCTTCTCGTTGGTTACGGTCACTTCAAATACAATCCGGCAGCCATCACTCTCCCTCTTGAATACGATGGAAAATACCGCTCTGCTTCCCCTCAAAAAATTGATAGTGTCAGTATCGTCTTGCGAAATATGAACCATTGTGTCGACATAATTCGGCGCGGCCGCCAAAATCCGGCTCTTTCTCCTGCCCCCTTAAGATAATCTCCTTCTCCGAACGACAGCGCTTTGCGTCCCGCCGCAGTGCCTTCTGAATATTGAGCCTTCCCTACAGCCTTCAGGCGCGGGTATCCCGCTTTTAAATTCAAAACGTAAGATACCTTAATCTCCTCTTCCCGCTTATTTCAATCAGTATCGTATTATTCGCAATAACTCTTCCGCACACGGATCCATTCAAAAATTGTAAACAGTATTTGTCAATTGCACCGTATAATATCTGACATTTCAATCGATTATGTTGTCTTATTTCACAATTCTAAACTCTTTCAAAGAACTGTGGAACAACTCAATCCGATGTCCTGAAATTATCCCTTTCTTTCCGAGCCGCATTACTGCCGAACCTGTCATTATACCCTATCTTCCCCCAAAATGTTGTACAAAGAAAAAGAAAAAGTTTGTGCAGACATACAATATGTTGTGTTTTTGCATTTTGGGTATTGACTATCTTGTGGTTTTCCTGTATTGTACGCCTTGTCGACGCAAATGAGTGTCCCGGGAACATCAGTTGCGAAAAATGAATCTGAAAACAAAAAGATATGTGAGGGATTAACTATGAAACAGAACAAAACAAGATTACTGGGCAAGATTACTTCCTTTGTCCTCCTGTTGGCTATGGTTGTGGGGATGGCATCCTCGCTCGGAAAGACTGCTAATGCAGCAAGCATTAAAGTCACCTATAACTTATGCGGTGGATGGATTTCACCCACTGACAGCAGTACTTCTTTCTCCAGGACTTATTCCACAACTACCTTTAATGTGGATTCCGGTAAGTATTACTATCCCGGAAAAGTCATGATGGGTTGGGCGACCAGCCAGTCTCGTGCAAATTCCGGTACCATTGATTATACTCTTGGAAAGAGTGCTTCACTCAGCAACGGCACTAATCTTTATGCTGTATGGGGAACCATTTATTCCTTCTTTAACAGTGACGGAACCAGAAAGATTTCTGAAACAACTGTTCCTTGCGGAAAAACCATTGGTTCCTACTTTCCCAGCGGAATCAGTCATGTTTCCAATGAAGAAATCGTCGGCGTTAAGATCAATGGCGACGTTGTAACGGCCGCTACCATTAACAAGGCTACTGCACCTACTACTCTCTATCTTAGAAAAATCAAAAAGACCGTAAGACACTTTAAAACCACTTCCGTGAGTTCGGCAGCACAAGTACAGTGGGTATACATTTCATTAACAGACGCGCAGTTTAACAAACTCTGTAATATGAAATGGCCCCTTGCTAATGATTATCGCACTTTTGACAAGTTCCAGTGGAGAAATAAGCCCAGCGCTAATGCTTCCAATTGCCATGAAGGTTGGGATATCGGCGGAGATCTTAATAATTCCATTTATGCGGCATATGCCGGTAAAGTATCTTATGTAGATAACAATGCTGGTGGCTCCAATTCTGCAGCAGGCAAATATGTTGAAATTGATCATGGTGATAATATTGTAACCAGATATCTTCATCTTAATTCCATTTCGTTGAGCTCCACATTTGTTAACACTTATAGTGAAAAAACCATTCCTACCAATTCTCGTCTTTCCGTGTCTAAGGGTCAAGTAATTGCAAAATGCGGAAGCACCGGCACTGCAAGTACCTCAGCTCATCTTCATTTTGGTGTTACCGTAAACAACAAGCGTGTAGATGTTGAACAGTTTATGTGGCTGTCCTATGAAAGAGATTTGAAGAGCCAGGGTAAGACTGTTACCGTTCCTTCTGAAAAGCATAAGACCTATGAGGCTTGGAGAAGCAGCACGATTATCAAGTAATTCCCGCTGTTTTACAAGACAGACTCTGTGTGAGAGGATATAATGCCTATGAAACGACATCGTATCAAAACAATTCTTGCCTTATTACTCATGATCATTATCATGGCTGAAACAGCTTCTGCTTTGGGATCCAAAGCAGAAGCATCCGGCAAGATACAAATCAATTATATGGCCGGAACGGATGCAACAATCAACGGAAAAAGCTCCTACACCGTATATGTCACTCCCGGCAAAGAAACAACCATAACCACTGTAACCCCTACAAGAAAGGGCGGTTATAATTTTGTAGGATGGAGTTTAGTTAAGGATAGCGGACTTGTTAAATTCAAAGCAGGCGAAAAAGTATATCTTTTCGAAAACACTACACTCTATCCCGTTTGGCAGTTCAATATTCCGTTTGTTGCCGGAGATGGTGCGACAATCAACGGCGGTCCTGTTGCCAATGTAAGCACATATGGCGGTAAGAAACTGACGATTCCGAATATTATTCCCAAGAAATCCGGTTACACCTTTAAGGGTTGGACGGATGTAAAGAACGGAACCGTAGTAAAGTATGAAAACGGCAAAGGATATACATTCAAGGCCATCACATCACTCTATCCCGTTTGGGAAGGAAAAATCACCTATAAGGATGAGATGGGTGATACATACAAAACCCAAAAGTTCATTCTCGGCACAACTGTAACCATCATGAAGGATACCAAATGCCAGGAAAAAGCCGGTTATGAAATGGATGGTTGGACCACCTCTGTAGGCAGAACGACAAAGGATTATTCCTTCAATCAAAAAGTTACACTTACCAAGAATTTAACCTTATATCCCCATTGGGGCAATGCAACACAGATAAATGTCACTTATATGCTCAATAGTGATTATTCTTTGGGCCGCAGTGCATCGTGGACAGACGGATATGGCCGCTACCTGGAACAGTACACCATTAGCGGTAATTCCAGTACAAACCTAACCTCAGTTAAGCCAGTGCCCTATGAGGTAAAGAAAGACGGTTCAACGAAAGAACGAACAGATTTAGAGTTTTTCGGTTGGCTTTTGGTCGATCCTGTTACGAATAAGGAAACCGTTTTCACAAGCAATAATACCGTTAGAGATGTCTTGCTGAAGATCGGTGACAATCACAATCCTGATTTCACTCTGCAAGCGTTGTATTTTCCTAAAGGACATGC
Source organism: Lachnospiraceae bacterium (assembly GCA_017618195.1). Lineage (GTDB taxonomy): Bacteria > Bacillota > Clostridia > Lachnospirales > Lachnospiraceae > ISDg. The sequence goes on from JAFZUW010000027.1 coordinate 126,878, forward strand.
CAAGATCTGTTCCGACGGCGGTATGTGGTATGACACTCAGGGAAATGCCGGAATCTATCTCTGCGGAGATAAAGCCGTTCAGTTCGCAGATGCAGTGTATAAGGCATATAAATCCGTCGAAAAGGAGGAACAGAGTGCCCTTGCAGCTCAAAAAACGTTCTGGGTTACTTTATTAACTACGGTAGTGCCTACCTCTATTGATGATTTTTTTCTGGATTATATCGATAAAGGGAAAGTTGATTGGGGCAATGTAGTCTTAACTTCAGAGAAAGATGCTATCATTGCAGCCTTTGAAGCCGGTACTTTCTCATCCGCTCTGGATATCATCCAATGCGTTTGGGCCGGATACAAAGCCTTGAAGGGTAGCGCCTACCTAAGAGCAATTAACACCATTACAACATTATACTCCGGTCTTAACAAATTAGGTATATACAGTAACGGAAAAGTTCTTTCGTATAAGGTGCAGACCTTAAGAATCTTATATGTATCCGGGCAGGCATATATTGCTGCTAACGACTATGATAACCTTATGGTTATACCGGATTGGGTATATAATTCCACTGTTAAATGGGAAGATCATAAATACCTCGATTACGGAATCATCAAAACAATACTGGAAGGTAAGTATTCAAGATAACAATACTCAAAAACGCTAAAGAAAGGCTGCGAGCTTGTGTAATAACCCTCACAATCTCGTAGCCTTATCTTATTTGCAATATTCGCAAACGCCGCTGCCCTAAGTTCAATTTCCGCAAAAAACATTTTTATGCATTGAAATCATTCCCTCTATGCTGAAATTATAAATTGTAATTCCAAGCGGGTGGCTCAGCCACCCGCTTTCAGACTGAAGACAAAGTCCGAGGCACAGACCGCCTCGGACTTATCTTTTTTTGTTGGTTAAAAAGTGCCGAAAAGCCTTATATTTACTGGCTTTTCGGCACTTTTTGTGGTATAATGGAAGTATCAAATCCGAGGGGTATTTCTTCTATGATGACACAGAGTCTGGATAAGAAACGCGACCAAATCGTGATGCTTTGCATGGATGAACTTGTACCGCAGGACCATCTTCTCCGAAAGATTGATAAGGCAATCGACTGGAACTTCATTTATGAACTGGTTGAGGATAAGTACTCGCCTGACCAGGGACGTCCCAGCCTTGACCCCGTCCTGCTTCTTAAGATTCCCTTCATCCAGTACCTCTACGGTATCCGGAGCATGCGCCAGACAATCAAGGAGATTGAGGTGAACATGGCCTACCGCTGGTTTCTTGGCCTGGAGATGAGGGACCCCGTCCCGCATTTCACCACCTTCGGAAAGAATTATACGAGACGGTTCAAGGACACCGACCTGTTCGAGCAGATATTTCAGAGAATCCTGGAGGAATGCTACAGGTTTAAGCTTGTGGATCCCACCGAGGTGTTCGTGGATGCGACACATGTGAAGGCACACGCCAACGGCAAGAAGATGCAGCGGAGGATTGCCGAACAGGAAGCCCGCTTCTACGACGACATGCTGCGCAGGGAGATTGATGCGGACCGTGAAGCACACGGTAAGAAACCGCTCAAGGACAGGGATGACGACGACCGTCACGGGGGAGCCGGCGGAGGCGGAACCGAAAAAGAGGTCAAGACCAGCACAACAGACCCCGAAAGCGGATGGTTCCATAAAGGGGAACATAAGGAAGTGTTTGCATACGGGATTGAGACAGCTTGCGATAAGCACGGATGGGTCCTCGGCTACACAGTGAACCCCGGAAACATACACGACAGCCAGACCTTCAAGGGCCTTTTTGACAAGATTGAAAACATCGGCATGGAAAGACTCATTGCAGATGCGGGATATAAGACGCCCGCCATTGCGAAGCTGCTCTTAGACAAGGGAATCGAACCCGTCTTTCCGTACAAGTGCCCCCAGACAAAGGACGGATTCTTCAGGAAACACGAATACGTATATGATGAGTACTATGACTGTTACATCTGTCCGAACGATCAGATGCTGAAGTATTCCACAACAAACAGAGAAGGATACAGGGAATATAAGAGCTGCGGCGGGAAGTGTGCGGTGTGTCCCTACCTGGAACGGTGTACCGAAAGCAGGAACCATGTGAAGATCATCACCAGACATGTCTGGGCAGACTATATGGAGACCTGCGAGGACATCCGGTGCCGCATAGGGATGAAGGACCTGTACGCATTGCGGAAGGAAACGATAGAGAGGCTGTTCGGAACGGCCAAGGAGAACCACGGATTCCGATATACGAACATGATTGGGAAAGCCCGAATGAGGATGAAAGCCGGGCTGACCTTTGCATGCCTGAATCTCAAAAAGCTGGCAAAGATGCTGGATAGAATGGGACTGTTGGATGGCCCGGATGGACCTTTTAAGCTGAAAAGACAGCAAAAAACTCTTATGGCATAAAAAAGATACGCGGTTTTGGAAGTTTTCCAAAACCGCGTTTGTCTTCAGTCTGAAGAGGCGGACATATCAATGTCCGCCTCTTTTATAACTTGGTTTCCGCAATATAAAAGGAACGGTGGGTCAGCCGTTCCTTTCGGTTCTTTGCCAGGTTTTCACTTACAATTAAGCGATTCCGTTAACCGCAACCTGAAGTCTTGAAATCTTTCTTGCAGCGGTATTCTTATGATATACGCCCTTAGCAGCTGCCTTATCGATTGCAGCGGTAGCGTCCTTCAGACATTTAGCAGCAAGGTCCTTGTCACCGGCAGCCACGGCAGCGTCAACCTTCTTAACCAAAGTCTTAACTTTAGATCTGATAATCTTGTTCTTAAGAGTCTTCGTCTCGATAACAAGAATACGTTTCTTTGCAGACTTAATATTTGCCATCCTTCACACCTCCTGATCTTAATCTGGTTGTTTGCATGAAGTGATGTACGAACCCGGACACGGACGTTTCGTACACACAGATGAAATTATCATAGTACACGGCTTCGTGTTTGTCAATGACTTTTTTCGGATTTTCCTTAGGAAAAGCAGGATTTTATTGTCATCCCCGAAGGTTTATGATATAGTAAAATACGCATGAATGTTTCAGAAAAGAGAGAATACTTGAATGGCAGATATCGATCGCAGTAAAATTCGGAATTTTTGTATCATTGCCCACATCGATCACGGCAAATCTACCCTCGCCGACCGTATTATCGAGAAGACGGGTCTGTTGACGTCCCGTGAAATGCAGGAGCAGGTACTTGACAATATGGATCTGGAGCGGGAGCGAGGCATTACGATCAAGGCGCAGACCGTCCGGACGATATACAAGGCAAAGGACGGGCAGGAGTATATCTTCAACCTGATCGACACGCCCGGCCATGTGGACTTTAACTATGAGGTATCGAGAAGCCTTGCCGCGTGCGAAGGCGCGATCCTTGTTGTCGATGCGGCGCAGGGTATTGAGGCGCAGACGCTTGCAAACTGTTACCTCGCGATCGACCATGACCTTGAGATCATGCCGGTCATCAACAAAATCGACCTGCCGAGCGCGGAACCGGAACGCGTAATCGCCGAGATTGAGGATGTGATCGGTATTGAAGCGCAGGATGCGCCGCGTATTTCCGCAAAGCTCGGTCTCAATATCGAAGACGTGCTCGAAGGCATTGTTACGAAGATCCCTGCTCCGAAGGGAGACCCTGAAAAGCCCTTGCAGGCGCTGATTTTCGATTCGGTTTAC
>JAFZUW010000028.1 GCA_017618195.1 Lachnospiraceae bacterium
CGCAAGGTGCTTCGCATACTCCCAGTCGGAAGGAAGTCCCGTGTAGTCCCGCTCTGCGCTCTTCGGCACCAGGACAAATTCATCCCTAAGCCACATCATGAAACGGTATGTTTCCTCATCGCCTAAGAACTTCGGGCCCTCATCCTCCGTCACGGTTCCCCTGCCGTACTCCGTCCAGCTCCGCAGGTTGTGCACGCGGGCACCGTCCTCGTCGTATACTTCCCTCGTCCGCAGGTTGCATTCATAATCATAGCCGCGGCATTTGCGTTTTCTCCGGTAATTCTCATAGTAGCGGAATGCCAGATCATAGGACTTCCGGGATTTCTTCTCATCATCCGAATCCGCGGTTCCGTCACTGTTCTCCGCTTTCTCTGCGAGCTCCCGCAAACGCGCAAGTCCCCCGGAAAGCTTCTCCTCAAAATCCTTCTCGTAAAGCTTTCCGTAGACATACGTCCTGTTGTCATAGTATTTGTCCCGATCATTCGGAGTCTCGCTCGCCGTATCAACCATCAGAATCGGAATCCCCAGAAGCTCGGCGAATCGAATTGCCGCAAGCTCCGCATGGGAAAATGTTTCGCTTCCGTTGTACAGCGTCACCACACCCGTGCATCCGGCAATCGCATCCGACCGCTTCCCAGTCCAGAGACGTCCGCCGCCGAGTTTCTCGTCATACCATACCCGGCAGCCGGCCTTAAGAAGCATGTTTCCAAGCTTCCCGGCGTCCTCCGTGTTCGGCACCGAATAGTTCAGACAGAGGTACGGCTCGGTTCCCTCATACGGCGGAAACCCGAGATATCCGTTTTCCGCCCGATGCATAATAATGCCCGGCAGATTTTTCGGGATCGTATCGTACACCCCGGGCATTTTCGCGCGGTATACCTCGCGGACTTCCATCAGCGTAAATCCCAGAAGGTTCTTGCCGGTCCAGTTCGCCGGGTCCTCCGCCTGCTCCCTGTGAAATGCGTAGATTCCGGTTCCGAGCACCTTGTCATCATCGCAGTACACAAGCCACTCGTCGCCGGTTTCCACCAGCTTCGTGACGTACTCCGGGTGGTCTTCGAAAAATGCAGTAAGCCCGCGGAATAACACCGCCGGCATCTGTCCTTCCCACCGGGTCTCATTCACTCCCGCGGCCTCTCTCGCCAGCCGCTGCATCATGCCGATGCTTTGCTGCGTGAGGATTTCATAGGCAGCCCGGAGGTCGCCGAAGGTTTTGGCCTTACTGTAGGCAAGGAACTTATGGATGGTGTCGAAATACCACCTGTTGTAGACAAATCCCTCCCGGGAATCCGGGCAGAGAAAGCCGTATTCATCAGACGGTTTGCTGAAAATAATCATACGACATGGCGCCCCCTGAATCGCTCCACGGCCGCCTCCTGTTCCTGCGTTTCCACAGCCTTATAGCTGTAGTTGTCCCGAAGAAATGCGATCGGCCGTTTTTCCCCTAACAGATGCAGCACACAGGACGCTGCATAACCGGTGCGCCCGTGTCCGCCGATGCAGAACATTCCCACACGCTTCCCTGCGCGCAGGCGCTCCGCTGCGGCCTCTGCCAGTTTGTCCAACACATCATCCGGCAACACATCGTAGTCCGTGATCGGATAGTAAACAATCTCTCCCCGGAAGCCGCTGTTCCACACCCAGCCCGGCAAACGGTCCAACGGAAAAAGTACGTCGGGCTTTAGGTACAAAATCTCTTCCAGGTTGTAAATCCCTCCGAGAATGAATCCCGGAATCACTTCTAC
>JAFZUW010000029.1 GCA_017618195.1 Lachnospiraceae bacterium
GCAGTGCAGGAACACTGCGGGCGCGACATCCTTCTGCGGCGACGGCGTAGTTGACAGCGAAAACGGCGAAACCTGCGACGAGGGCGCGAACTTTAACGGCCAATACGGCCACTGCAACGCGGACTGCAACGGCGCGGCTTCCTACTGCGGCGACGGCGTAGTCAACACCGAAAACGGCGAGACCTGTGACGACGGAGAGGAAAACGGCACATATAATAAATGTAATACGACCTGCAGCGGCAGAGCTTCATTCTGCAGCGACGGCGTGGTTAATGCCGAAAACGGCGAAACCTGCGATCTCGGAGAGAGAAACGGGGCGACAAACTGCGCTTACGGCGAAGAATCCTGCACGCTCTGCTCGTCAGAATGCCGTGAAACTGCGGGAATCACTTCATTCTGCGGCGACGGAGAAAAAGATGAGGCAAACGGCGAAGCGTGCGACCTCGGCACTGACAACGGCAACATGAACTGTCCTTACGGGGCGGAGAGCTGCCTTGTCTGCTCGACCGAGTGCAAACAGATTGCGGGTCTGGCTTCGCGCTGCGGCGACGGCGTGCTTGACAGCGAAAACAACGAAGAGTGCGACAACGGCTTTGCAAACGGCGCGACAGAGTGCCTCTACGGCGAAGAATCCTGCACACTCTGCTCGTCAACATGCCGTGAAACTGCGGGAATCACTTCATTCTGCGGCGACGGTGCAACCGATGCGGCAAACAAGGAGGAGTGCGACAACGGCGAACAAAACGGTGCGACAGAATGTGCTTACAATGAAACAGAATGCACACTCTGCACGACCGGATGCGTCAAAACAAGCGGCGCAACTTCATTCTGCGGCGACGGCAGGGTTGATGAGGCGAACGGCGAAACCTGCGACGAAGGCGCGAACTTGAACGGAGTTTACGGCCACTGCGGCGCAGACTGCAGAAGCGCGGCTTCACACTGCGGCGACGGCGTAACAGACACCGAAAACGGCGAAACCTGCGACGACGGAGAGGAAAACGGCTCTTACGGCAAGTGCAACACAAGCTGCAACGGCTTTGCTTCGCGCTGCGGCGACGGCATACTTGATACAAAACACGGCGAAGTCTGCGACCGAGGTTTTGTAAACGGTGCGACGGACTGCGTCTACGGAGAGCTTGAGTGCATTCTCTGCTCGGAAGAATGTCGGGAAGTATCGGGTTTTGCAACTTACTGCGGCGACGGTGCGGTTCAGGCAAACGAGGTATGCGACAAGGCGGAATCCACAGTCGGCGAAGGCGGTGGAATAGGCGGTTACTGCGATGACGACTGCCGTGAAATTCTCGGCTCCTGCGGTGACGGCATACTTCAGGTTAACGAAGTCTGCGACAACGCCGAACCTGCAGTCGGCGAAGGCGATGGAATCGGCGGTTACTGCGATGACGACTGCCGGACAATTCTCGGCTTCTGCGGCGACAGCGCACTTCAATACAACGAACTTTGCGACAACGGTGAAAACAACGGAAATATGGACTGCGCTTACGGCGAAACCGAATGCACGGTCTGCTCGACTGAATGCCAGCCGGTTCAGGGTGTTCCTTCATACTGCGGTGACGGTAAAGTTGACGGAAGAAACGGCGAAGTATGCGACAATGCTGAACCGGATGTTGGCGACGGTCACGGCATTGGCTTCAGATGCGACGAAACCTGCTCTTCAGTTCTCACCAAAATTCTCTGCACCGGCCAGACAAAGTGCAGCGACGGTGAATCCTTCATCGACTGCCCGATTGAAGGCGAGCCTTTCTACGGTCAGGACGGCCAGTATGCGGGCAAAGAATCCTGCATGCAGCATGAATTTGTAAAAGGCGAAACCCTTGAAATAGAAGAAAACATCTATTACGAGCAGGTTTATGATGCTGCAACCGGCCTGCGCTGGCTTGTAACTCCGAGACAGGCGACTTACGAAAACGCAAAGGCTCTGTGCGAAAATCCTGAAGGTTACGGCGGCTACACCTGGAGACTTCCGACAATCAAGGAACTCAACACTACTATTCACCTTGACACAAGCTATCCGGCAGTGCGCGAGGCGTTCTTCAGCTTCAATGATTCAAGTTACGAGTTCTGGTCAGACACTTCAATATCCGATGCTTATGCTAGGATAAACAGTGATATTACCAAAGAAGATTATGTTCTGACTCTTGATTTCGGTAATGGCGAAATCTCTCTGGTAAACAAAACCTCCGATTCCTCCTCTTCTCATGTTATCTGCGTAAGCGGTGAAAGTTACGGCGCAACAGGTGAATACACTGTTGTTAATTCAAACGGTGATGAAATTGTTTCCGATTCAAGCACAAACCTTCTGTGGCAGAAAGGTTTTGCCAACGCGAAAACGATTGAGCAGGCTTTTGAATACTGCGAAAACCTTAATTATGCGGGTTACGACGACTGGAGGCTTCCGAACAGGAATGAAATGATGTCTCTTGCAGACTACGATTCAAACAGCATGTCGCTTACAGCATTCCCGGACTTTGCAACAGGCATTAATGACGGATACTATTCAGCACAAGGTTTGCAAATGTTCTGGACTTCGACATTTGCTCCGACTTACGGCGGTGCTGAAGGTTTCTTCCTGTTTGAGATGGTGTCAGGTATGCTTGCTCCTTCCCACGGCGACTCAACAAGTATCAATGCTGCGGCAGTCCGCTGCGTCAGAAGCAAGACAGAGCCTTATCCGGAAGGAAAGAGTGTTCCTTACTGCAATGAAACGGGCTTCACTCCGTGCGAAGATCCTGAAACCGGCATAGTCTGGTCGCAGGTTGTCAACACCAATAGCGACACACTTTCCAAAGGGTTTGTCGAAACGCTCTGCCGTGAGTCGAATGACGGAGGATTTTCCCAGTGGAGAATCCCGACAGTCAGCGAGCTCAGAACGATACTCGGCAACAGCGCAAACCTTGCGGCAGGCGGTGCGTGCAATGTTACCGACGAGTGCAGCATGAGCTCGGATGAAAACTGTTACAATTCCGAACTCTGCGAAAACGGAAGCGGTTTTGAATCAAAATTCCACGATTATTCCTATATGATTTCTTCGACTCCCACTGGGGATGGCGACAATTATTCATGGATGATTGATTTGGAAAGCGGCTCCCTTAAACCGCACAGCCCGGAATATATTTATAAACCGACTTCTTCGAGGTGCGTTCTTGACGAGTCGCTTCCGGCTGCTGTCGGTTTCTTCACCGATCCTGAGACAGGGCTTTCATGGTCGCGTATAACCGGTGCACGGGATAGAATGAGTGCGGTAAAATACTGCGAAAATCTCGTCCAGGGCGGCTACGATGACTGGAGAATTCCGACAATCGACGAACTTGCAACCCTGGTCAGAAACTGCGACGACGACAGCGGTTGCGAGTTTAGTTGGGACGGCATATATTCGGTCTTGAACGACGCTGCTACACTCTGGTCTTCGACTCTGACTGAAGTCAACGGTGCTACGGCTTTGAATTTCTTCAATTTCTATACTGCAACACAGGTGTCGCGAACGGAAAACCTTGATTCTTTTAAGGCGAAACTGCGCTGCGTCAGATCGGACAACTATCCGTCAACGGTTGTAACGGAATTTCCTTATCATGACGAAGAGTCCGGTTTGTGGTGGTCTGAAAAATCAGGTCCTTTCTCAAGTTATGAGGAAGCCGCAAGTTACTGCGCAGATCTGACCCAGTCGAACTACGGCGGAATGAGCTGGGATCTTCCGACGCTTGAAGATTACGCGACAGTTCTTGACTGTGCATTGCCGAATTTCGGTGATGCCGGATGCTCCGAAATAAGTTTCTCAAGCAGCCGTTCACTGTTCGGTGACACCGAAACTTTCATTTCCGCTTCATTATATTATGACAGCTATCCCGAAGTTATCGATTTTTCAACCGGTGAAATTGGGGTAATTCTTGCAGAACAAGGCATGAGTGGAATAATTATGGGCAGCAACACTTCCACTTTTCTTCCTCTTTCAAATCTCTATGTCCGCTGCATCGGTTATGAAGATGCATGTGCAAATGACAACCCGTGTACCGGAATTGAACATTCAACCGGAGAATGCTCAAGCAGTAAAGGTCAGGCTGTATGTGTCTGCGATGAAAATTACGATTGGAACGGTTCGGAATGTATTTCATTCCCGTATACCGATCCGGCAACCAATATTATTTGGTCGGAAAAATCGGCGGACACAATGTCTTGGGATGATGCCGTTTCATACTGCGAAAATCTTGAAGAAGGCGGTTACAACGATTGGGAACTGCCTGATATCGACAACATCAGAACACTTATTCAGGACTGTGCAGCCACGGAAACAGGTGGTTCGTGCGGCGTTACGACGAGTTGTTCAGCTTACAGTGGCTGCTGGAGTTCAAGCGGATGCCAGTGTTCAAATGATTTAACCGGAGGACACAGCAAATTCGGCGATACAGTCACATTGTGGTCTTCAACCACCGAATCAGATTATACAAATTACGCATGGACAGGTAATTTCAGCGTTGGCGGTGTCGGCGACGGCAGCAAGTCAAGCAGTTACAATGTCCGCTGCGTAAGATATTACAATCCGTGTGACACCGCTACGTGCGGAGAAATTGAAAATTCCGACGGATCGTGTTCGGTAAACCAGCAGGGCGGATATGACTGCGGTTGCGAGAACGGATATGTGTGGAACGGTGTTGAATGCGCAGCGACCGTTTGCATTACTGCAGACCCGTGCGGCGAAGTTGAAAACGGGAACGGAAACTGCGAATCCATCAGCTTGACAGAATACAGCTGCGGCTGTAAGAACGGTTATTTCTGGAACGGAGACGGGTGTCTTCCAGGTCCTTGCAAAGCAGGCAACCCATGCGGCGGAGTTGAAAACAGCAAATGCAAATCCCACAGCTTGACAGAATACAGCTGCGGCTGTAAGAGCGGGTATACATGGAATGGTTCTGAGTGTATTGTTCCTCTCGGCAGAATCTGCACCAATCAGACAGGATGTTACAACAACGCACCTTATTTAATAACTTGTCCGGCAGAAGGCGAGGATTTCTTCGGTCAGGATGCGCAATATGCCGATCTCGGAAAATGCACGGCGCAGAGTTTCACTGTTGGAACTGGTACTCAGGCAGGCACAGTCATCGATAACAATACCGGTCTTGTTTGGGAACAGTCGCCGTCTGAGGATACCTACACTTGGGATGATGCACCGAATCACTGTGCCGATTTGAATAGCTCGAATTACGGGGGAATAAGCAACTGGCGAGTTCCAAATCCTCAGGAACTGATCTCGATCATTAACAATAACACATACGAACCTGCAACAAATTCCAATTTCACGAATATACCGACAGACATGAGCGTTTGGTTTTGGACATCTGCAGAATACAAAGGCGATACGAGTTATGCTTATGTATTTACGCCTTATTATGGCTACTATTATGGGTATGCTTCAGATTCATACTCGAAAACCAAGACTTACAAGGTTCTTTGTGTCAGCGGAGAGGAAATGCAATCTGCAACATCAGCCGATTTCACGTCCCAGATGATAAGCGGATCGGTTGTTGTTACTGATTCAAAAACAGGGCTGATGTGGCAGAAAGAGTATGCAACAGACATAACATGGCAGGATGCACTTTCATATTGTGAAGATTCAACTTATGCCGGTTATTCGGACTGGAGGCTGCCGAATAAAAATGAGTTGCTATCACTGTTTAACTATGAAAAATCTGAAGTTCCCTATTCATATTTCCCTGATATGCCGAGCAACTATTTTTGGTCTTCCACTACCTACGCCGGCAATAGGTACAGTGCTTGGCTCGTGGATTTCGTCGAAAGTTCCGTGAGCACCAATAAGTCAGGCAGCTACCACAACAATGCCCGCTGTGTCAGAGAACCTGACCCGTGCGAAAACAACCCGTGTCAGGGAATCGAAAATTCCGACGAGTCGTGTTCGGCAGACCAGCAGGGCGGATACACCTGCGGCTGTGAGAGCGGTTATTACTGGGACGGAGAGGCATGCCTTCCAGGTCCTTGTATAACCGCCGACCCTTGCAACGGAGTTGACAACGGAAACGGAACCTGCCAATCCTACAGTTCGACAGACTACGTCTGCGGCTGCAATGACGGATATTTCTGGAACGGAGAGGCATGCCTTCCAGGTCCTTGCAAAGCAGGCGACCCATGCAGCGGAGTTGACAACGGAAACGGAACCTGCCAATCCTACAGTTTGACAGACTATGTCTGCGGCTGCAATGACGGATATTTCTGGAACGGAGAGGCATGCACAACTCCTCTGACTCTGGGCAATATCTGCACCGGTCAGACAAAATGCTACAACAGTGACGGTGAAGAAATCTCCTGCCCGGCAAAAGGGGAGGATTTATACGGTCAGGATCCGCAATATGCCGCTCTTGGAACATGTACTCCGCAGAGCTTCACGGTTAGAACGATTTCAGGCGACAATGTTGTCTTTGACAACAATACCGGTTTGCAGTGGCAGCAGTCTACCACGAAAAAAAAATACTCTTGGGAAAATGCCGTATCTTACTGTGAAAACCTGACTTATGCCGGACATTCAGACTGGAGGCTGCCGAGTCCGCTGGAAATCCAGACTATTTCAGATCAAGACAAATCCTATCCTGCTTTTGATACAACCTATTTCCCGAATATTACAAATTCCAATTCATCAAGATTTTGGACATCGCAGGAAAGAAAAGTTGACACTTCAAGAGTATATTATGTGGAATATTTCAACTCATTTTCCTCTGATACAGCAAAAACGGATTTATATAACGTTATGTGTGTCCGCGGCAGCGCACTTCCAAATGCTTCATTTACGACTCAGACGATAAGCGGAGCAGATGTAGTCACCGATTCAACGACCGGTTTGATGTGGCAGAAAACTTATCTAAACAGAAAAACAATATGGCAGGATGCTCTTGAGTATTGTGAAAGTCTTGAATATGCGGGATATTCTGACTGGAGACTGCCGAACCAGAACGAGTTGACAACGCTGCTCAATTATAACAAAACAGATTCCCCTTATTCAGATTTTCCTGATATGTCGGACGGTACTTTTTGGTCTTCCTCTACTCCATTATACAACAAGGAGTACGCATGGTTTGTGGATTTCGGATACGGAAACGTGTACCCATACTATAAGGCAAGGCGTAACCCTGTCATCTGCGTCAGAACCGCTCAATCCAGCGGCCAGATTTCATTCCCCTACACCGATCCCGAAACAAATCTGACATGGTCATCCCTGAAGGAAGACAGCGACGAAGATTTCCTGGAATGGGAGCAGGCTTTCGGATACTGTGAAAACCTTGAAGAAGGCGGATATACCGACTGGAGAATGCCGACAATCGACGAACTCAGAACGACTGTAACGAACTGCCCGAATGTCGAGCCCGGCGGAGAGTGCGGCGTTTATTTCTACGATGGCGGGTTCGGCGATTGCAATTGCGACGAGTCCATGGGAAGCAAACTCGGAGACGGCGATGACGTTATGCTGTGGTCTTCCACGATTGCACAGGAAGACGAAATTTCTATAGGCTATGTCGCGGGTGTAGATTTCCTCAATGATAATGTAAGCCCGTTCCTCATTAACGGCAGAGCCAGTGTCCACTGCGTCAGAACCGATCTGCCGGTTAATACGCAGCGTTACGGAACCTGCTACGGTCTTCCGGAACACGGTAGTTGGAACTCTTACGACCTTATCCTCCAGACATGGAACGGCTCCGAGTGGCTTCCGGCAATTCCTGAGGCTGTCTACAGCGAAAACGGCGGAGACACTCAGGACTGCAGCTTCCAATGTGCTGCTGATTATATTTGGACAGGCTCGGAGTGTATTTGGACTCCGTGTATTCCCAACCCGTGCTATGGAATGGAAAATTCAGACGGGCAGTGTACGGCAGACCAGCAGGGCGGATACAGCTGCGGCTGCAATGACGGCTACGAGTGGAACGGCATTGAATGCGTTCCGATTTCCGGTCAGCTCCCCGAATGCGGCGATAGCGGCACGGTACCGTGCACCGATTCTGCAAACAGTCTTTCATGGTCAACAATTTCCGAAAACGATTTGGATATGAATAGTGCGGCTGCATACTGCGGAACTTTGAATGAAGGTGGTTCAAACAACTGGAGAGTTCCGTCAGTCGAAGAGCTTGTAACACTTGTCAGGAACTGTTCGGAAGGTGAGTGCGAACAGAATGATTCCGGTTATTATTCTCTTCTTGGTGACAATTCCGTGCTCTGGTCTTCAACCGTCGGAGAAGACTTTGGTTACTTTAAAGTTTTAGATTTCGGGACAGCTTCGCAGACGGAACTCACGTTGGACGATGCCGTCTACTCCGAATTCAAAACCCGCTGCGTTAGAACGGCTTCCGACCCGCTTGAAAGAGAGAGCTTCAACTTCCCCTATCATCAGACAGAGTCGCAAATGTTAGGGGAAGTCGATATATGGTGGTCTGAAAAATACGGCCCGGTATCGAGTCATTCCGAAGCGGAAAGTTACTGCGCCAGCCTTACTGACGGCGGTCTGAATTGGTTTGTCCCCGGAGACATGATTCAAGCACTGATAATTGAAGAAACTCCTGAAAATTTCTTCCAATCAAAATCTATTTTCTACGATTTTGACGTTTTGGCATCTTCCCGTGATGCAGTGAGCAACTATGGCACTATTTTGGAAGGTGCTTATTTTTACTATGATTTCACTCATTTGTTCAGTCTGCTGGCAAAGGAGGACGGAACAGTCCTGATTGATCCTTTTGATGGGACGACTTATGATGGTGATGTCTACGTCCGCTGCGCTCACTACGATTCCTGCGCCGACAGCCGGTGTGGATCAATCCCCAACTCTGACGGCATCTGCCAAAGCAACGGTGCGTCATACTCATGCGGCTGTATTGAAAGTTACTTCTGGAACGGCAGCAGTTGCATTCCGGAAACTCCTTATACCGATGAAACAAACGGCCTTGTCTGGTCTTCAATGTCCGAAGACGGCTTGAACTGGTCAGGCGCGGCTGAATACTGCCTAACATTGAACGAAGGCGGCTCCGACAACTGGAGAGTTCCGACTCTTGCAGAACTCGGAACACTCGTCACCGGCTGCCCCGAAGGCAATTGCGATCCGCTTCCTGTCGGCAGCTATTCAATTTTCGGCGACACCGAAACACTTTGGTCATCGGATTACACAATGGGAAATTCTGTAGAATCTGCAGTTTTCAATGTTTTTGATTTCGGAACGGCTTCCCAGACGGAACTTTCCTATGAAGATGCAACTGCTGCCGAAATCGGAGTCCGCTGCGTAAGATCAACTTCCGACCCGCTTGCAAGACCTCAGGTCGAGCTGCCTTACCTTCAGGAATACGAAGAAAACGGTAATACATACAACTTCTATTGGTCTGAAAAAAGCCAGATAACGACTTATGCGGAAGCTGAAGCTTACTGCGCAGATCTCGCTCAGTCGAACTACGGCGGAATAAGCGGCTGGACAGTTCCTGATTTCGATTTCATAATGCTTCTGCTTGAATCGGGAAATTCTGAAAATTTATTGATGGAGCCGCGCGGTATTTTCAATGATTTCGGTGCTTTTGTCTCTTCGTACTCGCCAGAAGAGGGAACTCACATGTATATGGATTTCACTTCTTTCGGCTACGTAATGGGAGCTGATGACGGATCAAGCATGATCAACGCATTTACTGAAGAACCTTATGAAGGTAATGTTTATGTCCGCTGCCTTTATGCAGCAGATCCTTGCGCAGCTGATCCGTGTGCGGAAGTTGAACATTGGGACGGAACCTGCGAATCCCTCGGTGGGACGGACTACAGCTGCGGCTGCGCGGACGGTTACGAGTGGAACGGCTCGGAGTGTGTTGCATTCCCGTATACCGATCCGGAAACTGATCTTGTCTGGTCGAAGAGAACGACGGATTTTATTACTTGGGATGCGGCAGTTGAATACTGCGAAAACCTTGAAGAAGGCGGATATACAGACTGGAGACTTCCAAATATCGACGAGCTCAGGACGCTTATTCAGAATTGCACTGGATCCCAGGCAGGCGGTGCATGCGCAATATCCGACCCCGATCATTTGTCAATCTATAATGATTGGTCGGATGACTGCCAATGTGATGCTGTTTACGAGAACGGTTATTACAGCAAGCTCAGTGATCGCTGGTATATTAGTCTTTGGTCTTCATCTAACCGGCTTGAGAATGACAGCTTCGCATGGGTTGTATATTTCGGTGCCGGACACGTGATCAGCACAGATAAGTCCGATAACTATAACCAGATTTATGCACGCTGCGTCAGAGGTGAGTATCAAACACAAATTGACCCGTGCGAAAACAACCCGTGCTATGGAATGGAAAATTCAGACGGGCAGTGTACGGCAGACCAGCAGGGCGGATACAGCTGCGGCTGCACAGGAAATCACTCATGGAACGGTCAGGCATGTGTCGAAACCTTGCAGCAGCTGCCTGAATGCAGCCCGGAAAGCGATTCGCCGTGCACCGATTCTGAAAACAGTCTTTCATGGTCGGCAATTTCCGAAAACGGCATGAACTGGTCGGGTGCGGCTGAATACTGCGGAACTTTGAACGAAGGGGGCTCCGACAACTGGAGAGTTCCGACAGTTGAAGAACTCGGAACACTTGTTCAAAACTGCCCCGAAAACAGCTGTGAACAGAATAATTCCGGCTATTATTCGATTTTCGGTGACACCGAAACACTTTGGTCATCGGATTCAACGATGGAAAATTCTATAGAATCTGCAATCTTCAATGTTCTGGATTTTGCGACAGCCTCCCGGACTGAACTCACATATACCGATGCAAAAGGCACTTCGGAAGTCAAAGTCCGCTGCGTGAGATCAATTTCCGATCCGCTTTCAAGACCGCAGGTCGGGCTGCCTTACCATCAGGAGGATGACTGGAGCAGTATGTACTGGTCTGAAAAATACGGCCCGGTGACAACTTATGCAGAGGCTGAAGCTTACTGCGCAAGTCTCGCCAACTCAAACTACGGCGGAATGAGCGACTGGGTTGTACCGGAATATGAACCGTTAAACATGCTGGTCAATACGGCACCTGAGACAGATTATTACAATTCTAACCACTTCGCATTCTCACAGCGTGATATTTTTAATGATTTCGGCACATTTGTAAGTTCGACCTCATATAACGGAGCTTATTACCAGTATTATAATTTCACTTCTTTGGGATTTGCACTTGTGTTCACTGACGACTCGCAGGTGCTTCTCTTTGACCCGTTCGACCAGGCAATAACTCCTTATGAGGGTGAATTTGAATCGTCTGTCCGCTGCGTTTCTTACGGTGATGCGTGTGCGCAAAACAACCCGTGTCCCGGCATTCAGAATGCAAGCGGGGAATGCGTAAGCGAAAAAGGTTCGGCGGTATGCGTCTGCAATCAAGGCTACGAGTGGAATATGAACAGAGAATGCACTCCGGTTTATACCGATTCTGAAAACAGTCTCACCTGGTCGTCGCTGGCGGCAGATATGATGGATTGGAATGACGCTGGTTTATACTGCGAAGACCTTGAAGAAGGCGGTTACACCGATTGGAGACTTCCGAATATCGACGAACTCAGAACTGTTATCCAGAACTGCGAGAATACCCAGCCCGGCGGAGTATGCGAGGTATCCGACCCGGATCATTTGTCCAGCAGTGATTATTCCAGCAGCTGCTATTGCAACTACATGGAGGACAACAACGGTTATTACAGCAGGCTCGGTGATGATGACAATGTCGGGTTATGGTCTTCCTCTACCAACACTGACAATACAAACTACGCGTGGAGCGTCTATTTCGTCAACGCTTACGTGTTCTACGACATTAAGACCAATGTCGCCGGTGTCCGCTGCGTCAGAGGCGGCGAACAAACACAGACCGACCCGTGCAACCCAGATAATCCGTGTCTGGAAGTCGAAAATTCCGACGGAACGTGCATGAGCGAAGGCGATGCCTATATGTGCGGCTGCGAATACGGTTTCGAGTGGGATGAGGAGACATGCGCTCCGGCGACCCTAGAAACAGAATGCACCGGCCTGCCCGACCACGCCGAGTGGAATTTCTCCGGATATGTCTCACAGACTTGGAACGGCGAAGATTTCGAACCTGAAGCGGTCACATACTACAGCGAATATCCCGAAGACGAAGAAGAAGGCTGCAGCTTCAGATGTGCCGCAAATTACGTTTGGAACGGGGAAGATTGCGTTGAAACAGTCTGCATTACCGACAATCCGTGTGCCGGAATTCAAAACGGCAGCGGATCATGTTTCGGTTATGCTGAAGGCTACAGCTGCGGCTGCATTGACGGCTACTTCTGGAACGGTCAGGAGTGCACCGCATTCCCGTATACCGATCCCGAAACCAATATCTCCTGGTCGGCAAAATCGGATGACGAAATGAATTGGGAGGAAGCGGGTTCATACTGCGAAGACCTTGAGGACGGCGGTTACGACGACTGGAGGCTTCCGACGATTGACGAGCTCAGAACAATTATCCAAAACTGCCCGGGCTCTGAAGCTGGCGGTGATTGCGCTGTATCGGCTCCCGATCATTTGGTATATAGTGACGGAGCTGGTGACTGTTATTGCGATTACATTCAGGACAACCACGGTTATTACGGCAGGCTCGGTGATGACGACAGTGTCTGGTTGTGGTCTTCATCCGCTCTGTCGGATAATACGGATAACGCATGGGTGGTTTATTTCGAGGACGGTTCTGTGTGGCCTGCAGACAAGACCGACTACAGTTATGTCCGCTGTGTGAGGTAGTGGTTTAGAGTCGTGACCGCATTTTCGTAGAGACGCGCCGTGGTGCGTCTCGTTTCCCCAAAAAACCATGGATTTTTCCGAAAAATTGAGTATAATACGGCGGTTTTGCTGTAGAGACGTTTCCTGAAACGTCTCATTTGCGGTTTGCGGCACGTCTCGTTTACCGGTTTTTTTCGGTTTCTTTGGAGACGCACCACGGCACGTCTCTACACGCAATACAAAAACA
>JAFZUW010000030.1 GCA_017618195.1 Lachnospiraceae bacterium
CACAAGGCTCATGAGATCCTTCATACGAGCTATGTAAAGAGAAGCATCAACTGATTCGCTTCGAATAATTGAAAAGCTTATAAAAACGGGCGCTGCGATTGCAGCGCCCGTTTTTCCGTGTAAAAAGTTCTTGCCCTTATGAGGATAGCAGAATATACTAATCAGTAGAAAAAAAGAAGGTATCTTTATATGACGGAACAGATGAAAAAGAAAGCCCTGATTGCGATGAGCGGCGGTGTGGATTCTTCGCTGGCGGCCAAGAAGATGATTGACCGCGGCTATGAGTGCATCGGGTGCACGATGAAATTATATGAGCGGCCGGAAGATGCGGCGGAGGCGTTCGGAAGCATCGCCGACAGCAGTATCCGGACGGAATACGGTAAAGCAGCCGGTAATTCCGATCTGAAGGAGAGCGCTGCTTCCCGCGAGCGTACCTGCTGCTCTTTGAATGACGTCGAGGATGCGAGACAGGTGGCATTCCGCCTCGGCATGAAGTATTATGTCTTCAACTTCAAGGACGACTTCAAAGAGAAGATTATCGACAAATTCATCCGCTGCTATGAGTGCGGCATTACGCCCAACCCGTGCATTGACTGCAACCGCTACATGAAGTTTGAGAAGCTTTATGAGCGTGCGGTTATACTCGGCTGCGACGTTATCGTGACCGGACACTACGCGCAGATCGAAGAGAAGGAGGGCACGTACTTTTTAAAGAAGGCGGCCGACGAATCGAAAGACCAGAGCTACGTGCTTTATTCCTTAACGCAGGAGCAGCTTGCTCACACCTGTTTCCCGCTCGGCGGCATGAATAAAGCGGACGTCCGTAAAGAAGCGGAAGAGAGCGGATTTGTCAACGCAGACAAGCCCGACAGCCAGGATATCTGCTTTGTCCCGGACGGAGACTACGCGAAAGTCATTGAAACCTATACCGGCAAAGTACCCGAGCCCGGCAATTTCGTAGACAAATCCGGCAGAGTAATCGGCCCCAACAAAGGCATCATCCATTACACGATCGGGCAGCGAAAAGGTCTCGGCATCTCGGCACCCGAACCGCTTTACGTATGTGAGATCCGCCCGCAGACACGCGAGGTCGTTCTCGGAAGCAATGACGATCTGATGAGCCGCGAGCTGACCGTAGCCGATTTCAACTGGATCAGCGGAAGCGCCCCGGCGGAGCCGTTCCGCTGCAAGGCAAAGATCCGCTACCGCCAGAAGGAGCAGTGGGCAGAGGTGACACCGATCGGTGAAGACCGCGTGCACATCACATTTGACGACCCGCAGCGCGCCATTACGGCGGGCCAGGCGGCGGTCCTCTATGACGGCGACATCGTTCTCGGCGGAGGAACAATTGAGTAGAAGCCCCGTAAATGCTTGACTCTCGCAAACGGAGAATCAGATTAGAGTGCGAAGGGATGGACTTTCCGAGACGGGCTTGCTACAATGGCGCCATCAAAACGAGGGGAGGAGTGCACATGAGCACTAAAACATTCGGATCATATCTCGCGGAGCTTCGCAGAGAAAAGAAGATGACGCAGAAAGAAGTCGCGGACCGGCTGTATGTTTCGGACAAGACGGTCAGCCGCTGGGAGACGGACCGTTCGCTTCCGGAGCTGTCGCTGGTTCCTGCAATCGCAGATTTGTTGGGGGTCTCCGCAGATGAATTGCTTCGGTCGGGGATGTCTCAGACGGAGGAGTCCGAGGAGGAAAGCGCTACGAATGCCATGGCGGAAAATGTGGCGCAGATCGCCTGCAGGCGGTTTAATCGAAGAGGGCTGATCGCCCTGATCTTATTCTTCGCCGCACCGGCGTTAGCCATTATCATGAACATGGTTGGGCCGATGTCCAAGGTGGTGGAGGGGGAGGACAGCATGACGGAGTCTGTCCGAAGCGTAGTCCTTCGCACGAGTTCGATGGTTCTTTTCATCGGAGCCATCTTCGGTTCGATCATCTTTTTGATCGTGTATTTTCTGATTCAGAACCGGCATATTCGGGACTGCGGTGCGCCGGAAAATGTGCGTAAGATGTACCAGGACCGGCTGCGCGGACGATTTGTCCTCTATTTCGGAATCATAGGATTTGTAATTCTGACGCTGATCGGATGGATTCTGCCGGCGATCGGAGTGATCGCGGTAGTGCTGGTCTGCGACTGGCTGCTGCGCTCAAGGAGATCCTGACAACAGCCGGCAAAGCCATCAGAACATTGCCTGAAGAGGGGCCTAACGCTATGTCGCGGCACATCGAAACATTAAACGGATTTCAAGAAAAACGCTTTCCCGTATCTATCGCGGGAAAGCGTTTTTAATTTGTGTCGAAATCTGTTTATTCTGCCCGGAAGCGGAGCAGGAAGCATATTCACATACGCTGTTTATTCCACCGGGAAGCAGAGTTCGGTGACGTATTCGTCAGGGTTTGAGGTCTGCGCGGGGCTTACGTGGTAGATGTTGAACATCGGGCCGTTCGGCTTGTATCCGTTCGCGCCGATCCACGAAACAACCGTCGCGGTTGCGTCGTTCATCTGGTCGTAGCTGCCTTTTATGATGCAGCTCGCGACTTTGACGGCGGGAAGCGTCTTAAACTTCACGTGTTCCGTGTCCTTGTATGTGCCCTTTACGGTCATCCAGGCGAGTATTTCCACATTTTCCTCTTTGTACTCGGGGTCGAGGAACTGCGCGGCCGCCAGGCAGCCGTCTGCAGGAACAAGCGGTTCACCGGCCGCAGCCGTCTCACCCATCATCGTATTCCAAAGCATTCCCTCATCCATATAGGTCGGGACAATCATCCGTACCGTTGCGGCATAGCGCTCCGGAATGGTTTTTATCGTAACATCGAAATTCATATTGTGCTCCTTTCTAAGCCTCTTACGGGCCGTTTCCAGAAGCGTCAGCCGATACTCCGTCTGTCTTGCAATCTCATTCAGTTCCGTCTGCTTTTCCGAAAGAAAAGCGTCCATCTTGACCGGTTCACTGTAGATGTCGAGCATCTTCACGATATCCGCAAGGGAAAATCCCATGTCTTTCAGCGAAGTAATCCGCCCGATCGTGAACAGCTGGTCCTCGCGGTAGTAGCGGTACCCCGTGAAACGGTCGATTTCCGCGGGCTTTAAAAGCCCGATGTCATCGTAGTGGCGAAGCATTCGGATGCTTACTCTGGATAGTTTTGAAAAATCACCGATCTTTAACATAATCGCGTGTGTCCTCCATGCATGTATTACTGAGCTCGATGTTACTGTAATCCCTGACACAGTGTGAGAGTCAAGGCCTTTTTACGGAAAATGTGAAAACTTTTTCTTTCCATATTATACCCGCGGAAAGGTTTCTTATCAATTATGAGTATCGCATAAAAAAGTTTTCACAGATCCCCTTGACAACCAACTGTATTAGTTCTATAATACAGTCAAACCGTATTACACGGTTAATACAGTTTTGATTCTTAAAGGGAGCCGATCATGATTTCATTTGACACCTTTAAACCGACGGAGGGGACGCCGATCTATCAGCAGATTCTTCTCTACATTAAGCGCGGGGCAGTCGCGGGCACCATCCGAGACGGCGACGAGCTTCCTTCGAGACGTGTGCTTTCCGCATTGCTCGGAATCAATCCGAACACGGTGCAGAAGGCGTTTCATCTGTTGGAGGAAGAGGAACTGATTGTATCGCAGGCGGGGGCGAAGAGCGTCATGAAGATTACCGAAGAGAAGATTCAAAAGCTTCGTGAGGATTTGCTTCGCGAAGATATCCGAAGCATCACGGGAGCCCTGCGGCAGATGGGCATCAGCCGCGAGGAAGCCTTCAAGCTGATTGATCAGTTCTGGGAAGAGGAGGAGACGGAATCATGAAGAAGCATCTTTCGGTCATTGCTCTTGTAATAGCCACCAGATTCAAAGTGATCATGTCCTTCCTTGCAATCCTGATTGGTTTTAACCTTTTAAGTCTGGTGTCCTATTCGTTTATCTTTCAGGAGAGTCTGACGAAATTCGATCCGGTTGCTTTTGAGGAGTGGCTGGGAATATTCTTTGTCATCATTTTTCTTTTCTTCTTTGCTGCAACAGCTTATGAATGTAAGAGTGAAAAAGGATACAGCAAATACACGAGGATAAGACTGAGAATCCCGGAAAGAATGCTTGCAGGATGGGAAGGCGCAGTCTGTGCGGCAGGATTTCTGATGTTCTGGCAGGCAGAAGTGGTTTTCATTTTCTGCATGGGCGAAGTCAGAAATATGGCTGAATTCGGAAACGGCGCCATGATGATGCTTAAGCTGATGGAGCGGAAAGGAATCTTTTACCGGATTATCTTCCCGATTGACAACGGAATCCGGTGGCTGGCGGACGCTCTTGTCATGATTGCCTGCGGGGGTATTTGTGCTGCATTAAGCCTTGTTGGGAAAGGAAACAAAAAGAAAACCGCGAAAACGAACGAAGAAACTTCGGAGGAGACCAATGTTAGAGATTAAAAATGTCAGCAAGCATTATGTCGGCGGAACGGATGCCGTGAAAAATGTGAGTCTCACCATTAAGCAGGGTGAAATCATCGGGTTGTTCGGAGAGAACGGAGCAGGCAAAACAACTCTGATCAAGTGCATTCTCGGATTGATAAAGCATGACGGGGAAGTGTTTCTTGACGGACAGCCGATTACCAGAAAGAACATTGAACGCCTTTCTCTCGGAACATGTGAGCACAGCTTCTTTCCGACCTTGACGGCAGCGGAACACAAGGAGTTTTATGAGTCACATTTTCCGGGATTCAGAAAGGACCGTTTCAAGGGACTGACGGAGTTCTTTGACTTCCCGCTGAAACGGCCGATCAAACAGCTTTCCGCCGGACAGCAAAACCAGCTGGAAGTCATTCTGGCGCTTTGTCAGGGGGCAGATTATATCTTTCTTGATGAGCCGTTTGTCGGGTACGACATCTTTAACCGGGAGGACTTTTATAAAGTGCTTCTCGGAATACTGGAACCGACGGAAACCATTGTTCTTGCGACACATCTGATTGAAGAAACAGAGGGCTTCATCGATCGCGCGGTCATGATTCATAAAGGAGAACTGGCAGCCGATGTAAGTGTACCGATGCTTGAGGAGCGGGGAGATACCCTGGTGGATTTCATTAAGAGAACATACGGATATCAATCGGATCGCGTCGGAAAATCATTAGAAGAAATCATGGGGAAAAAATGAAACGAAAAGTCGTTATATTTTTAATCATATCGTTTTTGTGCCTGACCGGGTTTACTTACGCGGTAATAAAATCGCTATGTAACAAAAACAGTCTGACGATAACGGAAACGACTCTTGCCGGCGACGCAGCGAAGGCGGAAGGGCTGAGAATTACGTTTTCCGCATGGCCGGCAATAGAGGGAACCTCGGTCGACGGCGGATATATGAAAATGGAACCGAAGGCCTGGGACAGCACAATATACTACGATAAGGCCGGCGCGGCCGTTTCTTATCAATTGGTTCCGGCCGATGAAGCATATCAGAGCGAGCGCGATGAGCAATACTGGGCCGGACTCGCCGAGCGTTATATGGCGCGTAATGAAGGTACCGGTATAAGAGGATGGAACAACTTTTCCACCTTGTATTTTCAGGAAGTGATACTGAAGGATGAAGCGTTTCTTGAAAAATGGGAAGCAGCGGGCAGTCCTTCCACGGTACGCCTGGCGGATTATTACGAATACTATCCGGAGTTCTTCAATGACATATTGCCGTATGAAATGGGAAGGGGATACGGGAGCGGATTCTATTATGTAAGAGATATCCGCAGGGGACACCTTGTTTTAACGGAAGATATCCTCAAGTCTGAGCCGGTTTCACAGACGGAAGCGGCAGAAGTCTTTCTTAAGCTCTCGGAATTGCTGAAAATTCCGGTTCTTTCGGATGAACAATGGCAGCTGTCTGAAGGCACGCAAGATGATTGGAGACCGGTTGGAAAGAAATACTATAACCCTGAGTTTTACAATGTCGGAAACGGGGAAGCGCTTTTCTTCACATTTGACGCGAAAGCAAAAGATGGAAGCTGTGTGGATACATCGATGCTTCCGGGAGGGTATGGAATCTACAAAATACCAACTTACCATGAGGTGAGGAACGGGATAAACTTTCAGCTCTATGAATACGATAAACTGCAAATGTTCTGCCCGATAAAACAGGATTGGAGTATTCTGAAACTCGGAATAACGCTCAACGGGAAAGCGCTGCTGTTGGTTTATGCTGCCGATGGCGAGTGTCATGCAAGAATCATGGATTCGTCTACCGCGGAAACATTGGCTGACTTTATTCTCGGATCAGAAGCCGAGTTCATGTCGGGAAACGGCACGGAACTGGTTTTGAAAGATGATTATATTGTTTTAAAGCTGCTTAAGCAGGAGAACTCGAGAATATTCGTCATTGGACAATCGGAAGGCAGACAGTGGGAAATCCTGATGCAGACAACAGCTTATGCATCGCAGCATGAGATAATGCTTCATGACGTGGTCTTTGACGCAGAAAGACTGGCGGAGGTCAGTTATGGAAACGGTTCATTTCAGATCACCGTCTATTCAAAGGACGGAACAGAGTATCAGGGAGAAATACGAACATCGTTAAGAATAGATGATTATGAGCTTGAAAACATCGGAATAATATCCTGTTATTGGGATTAAAAACACTACCTGCGGCAAGAATGCCGTACGGTGAAGGAGCATATTATGAAAAGGCAGATAACGAAAAAGCTGATTACGAATTACTTTCCGCCCGGTACGAAAATCGCGGCCGAAATAATCAGCTGCCTCTTTATACTGGCTGTGATGGGGTGGATTTGCATAGATGTATTTATAGGCCGTATGGCGGAAGCGGAAAGTTTCAACATTGCAGAGAACGGGCCTGTGACTTTTGAAAGATGTGTTTCCGGAGTATTTGTATGGCTTCCGATTTATTGGTGCTTGTGCGCAGTAATTGCCTTCCTTCACTATCGAAGCTACTACAACCCTGTGAAAAGCATCTATGTGATGAAGCGGCTTCCGGACCGTGGGGAACTTCACCGCCGATGCCTCACATTCCCGATTCTGTATGCGTTGCTTGCGCTTCTTGTTTTCGGAATGGAATTATATCTGTTTATCCGGACTTATCAAAATTCCGGATATTATTGGTCGGAAACGGTTTCATTTTCCGTATGGAAACTGTTTGGATAGGGGGAAATCATGAAGAAATATCTCTCGGTTGCAGAACTGGTGATTCTGACTCGAATGAAGAAGCCGCTGATGTTTATCGGCGCGATGATATCAGTCAATCTGATTGCAAATTTACTGCTGTTTGTTGTGAACGAACAGCAGGGGAATCCGTATTCCATTTATAAGGTTGTGCCGGTATTCTCCGTTACGCTGCTTGCGGCCTATGTCGGCATCATTTTCCATGGGCTGCGGGCTGCCCGAAACCGGTCTCAGGCGGGGTTGATTTTGGAGCGTCTGAGTGTCAGTGAAGAAGCAATGGCCGGTATGGAATTACTCGCGGGATTACTGTTGTTCATTATGCTTTTCGAGGCGGAGATCGTATCGTTTTATCTGGCAGACGGTATGAATCAGCTTATGACACGCCGGCTGTTAACGGAGCAGGATTTGGTGATTGCTTCCTATAAGGCACCGTTGATCCGTTGCGTGATTCCGATCGGGGACCTTACCATCTGGAAGGAAAATGTGTGGATGGTGATATGCGGCGGGTTGGTTTACGGATGTATCGGCATGTCTCAAAATGAAAAGACCGCCGCCCGCATAATCGGGGCTGTTCCGTTGATTCTGATTCCTTTTGTATTTGTTGTAAGGGAGGAAAACCTGTTTCCGAATATTCTGCATCACACATTTTTCTATGTGATTGTTAATTTCAGCCTGGCAGTTCTTTTGATTACACTGATTCTGTTCTTATCGCGGCGGAAACGTGAAAAGAGCAGGGAGAAAGAAGAAAAGGGACAGGGGGAGAGCATATGAAGAGAACGGTGCTTGTTATTGTCATTCTGGCTCTGTTAACCTTTGGCAGCGTTTACGGAGCGAAGCAATTCATGAAACAAAACGAAAACGTTGCATTTACCGCTCGGACAGAAGAGGGAAACCGAAGTGCAGCCGAGGGGCTTTCCATAACGGTAAAGGAACACACCTGGACCTCGGGTATGGATTGGGCAATAAGCCTTACAAGGCTCCCGGACATGTGGGACTGTAATGTGGTATATGAGGCTGACGGACTGAAGACAAAAACAGAGTTTCACAGGAATTGGGAAGAGTATACGGATATCAAGAATCTGAAAAGGAAAGAACTTATCGATGAGAAGGTATTGAGAAGTGATTTGAACAGGAACGAGGGACTGCGGACGATAATGTCACATAACCCGGAAATCTTCTATGTCCCGAAAAACGACGTTTTATATTTTGTATTTGATACGCATTTAAAAGATGGGACGGTTATCGACACCTCCGTGCTTCAAAAGGGATACGGAATTTATATTATCCCGATTCAAAAGTTTAAAGGAGAATACGGTTATCCGGCGGAAGACGCCTCCGTTTTTACAAAACTCGATCCCGAGATCAGCGTCAGAGAATTTAAGAAGAATAAAGACGGAAGCCGGCTGTATCTCTTATATCGGAAGGACGGCATGTATTATATCCGGATTATGAATCAGGTGGGAAATGAGGTTACGCCGGATATCCCGCTCGAATTAGGCGAAGTGAAGGACGACACACCGGTTTCAACCGAATACGGCGACGGCATGTTTACGGTCACAGTGAAAAATGCTACGACCGACGCTTTTGATTGCCATGTTTTTTCTGAGAATGCGGAAGGAAGCCCCGGGAAGGCCATGATCATCCGTGGAGTTGAGGAAAAGGCAGTTTCCGATGATGCGGAAGTCAGCATCGCATTTGACGGAGAAAAGCTGGCATGTGTAGTTTACGACAAAACGATCAGCGTTTTCGTTTATTCGGAAGAAGGGCTGCTTTATCGGGGGACAGTTGAAAACTCGTTAGAAAAGATGGAGGACGGAGGAGAAGACGGGTACTCGATTCGCCATAGGGATTTACAGTGTCAATGGAACCGATAATCCTAAATACCGGAAATCCCGGTCAGAGCCACGAAGTAAACATATTAGTGAGCAATAAAAAAGAGGGCATCATGTGATATGTACCCAGTTTCCTGGACACATTGATTTATGATCGAGGCTTAACTAGTGGATGCCATTCTGTATTTTACAGGAGGCATCCACTTTGTTTTTGCCTGGATGCGCTCATTATTGTAGTAGTTAATGTATTCGGACATTGCTGTGGAAAACTCTTCAAAAGACCGATAGTCCTTCTCACACCCATAAAACATCTCATTCTTCAGTCTCCCGAAGAAGGTCTCCATGATACTGTTATCATAACAGTTTCCTTTTCTGGACATGGATTGTATGATGCCTTTCTTTTTGATCTCATTTCTGAAGTAGACGTGTTGGTACTGCCATCCTTGGTCGGAATGGAAAATCAGCCCGTTCAGTGAGGAAAACCTGTTCAGCCCTTTCTCAAGCATCCGTCGGATCTGTTCCATGTTTGGACTCTGTGAAAGATCATAAGAGATGACCTCGTTCGTGTGCATGTCCAGAATCGGGGAGAGATAGCATTTTCCCCAAGAAAAACTGAACTGGGAGACGTCCGTCGTCCACTTCTCAAGGGGCATTGTCGTGCTGAAGTCTCTGTTGATGAGATTGTCTGCCACCTTTCCCACCTCTCCCTGATAGGAATGATACTTTTCTTTCGGACGTTTTCCCTTCAGTCCCATGCAGTGCATCAACCGCTGTACCTTTTTGTGGTTTGCCTTATAGCCTCTGTTGACCAGTTCATGAAGGACTCTGCGGACACCGTAACGTCCTTTGTGGTGTTCAAAAATCTCCCTGATCAAATCTGCCAACTCTTCATTTCTTTTGGCCACGGCGTCTTCTTTTGAGATCTCATAGTAGTATGTGGATTTCGAAAGGTCCATCGCCTTAAGGAGATACTTCAGTTGATATCCGGCTTCTCTGAGTTCTTTGACGATCGCTGCTTTTTCGCCTTGAGCCGCGCAGCTTCCTTTTCTTCTCTCAAGGCGATCTCTTTTTTTATTACTTCGATTTCCGCCTTGATATACGCATTCTCCGCTCTCAATCGTACGAGTTCTTCATACTCGGATTCGTTGAGCTTTCTCGGATTGTTGTAGTTGAGTTTCTTCATCGGGGTCTCCTTTGGAGTTCGTCCTGCCTTCAAGTTTACAAGACCATTATACCCCTCATTTTTATATTTGCGAACCCATTGATATAACAATCCGCTTTGGATTCCCGCATCAATAGCCGCCGATGTGATGGATGCTCCGGCAAGCACCCTGGATACCAGTTCCATGCGCTCTTCGGGCGTCCATTCCTTATTCTGCCCCTTGTGCCTTAAAACATCCGGTCCATTAGCTTCTTCCATACGGAACCATTCACGAATCTTGCAATGAAAACGTTCTGGATCCTTTATCCATTTCGGAGTCTTTGGCCACTTACCTTCCCTGTACATTTCGACACATTTCCGCTTGTACTCGTAACTGTAACGCATAAAAATATACCCTCCTTACTGGTTGTCCAGTAAAGAGGGTACATATCATCCAATGTCATTAAGATAACGACATTGAAATAGCAAGAGTTTATGAACACGGGACGAAAGAGGTCATTTTCTTTCGTCCCGTTGCTTTTTTATGCACCATTAATAA
>JAFZUW010000031.1 GCA_017618195.1 Lachnospiraceae bacterium
CCTCGCCGGTCGGTTCCTCATGCCCCTGCTTTTGCATGATCTCGGCGCATTTGTTGCGAAGACGAAGTCCTGCAAAAGTGTGGATACAGTTGTCGATGCAGTTGTGAAGCGGCTGAAAGCAGCCGAGCATCTGCGAGTTTGCGGCGTTTACGATCGCGTCGCATTCAAGAGTTGTGATGTCGCCCTGCCAGAGATATATGCCTTCTTCGACAGGTTTCAAATCTGCAAGGCGGGTTATGCCTTTCGCCGCCGTTTCTTCTTTCAGGTATTCGCTTTCGATCTGAACGTACTCATCCGAAACAGGCGCGGGCATACGGACGTTCATAAGCGAGCGGAGCAAATCCTTTTGTCCCTGCGTATCAACCGGTATTTCGATATTCCGGTATCTCGGCTGCTCGGCGAGGAGCGTTTTTATCAGATATATTCTTTTATCTTCGTGGGTCATGGTTTCATCTTCTTTCCACCGCGCCGACGGGGCAGACCTCGGCGCAATTGCCGCAGCGAAGGCAGTGATCCTGCCCGATCACGGCGGGGATATTGCTGAAATCAATGCAGCTTTGCGGACAGACCGAGCCGCAGGTCTCGCAGCCGATACAGGCATCCGTTATGAAATATCCTTCTTCCTTGCGCTCTGCTTCACCGAAGGTGAAAGACGCTCTTTCTATCGGCTTCTTTGACAGATCGAACCATTCGCCTCTGCCTTCGTAGATTTGAAAAGCCGTAAGCGCTTTTCTCGATTCTTCCGTGGGATAGATCTCTTTCATATACGGGTTCTTGTCAAAAAGCTTCGGAATAAGGTCATAACCGATCTCACGTACTTTGCCGCGCACGGAAACCGCAACGGAAGTCATCGTGCTTTCGCCTTTAATACCCGTCAACGCGATATATCCCTGTTTTTTCAGACGGTCGAAAAATCCTTTGCCTTTTGCCGTCAGAAAATACAGACTGTTTTCATCACAGTCCATCATATCGATGGCGGCGGTAACGGGCAGACCGTCGTCGTCCACGGTTGCGACGACGCAGGTGTGTATTTCTTTTACGAGGTATTCTAACCAGTTTCTGTTATTCATGTCTGTTTACAGCCATTCGGCGACCGTTTTCTTTGATTCTTTCGCCTGAGATCCTTTGATCGCCAGACCGTTTTTCTGAACGTCTGCGCCTTTGCACATTTTTCTAACGTCGGCGACCATACTCGCAAGCCCCGAGCCCTCGTGTGTGCTGATGACGCGCACCGTCTTGCCGGTAAAATCCAGACCATCCAGCGCCGTTTCCACCTCCGGCGCATAGGTTCCCCAGTAAATCGGGCTCATGACAAAAACGGTGTCATACGCGGAAATGTCGGTCAGCTTTTCTTTTATCGGAGCGTTTCCAATGCGTTTTTTCGCTTCGTTAATGCATGTCATGTAATCCTTCGCGTATGGCACATGCGGTTCGACCTTGAACATATCCGCACCGGTCAGTTCCTGCACGAACTCCGCGACATACTCGGTGTTGCCTTTATCAATGTATCCGACTGCATAGTTTTCGTCAGCTCTGCTGAAATAAATTATCAAACTATTGCTCATTCTCCGCTTTTCCTTTCTCAGTTTACATACTCGCGGTCAGGATGCGTATCAG
>JAFZUW010000032.1 GCA_017618195.1 Lachnospiraceae bacterium
CATAAATCGATTCAGTAGCGAAAGCGGCCGCACATCTTGTGCCGTTTGTCAAGTGCTTTAAGCAAAAAAACTGAAAAAAAGAGTCCCGTACCATCTCTGATACAGAACTCTTGATGCTGTCATCTTAACTTAATGACATTGGGTTCATGCGGGCCGCTCTCTTTGCGTGATCAATATTCTTTCTTCTTCATGAACAAAGTGGTAATGAACATGAAAATCAGATATAAGACGATGGTGATGCAGACGCTTCCGAAGAAAACCTTCTGTTCGCTGAGACCGTAGTACCATTTCTGGAAGGGGGTCATTTCCCCTAACGGGTTATAAGAAATCGAGCCCAGCAGTTTCAGTATGCCAAGCATAAAAGCGGCTTCAATCGCAAAGGTCACTACGACTGCGATTTCCATCCTGAATATACTGAAGAGAAACAGCAGTATGGCATAGAACAGGATCAGAAAGCACCACGTCTGGGCACATCCGTTCAGCATTGACCATAAGCTGATTCCGTATTCTTCACAATCCACATGCTTCAGGCAGATGAACAGCCAGTCAAGACCGAATGACAGAGCACAGACTATCGTCGAGCATATAAGTATGAAAAGGTGTCTTGAGACCACATATTCCGTAGAGGTAAAGGGGAGCGTCTGTACGAAGGACAATCCGTTGTCCCGATAATCTTCAATCACTACGACGAGCAAAAGAAATCCGGCGATTAAGATTTCTGTTGAGAATGATGAATCGTAGCCCTTGGATAAGATGTTGTTCAGTAATGCATAGACGAAAAATACAAGAGCGAGTATTGCACTTTTCCTTGTCAGATAAAAATCCCGTTTTAATAATCGGATCATGTTACTGTTCCCCCGCTTTCTGTTCTGTATTGAATCGGCCGCCGGTCAGCAGAATAATAGCGCTGTCAAGCGTTGCCTGTTCCGTGATGATGCCCGGATAGTTTTCGAGATAATACTGCTTCTCATTGGTCAGGCAGGCGTAGCCGAACGGCTCAACCTTGGCTGCAAGCAGATACTGCTTGTCAAGCCCGGCATATTGCTCATTGCTGACCTTCAGAACCCCGTAGCGGTCGAGGAGGGCGTCGGTTTCCTCATGGAACACAATCCGGCCGTCATCGATCAGCCAGATATCATCGCAGAAGCCTTCGAGATCGGTGGAAATGTGAGAGGTAATGATAATGGAGCGTTCCTCATCGGCAGCGAGATAGTCGCGCAGCAGGCCGAGCATCTCGGTCCGGGCGAGTACGTCAAGTCCCGCGGTGGGCTCATCCAAAACGAGCAGTTTTGCGTCGTGCGTGATTGCCGAGATGATGCGGAGCTTGGTCCTCATACCGGTTGAGAATTTCCTCAGAGACTTCCTGAACGGAAGCTTCTGATCCTTGCATAACTGCATGAAGCGGTCTCCGTCAAATGCCGGATATAAGCTCTTAAAAATGTAGTATACGTCCTTGACGTTGTAGAATTTGCTGAAGTCGGAATCGGTGAGTACCGTGCCGATTGCTTCTTTGTCCCGCCCGGTGAAACTGCGGGGATTCTTTCCGAAAACGCGAACCTCGCCGGCGTCCGGCTCAATCAGGCCGAGGATCGCTTTGATCACGGTACTCTTGCCGGCGCCGTTCCGCCCCACAAGACCGGTAACGGTTCCCGCCGGAACTTCCATCGAAAGGTTCAGCGAAAAATCTTTGTATTTTTTCTGCAGGTTGTTAATTGAAATCATGGTTTTGGTTCCTTATTGTTTGATGAGAGTGAATTAGGTTTCCGAAAGCAGGATGTCGATGATCTCGCGGATATCATTGTCCTTGAGCCCGACGGTTCTTGCCTTCTCAACGGCGAGAGAGAAGTCCTTCTCGACGGCCATACGGCGCGCCTCCGCCGCAAGCTGCCGGTCGGCAGCGGCAACGTAGGTTCCTTTGCCGTGGACCGTGACGACAAATCGTTCCTCCTCGAGCCGGTCATACGCTTTCTTGACGGTCAGAGCGCTGATCTTCAGTTCGGCGGACAGAGCACGGACGGAGGGCAGTGCCTCGCCTTCCGAAAGCTCGCCGCTTATGATCTGCTGTTTGATCTGCGACATCAGCTGCTCATAAACCGGCACCATGGATGAGTTTTTGATTATGATGTGCTGCATAACTTTATTCCCTTCTGTAAACAGCGTCCGCGCCTGCGCATCGCGCTGATTCGGACGGCATGTGTGTGCTGCTGTCCCGCTGTCTTCGATAAACAGTATATAACAGTTTGAAACAGTTGTCAACTGTTATATGGTGTTTATTGCAAATTTTTTTGAGGGGGCGGGAGAGGATAATTGTTTACGCATTGTTTCGGAAGTGGTAGCCTTTCCGGTTTCTTATATGTTATAATGATCGGAAAGACATGCGCGCATATGCCCGCGGACCGATGTGTACGGGTATATTACGAAGAAGTATCCGCCGGCATACGTGTTCTCGGCGGTTTACGATTCGTTAAAGGAGGACTGCAGGCCGTTCGGCGCCTTCCTAACGGAGCGCGGAGTTACGGCCAAGGCGAAGGTTTACGGCCGCAAATGCAACACCGAGGCCGTGCACGTCTTTCACGTGAACATCCGGCTGCCGATCGCGGAACGCTGCAACCGCGACCAGATTAAGTTCTTTAAGGCGCTTGTCAAGTGACGGCCGGTAGCGAAATGATTGATTTTCCGACGGTTATGTGGTAGTCTAAAGCGGTAAGAGCGCGGCGTGAGCGGCGCTTTGGGATGTGCCGGGCGGCGCACCCGGAAAGGAGTTTCCCGTGAGTGATCTGAATGATAAAAAAGAGATTGAGCAGATCGTCAATACGATTCTTGCCGATTTGGAAGGAAACAGAAACATAGATGAAATCCCGGTTGAGAATCCGGATAAGGCGGAGATTCACGAACTGATCGAGGTTCTGTTCCGCATCGCTTATCCGGGATATTTCCGCGACCGGACCAATAAAGTTTACAATCAGAAGAACGCTTATGCGGTGACAATCGAGGACGCTTTCAGCCGCCTTCGCGAGCAGGTGTTCCGCGCGCTCAACCTGCGCAGAACGGACAATCCGCTGTCTGACGAGGAGCGTGAGCGCGAGAGCTACCGCATCACGAAGATCTTCTTCGAGCGTATCCCGCGTATCCGCGAGTATCTCGAGACCGACCTTCTCGCAACTTACGACGGCGACCCGGCTGCGGGCTGCTACGCAGAGATCATACTCGCGTACCCCGGCATCTTTGCGATCACGGTGTTCCGCCTCGCTCACGAACTGTATCTTGAGCAGGTTCCCGTGTTGCCGCGTCTTATGACCGAGTACGCGCATTCGCTGACCGGAATCGACATCCATCCCGGCGCGACCGTCGGCAAATACTTCTTCATCGACCACGGTACCGGCATTGTTGTCGGCGAGACTTCCGTGATCGGGGAAAATGTGAAAATCTACCAGGGCGTTACGATCGGTGCGCTTTCCACGAGAGGCGGCCAGAAGCTGTCCGGAAAGAAGCGTCATCCTACGATCTGCGACAACGTTACGATTTATGCCGGAGCATCGATCCTCGGCGGCGAGACCGTCATCGGCGAGAACGCGGTAATCGGCGGCAATACGTTCATCACGAGATCCATTGAGCCGAACACCCGTGTCAGCATGAAGAACCTCGAGATGGAGTACCGGACCTCCGGTAACGAGCGGAAGAGCCAGGAACTGCAGCAGGGCGACGTCTGGTATTATGTGATCTGACCGGGTTCGGGCAGGTCAAAAAGCGGGAAATGTGATCTGACCGAGGTGCGGCCGGATTGAAGGCAGGAGAGTTCCTAAGATCAAAATGAGTACTACTCAAAACAAGAAACATATGAAAACACTGGATGCGGCTTATATCGCGATCGGAGCCGCATTGATCACCATCGGGTCGTGGATCAGCATCCCGACCACGGTTCCGTTCACGATGCAGACATTTGCCGTATTTCTGGTATTGATGCTTCTCGGCGGACTTCGCGGGACGC
Organism: Lachnospiraceae bacterium; assembly: GCA_017618195.1. Classification (GTDB taxonomy): domain Bacteria; phylum Bacillota; class Clostridia; order Lachnospirales; family Lachnospiraceae; genus ISDg. The sequence continues at coordinate 3,989 of JAFZUW010000032.1, forward strand.
TGTCGATTGTCGTATACATTCTGCTCGGAATGGTCGGCGTGCCCGTATTTTCGGGCTTTAACGGCGGGCTCGGTGTAATCCTCGGAAAGACCGGCGGATACATCGTCGGATTTGTCCTCACGGGCATCCTTTACGGGCTGTTTGTGAAGCTGCTCGGTGAGAAGCGGGCGGTGCAGCTTACGGCGCTTGTGATCGGGCTCGCGGCGTGCTACGCGGTCGGAACGGTCTGGTTCATTTACATCTACCTGCGCGACATCGGCGCGGTTGCCTACATGACCGTCCTGTCGTGGTGCGTGTTCCCGTTCATCGTGCCGGATCTGCTGAAACTTGGGCTCGCATGCGTCATCGCAAAAAGAGTGAAGCCGGTGATCAAAGGGTGAAGGAACTGCGGGGATTAACAGGGAGATGTACTTCTGGATCAACGCATTTGTCCGCGAATTTATCGCTACGATCGTTTCCGAGCGCAAGCGCCACGCGATCGTTCTCGGCGCCCTGATCCTGTTCGGCGCGTTGACGGCTTTGATGCATTATCTGTCGACCGCGGTGCTGTCCCTGTAGGGGCGGAATACCAATATTTCCTGTTATCAGTCGAATTAGCGGCACAATTTCATGAATTGTCATTTGCGGCTTGACATTTTCCGGTTGTCTTTGTATAATTCAGCCGATGGAAAGTTGAGTTTTTGTCATAATTGGGAATATGGAGGGATGATTCAATGAACGAAAACTATGATGAAGTACAGTTTGAAATTATAGATTTCGAAGATAAGGATGTAATCGCATATATTTCGAATTATGATGGAGCCGAGACTGACTGACAGTCACCGTTCACGGCGGTCTTTCTGAGAGCGTCGTAAGATGAAGAATAACAAATACGCTATAAGCGAGAAAGGGAGGTATACAAATGATTATTAGTCTGAGAACTTTCACAAAAGAATATTTGTATGTTGGTACTGCCTCCCGGAGAAGCGCAAAATAGCACATGACATTTCTATGCCGTTACAGGCATAGCTATATGATGCTGATTTTATGCCCCGATACCGGAAGGTGTCGGGGCCTTCGTATTTTCTACGGCGAAAAATGCGAAGGCGCTTCCGGGGGAGGTCTCTTTGTGAACCGAAGGAGGTGGTCTTCATGTTTCAGATTAAAAACGTAACATTAACACATAAAAAGGATCTGCGAACGATCCTTGACGGATTTTCTTTAGTGCTCAATAAGGGCGACCGCGCCGTGCTGATCGGCGAGGAAGGAAACGGCAAAACATCGCTCATGAAATGGATCTACGATCCCGACCTGGTCGACGATTATCTCGAGTATAAGGGCGAGCGGATCATGAGCGGAGAAAAGCTCGGTTACCTGCCGCAGGAGCTCCCCGAAGGGGAGAAGAACAAGACGGTTTGTGAGTATTTCTGCGAGAGCGCGGATTTCCTTGACAAGACTCCGAAGGAACTTGCCGGACTGGCAGCTGACTGCCGCGTCGAGGCTCAGTTCTTCTATCGCGACCAGGAAATGCGAACGCTCTCCGGCGGGGAGCGCGTGAAGGCGCAGATGATGCGCATCCTTTGCGAGAATCCGACGATACTTCTCCTCGACGAGCCGTCCAACGACATCGATATCGAAACGCTCGAGTGGATGGAGGAGCTGATCAACGGATGGCCGTACGCGGTGCTTTTCATCTCGCACGACGAGACGCTGATCGAGCGCACGGCGAACCGCGTAATCCATTTTGAGCAGATCCGAAGAAAGACCTTATGCCGCCATACGGTGGCCAATGTGCCGTACCGGCAGTACGTCGAGGAACGGCTCAGTTCCTTTGAAAAGCAGGAGCAGATCGCGCAGTCCGAACGCCGCGAGAAACGCATCCGCGATGAGAAGATCCGCAAGATGGAGCAGAGCGTGAACGCGCAGCTCAGCAACGCGAACTTCAACTTCCACGACTCGATCGGACGCCTTCTCAAAAAGAAGATGAAGAACGTCAAAGCAATGGAGCACCGCTTTGAGCGCGAGGATGAGAACATGACCGAAATGCCCGAGCAGGAGGAGGCAATCTTCTTCAAACTCGGCGACGCGGACAGCGTCATCCCTTCCGGCAAATGGGTCGTGCAGTGCACGATTCCGGAACTCTTTACAGCGGACGGAAGCCGCGTGCTTGCGAAAGACGTGGAACTGAAGATCCGCGGCTCCGAGAAGATCGCAATTATCGGCGATAACGGAAGCGGCAAGACCACATTTATCGCAAAGCTTGCGGAGGAACTGCTTGCGAGAAAGGACATCCGCGCGCAGTACATGCCGCAGAACTACGAGGAACTGCTTCCGATGGACGAAACGCCGGTCGATTATCTCGATACGACGGGCGACAAGGAGGAGCGCACCAGGATCCGCACGTACCTTGGTTCGCTGAAGTACACTGCCGACGAGATGGATCATCCGATCCGCGAACTTTCGGGCGGGCAGAAGGCGAAGGTGCTGCTTTTAAAGCTCAGCATGTCGGGGGCAAATGTGCTGATTCTCGACGAGCCGACGCGAAACTTCTCGCCGCTTTCGGGACCGGTGATCCGAAGGATGCTGAAGGAATTTCCGGGCGCGATCATAAGTGTATCGCACGACCGCAAGTACCTCTCGGAGGTATGTGACCGGATCCTGAGGCTTACGCCCGAAGGACTGAAAGAAGAGCAGGGAATGTTCGAAAAGTAACTTTGTGAATCAGGGTCGGCGGGCCATGCTGCCGCCCGAAAAAGAGACACATTTTCAGGCAGTTTTTCATTCCATCTGAGGGCCTTTTGTGGTATAATAGACAAAATGGTCAAAAAGGAGTGGGAAGTGCATTTTAAAAGGATGAAGAGATGTTAAAAAGATTTGAAAAAACAACAGGACGGTACATCGAGAAGATCTGCGGACAGGATCGTCTCGCGTATGCTCACACCGACTCGTCGGACCTTTTCGACCTCGTCGAATGGGCGGAGCGCGGCGGCTATCCGGGCTCGGTGATCATGTTCTATGATTTTACGAACGGAAAGGTTTATAAGCCTTTTCGAAAGAAGAAGAATACCGCGTACGCAAACCCTGCTTATGCGAACGGATATTACTGGATCCTGCAGGGGGATTACGGAAAGAAGAAAGTGACGTTGTACCGTTACCTGCCGGGGGAGCGCCCCGAGGCCGTGATGGAGTTTGACACCGACGGAGTCAAGCTGTACAACCTTCAGATTATCGGTGATCCCGTGTATGTGATCAGTCAGGATACGGAGAGTGCGGAATGCTATTATCCGGTGCATTTTACGATTAAGAAAGAGCCGATTCAGTCGCTTTCCCTGATCGAGGAGAACAAGGTTTACCTTGAGGAATGGGTTGAGGAAGGCTGGGACGACGAGAATGACCGCGCGACCGAGGACTACCGCTTCTATACGAGGATTGTGGTCAAGGACTGGCAGGGCAACGAGCTCTCAAGAGAGACCGGAGCCATCTTTCAGTCGCCGGACGGAAGCTATTGGATTTCATAGCGTGAAGTCCAATCGAAGGCGCAGCACGATATGGATATTGCATAAGCTGTAAAGACACAACGAAGGACGAAGCAATACGATACGGCGGACCGCATAGCGGTTCGCCCGGGAGTTTATATGAACACGATAGGAACCAAGACAATTGAGACGGAGCGGCTCGTGCTCCGGAGATACCGTGTCGAGGACGCGGAGGATATGTATGGCAACTGGACGTCCGATCCGGAAGTTACGAAGTTTCTCTCCTGGCCGACGCACACGAGCGTCGACTTTACGAGGAGCCTCCTGACGAAGTGGGTTTCATTCTATGAGGACGGGAAGACCTATAACTGGGGAATTACCGTAAAGGGTGACGACCGTGTCATCGGCAACATCGCGGTAGTCGAGCGCGACGAGCGGACGTGCTCCTACGAAATCGGCTACTGCCTCGGAAAGAAATTCTGGGGACGGGGCTATATGCCGGAGGCACTCCGGGCCGTAATCAGGTACCTGTTCGAAGGCGAGAGCGACCTGAACCGCGTCTATGCGACGCACGACCTCCGGAACCCGAAATCCGGCCGCGTCATGCAGAAGGCCGGCATGCGATTTGACGGCGTGCTCAGAGGGTCAAAGAAGAACAATCTCGGGATTCACGACACCGCGTACTACTCGGTGCTTCGGAGCGACCTGGCAACGCGGGAAGACTACGAGAAGCTGTTTCTCGAGCTGTATCCGGGGTTCTTTGAGCGGGACTATGTCCGCAACATCCCCGACGGTGAGACGCCGTCTGAGCAGATTCTCAGACTCCAGAATTTCGACCCGAAGGTTTACGATAAGAAACTTCCGGAGGGCGTCACATTTGGCTTCTACGAAGGCGATATTGAAGAGCTTCGCGGGCTGGTTGCGCAGGTGGTGGACCACTGGCCGCAATTCTTCACAAAGGAGAGCCGGATTTACTGTGGCTACGTGGACGGCAAAGTCGCCAGTTTCTGCCTTTTAGAGGACGGCGGCGAGCATGTGATCAACGGTGTGAAGTGCCGTGTGGGCGAGCCCGGCTGCGTCGGGACGCTTCCCGAGTACCGGGACCGTGGAATCGGGCTAACGATGATCCGGAACGTGACGGAGATCTTCCGGCAGGAGCTGTACGATTTCAGTTACATCCATTGGACGTTCGAGACGCAGTGGTATGCAAAACTCGGTTACAAGACGGTGCTTCGGTGGAACAACCGGGGCGTGGTCAGAGAATAATGCTTAGGGCAGAAAATGAGCAGCAAGGAGAGTATTCAATGAGATTAGTATTGGTACGTCACGGCGATCCGGATTACGCGCTCGATTGCCTGACAGAGCTTGGACACAGACAGGCGGAAGTGGTTGCGCAGAGACTGATGGAGGAAGGAATTCAGAAGATTTACTGCTCGCCGCAGGGACGCGCGCAGCAGACCGCGAAACCGTTCGCGGAGCTGTCCGGGCTTAAGGAAATTGAGACGCTTGAGTTTATGAAGGAGATCCGTTTCGGATGCCTTGAGGACCTGTTCCGAAAAGGTAATCCGTGGATCTGTTCCGGTAAGCTGATGCATGAGGGCGTGGACCTTCGGGATCCCAAGTGGCGTGAATTCGAAGACTTTGCCGACAATACGGCAACGGTCGATGTGGACTCGGTCATCGCCGGCGTTGACGAGTGGCTTGCGTCGCTCGGATATAAGCGTGAAGGACTATATTACCGCTGCACGAACGAGGACGATGAGAAGAAAACGTACGTCCTGTTCAGCCACGGCGGCTCCTCGACCGCACTTCTTTCGCACGTTCTGAACCTTTCGTTCCCGCATGCGTGCATGATGTTCGGACACATTCCGCACACGTGCATCACGGTGCTCCGGTTTGACCGCAGGCCCGGCATGCTTTCGATGCCGCTGCTTGAATATGCGATCGACGCGAGACATCTGAACGTGTTAAAGGAAGGGCAGACAGGCTCCCGCGAGAGAGCGAATTAACAGGTTGTAATCCGAAGGGGAATGACCTCTCGGATTGTCATAAAAAGTGCCGGACGTTCCGGCAGAAAGGGTGAAGATAATGGTTGCATTTTTAAGACTTCGGAATATCTGATGCGTGAGACCTCTGATCGATGGTTTCACGTTAACAAACGCAAAACTATTGAATCAAAAGGAGAAAAACAAATGATATTCCAGGACAATATAATCAAACAGTATTTGAAAAACGTTTACTTTATCGCGGGTACGCCGTGCGGCGGAAAGACGACCGCTTCGAGAGCGCTCGCAAAGAAATACGATATTCCGGTGTACGACATTGACGAGCGGTTCCCGGAGCATCAGGCAATGTCCGATCCGGCTTTTCAGCCGGCAATGAACAAGGATTTCCGCGATGCGGACGAGTTCTTCGGACGGAGCGTAGAGGAGTACAAGGCATGGCTTCTGCAGAACACGAGAGAGCAGCTTGATTTCATCCTGCTTGACCTCATGAGGCTTTCGACGGACCGGCCGATCATCTGTGACTGCCACCTGACGCTTGAGCAGGCGGCGATGGTTACCGACCCGTCGCATATTGCGTTTATGATCAAAAAGCCGGTCAATCTTGTGGACGAATACTGCAACCGCCCCGACCATCAGGGCTTCAGCGATTTCATCCACAGCGCGACCGATTTCGAGGCAGCCAAGGCGACCTGCAACGAGACGCTCATGTCACTCAACGCCAAATACTATGAGGATGTCAAGGCAAGCGGTTACTTCTATGTGGACCGCGCGGACGGACTGAGCGTTGAGGAAACCGTGGCACGGACCGCAAAGCATTTCGGACTAGAGATGCCCGGCGCGAGCGCGGAAGGAGCCGGAAGCGATGCAGCTGCCAAGACGGCGAACGACGAAGGCAAGACCGTAACGGCCGAGTTGGCTGTTGTGAAAGTCGAAAAGGACACACCCTTCGCAAAAGAGTTCCTACACTTTGTCGAGAACTGCTCCTGGACCGAGGTGCGCGAGCACATCGCGGGACTGATCCGTGACTGGAGATTTACCGATTGGGAGACGATGTTCGCGGCAGTAAAGGACGGCAGGATCATCGGAATGACTTCGGTTCTGAAAACCGATTATTACGACCTTCCGGAAATCTTTCCGTGGGTATCGTGCGTATTTGTCGAAAAGCCTTACCGCGGACAGCGGATCAGTGAAAAGCTTATCGAAAAGGCCAACGCGTACGCGAAGGAGCAGGGCTTTACAAAGACCTATATCCCGACCGAATTTGCCGGACTTTATGAGCGTTACGGCTACCGGTATCTCAAGGATATCGTAAACTACGGAGGCGGCACGGACCGTCTTTATGTGAAGGATTTGCAGTAAAACAGGACTTTGGGCGGTTCCGTCAGATGGGATTTTTACTACACATGTAGAAAGAAATCGGCGGAACCGGCCCCAATACAAAACGGAAAGAGGTGATCCATTCATGAATTATTTCGTGGAGGGCGTTCAGGGAGCGGGCAAGAGCACGCTTGTGGGGCGCCTGTCGGAACATCGTCCGAATTACCGGGTCTATCGCGAGGGCGATTACAACCCGGTGGAACTCGCCTGGTGCGCTTACCTGACGGAAGCGCAATACGAGTCGGTGCTTGCAAAATATGACAGACTCCGTTCGGAGATCATTGCAAACACATATACGGAAGGTGACCGGCGGATCGTCACTTATACAAGGATCATTACCGATATTCCGGGGTTCCATAAGGACCTCGAGCAGTTCGAGATTTACAACGACCGCATGGACCGCGAGCAGTTCGAGGAGGTTATCCTTAAGCGATACGCGGCATGGGACGGAGACAATTCGATTTTCGAGTGTTCGATGTTCCAGAATATCGTTGAAAATCAGATTCTATTTTACGAAATGACAGACGAAGAGATTGTGGCATTTTTCCTGCGGCTTAAGGCCGTTCTCGCGGGGCGGGACTTCCGGATACTTTATCTGGAGGCAGATGATATCGCCGGATCGCTTCAGATCATTCGTAAGGAAAGGGTCGACGCGGACGGTAACGAAATGTGGTTTCCCCTGATGGTCGGATTTCTCGAGGACAGCCCGCACGGCAGACGCCTTGGGCTGAAAGGATTCGACGGGTTAGTGAAGCACATGGAGCACCGCAAAGCCGTGGAGAAGCGGATTCTTGCGGAGGTGTTTCCGGAGCAGGCAGTGATTCTGAGATCAAAACATTATGATATGGACGCGGTTTTAGGGAGCATTTGACCCGGACCGCAGAATTGGGAGGACATCAAGACGGATTATCTTAACAAGGCTAAAGAATTATATGAACTGAACGGTTATGAGTTTCATGCGGTTCCCGGTCATGAGGGCGGCCGCAATCTGATTTACATCTGTACGCTCGACGGTGAGAAGAAGCACGTGCTTCGCATCTCGGCAACGGGTGACCGCACGGAGGAAGAGTACCTCGCGGAGACCGAATTTGTACATTATCTTGCGGAAAATGGAGCTTCTGTGGCGGACGTGGTTCCATCGAAGAACGGGCGGCTCGTGGAGAGCTTTCCCGCGGATCGGGACAATTCACACGAAGCGGCAGGTACCGGTGCGGACGGAAACGCGGCGGAAGGCAAATGTGTCTACGTAAGCCTTTTCGAGTACGCAAAGGGTATGCTTCTTTCCGATAACGGCTACCGTTACCGCGATGGAGCACCGCTTACCGAACTGTTTTACAATATGGGGAAGACGATCGGCGCGATCCACCGGCTTTCGAAGGTTTACAAGCCGGCACACCGCAGGGCGGAATACTTTGACAAATACAATATGGATTATATCAACACGGTAATATCCGACGAGTATGCGGAACTGAAGGCTGCGATAGAAGAAAGACTTGCAGAGTTCCGGAGCCTTCCGATGGATGCGGAGAGCTACGGCCTCGTACATTTTGACTTCAGCGACGGGAATTATCATGTGGATATGACAAATGGTGACATTGTCACATTTGACTTCGATAACTGCATCAACTGCTGGTACATGTTCGACCTTGCGCACCTTTGGACGCACGGCGTCGGCTGGTGTCAGTGGATGCAAAGCGGCGAGGACCGCCTCAGGTATATGAAGGACGTGTATTTTGCGACGATCCTTGAAGGCTACCGGAGTGAGACCGGTGTTTCCGAGGAGCTGCTTTCGAAACTGCCGCTCTTCATCGACATGGTGCTGATCGAAGGCATTGTTGACGAGTTTGAATGCGCCGCAAGAGAAGGGGAGGACGTGGATCCGGAGGACATTGAGGATTACGCGACTTGTCTTACCGAGCACATTCCCTATGCGGGCATAGGAGAGGATTTATAAGAAGAAACCGCCTGATCCGGGCGGAGGAGGACTATATGAGTAACAATAAGAAGACTAAGGAAGCAGTTGATGAATCACTGCATTTTGAGAAGATTACATGGGACAATTTTGAAGCAATCATAAACCTTCACGTGAAGAAGGAACAGCAGAATTATGTCGCAAGGAATAAGGACAGCCTTGTTCACGCCTGCGTTTGCATGATTTCCGAAGGAAAGCAGGTAGCTCCTCTCGGAATTTATAAGGGCAAGAAACCTGTCGGATTCATTATGATCGGGTATGATGTCGGTGAAGATGACGGAACGGAGCCCAGCGCTGATTGGTTTTTGAGGAACAACTATTGTATCTGGCGTTTCATGATTGACCGGAGATACCAGGGAAACGGCTACGGCCGGGAAGCCTTTAGGCTTGCGCTTGAGTATTGCCGTACCTTCCCGATGGGAGAGGCGAAGTACTGCTGGCTTTCCTATGAACCGGAGAATGAGGTGGCAAAGAAGCTTTATCTTTCGTTCGGATTTA
>JAFZUW010000033.1 GCA_017618195.1 Lachnospiraceae bacterium
GATTATTTTCAGGAAAATGATGGCATTTCTGCCTTTTGCGCTTTGATTTTTTGTGTAATCCGAGCCAAATTGCCCGCAGGCGGTCCGTTACGGGCAGGTAATGATTGACATAGGGAAGGCCCCTCCCGTATAGTAGGAATGTAGGGGTTAAAAAAACCGTTCGGAGGAACATGCATGAACAGGAGAAGAGCAGTCCTATTTGCACTCGGCCCGGTCGTAATACTGGGCATATGCGTGCTGCTTTCCCTTTTAAAACAGGAATATGACCGACGCAGGAAGGAATCGACGCCCGCGATGATCACTTCGGATCAAATCGCGAAGGCGGGACAGCTGACTCCCGAGCCGGAACCGACAGGAACGTCCGTAAACGGGAAGGATAAGACCGATAAGCCGACACCGTCCCCGACGCCCGTACCTCTTGACGTATCGCTCTATACGGCCGATCTGGTGCGTTTTGAGGAGCCTTTGGAGGGCATAACACGGATGGATTACTATATGCGTGACGAGCCCGGAAGAACGGCAACCAGAGTTGTCAGACTGCCGATCGGAACGAGCGTGTGGATTACGTGCTCGTGCACGAACATGTTCCACGAACCGTGGTACGGAATCCGGACGACGGTCGACGGAACGGACTATGAAGGCTTTGTGCAGCAAAGCACGACGGTACTCGGTTCGGAAGTTCCGGAACCGGTTGCATCTTCACAGCTGATCCCGGTTGAAGAAATTGAGGAGCCGGAGGGAACGCTCGGACCCGATAAGGACGGCGACGGCGTGTACGTGGTCGTTCTCGACCCGGGGCACGGCGGCAAATTCTCGGGAGCATGCCATTACGGAACCAATGAGAAGGACCTGAATCTCAAGACGGCCTGGTATGTGAAATCGTATCTTGAGTCCAATTATACAAACGTTACGGTATATATGACGCGGACCGGCGATTTCGTGTACGACACGTTCGATTCGGACGACGATCTTGAATACCGGATAAGGTATGCGGTCGACCGCAATGCGGATCTGGTCCTCAGTTTGCATTACAACGCATTTGACGGCAGGCAAAACGGCGCGATGGCGCTTGTCGCAAGAAAACCCAACGTCTTTGAAAAAGAGCGTCTTTTCGCCTCGTATCTGCTTCAGGAGATGAGGCATCTGGGGCTTGAGTCGGCGGGAATCCGCCGCAAGGAAAGCGCGATCACGAAATATCTGGACGGAACGGGTATGGACGGATATCTGATACTCCGTCTGAGTGCGGAAGCCGATATTACCGCGTGCATCATCGAGCACTGCTTCATGGACAGCAGGATCGACCGGAAGTTCTGGGATACGGAAGAGAAGATCAAGCTGCTTGCGGAAGCGGACGGCAAGGCAATCGCGCGGTTTTTGGACCTGACGGCGGTAACCGCAGGGGAGTGAGCGGATTCGCGCAGAAAGCGGGAAGCCATAGGCGCGGACCGCGGAAATGAACGGAAAAGAGCAGACTTTTCCGTGTGCGGAGGGAATAAGGAGATGTATCGTTATCTTCTGATTGATTTTGACAACACATTGATGGATTTCAACGAGAATGAGCGCAGGGCGCTTGCAAAGGCCGTAAAGGACCGCTGCGGGCGCGAGATTACGGAAGCCGAGACCGAAGCCTATCACCGGATAAACGACGGTTATTGGAAGAAGCTCGAGCGAAAGGAGATCAACAAGGAGCAGCTCAAATACAGCCGGTTTTATGATTTCACGAGAGAAATCGGCGTTACGGAGACGGACATCAATGCTTTGAACAAATACTACATGGACTGTCTCGCAACGACGAGCGTCGAGTATCCGGAGTCGTACGAAGCACTGAAAAAACTGGCAGGTCAGTATGAACTCTATATCATCACGAACGGCACGACATATATTCAAAAAGCAAGATTGGAAACTACGTCGTTCCGGTCCTTCATCCGTGAGATGTTCATCTCGGACGAGATCGGCGTCAACAAGCCGGCGCCCGAGTTTTTCGATGCGGTCGAGAAGGCAACCGGGGATCCGGACAGGAGCCGCTATCTGATCGTCGGCGACAGTGTCTCGTCGGACATACGCTTCGGCTTTAATACGGGAATTGACACGTGCTTCGTCGGAACCGCGGAGAGCGGTGCGAAGTACCGAATCGGAAGCATCGCGGAGCTTCCGGAACTGCTTGAGAGGATTCAGAGAACCGATTAATGACGGGTGCGAAGCGCAGGCGTCCGTCCACAGAAAAGGAGAAAAAAATGAAATTTAGAGAGGATATTGAAATTACCGAAATCCGTCAGAAACTGTTTGCGGGCGAGCGCGCAATGTTCGGAAGCAGGGACATGCGGATTGTTGACAGCGTATTTGACAAAGGCGAATCGCCGCTTAAGGAAAGCAGCAATATCGAACTGTCCGGCTGCCTGTTCCGCTGGAAATACCCGCTTTGGTACTGTAACGGCGTCAAAGCGGACGGCTGCACGTGGTTTGATATGGCTCGTGCGGGCGTTTGGTACACCTCGGACATCGAAGTGAACAATGCGGTCATCCAGGCACCGAAGAACTTCCGCAGAAGCCGCGGAATCAGGCTTACGGACGTCGCATTTACCGACGCCAAGGAAACGCTCTGGAGCTGTACGGATGTGAAGATGAAGAACGTTTCGGCTGCCAATGCGGACTATTTTCTGATGAACTGTTCCGATCTCGAAATCGACGGGCTGACGCTTGACGGAAACTATTCCTTTGACGGCGTGAAGCGCGCGGTGGTACGGAATTCGAGGCTTCTCACGAAGGATGCGTTCTGGAACAGCGAAGACATCACCGTATACGATTCGTTCATCTCGGGAGAGTATCTCGGGTGGAACTCGAAGAACCTGACGCTTGTGAACTGCACGATCGAGAGCCTGCAGGGAATGTGCTACATCGACAATCTCGTGATGCGCAACTGTAAGCTCATCAACACGACGCTTGCGTTTGAGTATTCAAGTGTGGATGCGGTAATCACTTCGAGAATCGAGAGCGTGTTCAATCCGGGATCCGGCGTAATCCATGCTGACCGTATCGGCGAGCTGATCATTGAAAAGGACAAGATTGATCCCTCGAAGACCAATATCGCCTGCAGGGACATTGAAAAACAGTCGGACCGGCCGGAGTGGCTGAGAATAAATTGAACGACAAGAACAGATAGGGAAGCGTATGAAGTACGATTTTGACAAAGTGATAAACAGACGCGGCACGGACTGCGAAAAATGGGACGTCGCCGAGGGCGAGCTGCCGATGTGGGTTGCCGACATGGATTTCGAGACCGCACCGGAGATCCTTGCTGCGCTGAAAAGGCGTCTTGAGCACGGGATATTCGGATACTCGGGAATCCCGGAACGCTGGAGACAGGCGTACGCGGACTGGTGGCAGAACCGTCACGGACTTACGATGGATAAGGACGCCCTCATATTCTGTACGGGCGTGATCCCGGCGATCTCTTCGGCCGTACGGAAACTCACAACGCCCAATGAGAACGTGATCATCCAGACGCCCGTATATAACATCTTCTTCAACTGCATCCGCAACAACGGCTGCCGCGTACTGGAGAATCCTCTCAGATACGAGAACGGCGTTTATACGATGGATATGGAAGGCCTGGAGAAGGCGATGGCGGACCCGCAGACGACGCTGATGCTTTTATGCAACCCGCACAACCCGGTCGGAAAGATCTGGGACCGTGAGACGCTTGCCGAGATCGGCAGGCTGGCAAAGAAATACCGCGTAACGGTGATCTCCGACGAGATCCACTGCGACATTACAAAGCCGGGAACGGAGTATGTACCTTTCGCCTCCGTATCGGACGAGTGCCGCGAGGTAAGCATTACGTGCATCGCTCCGACCAAGGCGTTCAACCTCGCGGGGCTTCAGACGGCGGCGGTTTATGTGCCCGATAAGACGCTTCGCCATAAAATGTGGCGGGCGCTCAACACCGACGAGGTGGCGGAGCCGAACGCGCTGGCCGTGACGGCCGCGGTTGCTGCCTTTACGGAAGGCGGAGCATGGCTTGACGAGCTTCGCGGGTACGTTTTTGAAAACCGCAGACTGGTCAGCGAGGCGCTTAAAAAGGAACTGCCGGAAGTGAAGGCCGTGGACGGAGAAGCAACTTACTTATTGTGGATCGACGTCAGCGCAATTCCCGGAAACAGCAAGGAAATCGCGGATTATCTGCGCAAGGAAACAGGCCTTTATTTAAGCAACGGCCTGCAGTACGGCGAAGCGGGAGCGCACCACCTCCGCTTAAACGTTGCCTGTCCGCGGAGCGTGTGTGAGGACGGCATAAAACGGCTCATCCGGGGACTCCGCGCAAAGAAGCAAAACGGATGATCCGGCAGGCGGGAAAGACGGCTTCAGCCGTCTCATCAAAGGGATTCGAATGAGGGAACGGGCTTGACTGCCATTTTCCTTTCGAATATAATAAATCTAATGGGCTCTGCCCGAAAATGCGTAACAGGAAAGGATACCGAAAACATGAACTACGGTTATTTTGACGAGAAGGCGAAGGAGTACGTCATCACCCGTCCGGACACCCCGTCCGCATGGGCCAACTATCTCGGATCTCCGGAATACGGAGCAATTATTTCAAACAATGCGGGCGGATACAGCTTTGTAAAATCCGGCGCAAACGGACGAATTATCCGTTACCGTTTCAACGGCGTTGCACTGGATCAGCCCGGCCGATATATTTACATTCGCGACCATGAGGACGGAGAGTACTGGTCCGCTTCGTGGGCACCGGTCTGCAAGCCCCTTGAGAGCTACAAGAGCGAGTGCCGCCACGGTACCGCATACACCATCATTAAGTCCGAGTATAAGGGCATCAAGGCAGAGACCGCTTATTATGTTCCGAAGGGAGCAACCTACGAGGTTTGGAACGCGGTCGTTACCAACGTAAGCGATAAGCCCCGCAAGCTTTCCGTAACCGGCTACTGCGAATTCGTGAACGACAACAACTACGAGCAGGATCAGGTTAACCTGCAGTACACGCTGTTCATCACCCAGACGTATTTCCGCGGCAACATGATCCGTCAGACGGAAAATGAGAACTTCCACGACCCCAACAAGGAGCGCTTCCTTGGTCTGGCGGGCTCGAAGGTTGACGCTTTCTGCGGCGACCGCGACCGATTTGTCGGCAATTACAGAAGCTACGCGAACCCGGCAGGTATCGCCGAAGGATTAAAGGGCGATCTGAACTACTGCGACAACTCCTGCGGAGCGCTTGAGAGCGTCGTAACGCTCGCTCCGGGCGAGTCCCGCAGATTTACCTACCTCCTCGGTCAAAAGCCCGAGAAAACGGCTCAGGAGATCATTGCGCGCTATGAGAAGGACGGCGTCTGCGAGAAAGAGCTTGCCGAACTGAAAGAGTACTGGCATTCGAAGCTCGAGAACCTTCAGGTTCATACGCCCGACGAAGCGTTCAACAACATGGTTAACGTATGGAACGCGTACAACTGCTTCATCACCTTTACATGGTCGAGAGCGGCATCCTTCCAGTACTGCGGACTCCGTAACGGTTTCGGCTACCGCGATACCGTACAGGATATCCAGGGTATCATCCACCTCGCACCCGAGATGGCAGCCGACCAGATCCGTTTTATGCTTTCCGCACAGGTAACGAACGGCGCGGGACTTCCGCTCGTAAAATACAACCATAAGGCAGGTCAGGAGGACACTCCGGACGATGCCTCCTACGTTAAGGAGACCGGTCATCCGAGCTACCGCGCGGACGACGCTTTGTGGCTCTTCCCGACCGTATACAAGTACATTTCCGAGAGCGGCAACATTGCCTTCCTCGATGAGGAAATCTTCTATGCGAACAACGGCGAGAAGGGTACCGTATACGACCATCTGAAGAGAGCCATTGATTTCTCGATGAACAACCTCGGCAACCACGGTATGCCGGCAGGTCTGCATGCGGACTGGAACGACTGCGTGCGCCTCGGTAAGAAGGGCGAGAGCACATTTGTCGCATTCCAGCTTGTATATGCGGTGAAGATCCTCCGCAAATACGCGGTTCTGAAAAATGATCGGAAATACATCGAGTACCTCGATTCCGTGAACGAGAAGATGGAGAAGATCCTTTCCGAGTGCTGGAACGAGGACCGTTACATCCGCGGCTACAAGGAAGACGGCGAGGTTATCGGTAAGAGAACCGATCCCGAGGCTTCGATGTGGCTGAACCCGCAGTCCTGGTCGGTAATCGCCGATTTCGGAACGAAGGAGAAGCAGGAGCTCGCAATGGATTCCGTAGAGCGCGAGCTGAACACTCCTTACGGCGCGATGGTAATGTATCCGGCTTATGAGAATCACGCATTTGACGGCGCTTTGATGGTATGCTTCAACAAGTGCGTTAAGGAAAATGCCGGTATCTTCTCGCAGCCGCAGGGCTGGCTGATCCTTGCCGAGTCCAAGCTCGGACACGGAAACCGCGCATACAAGTACTGGTCTGAGGCAGCTCCAGCCAACTACAACGACCGCATTGAGACCCGTATCCTCGAGCCTTACGTATTCGGTCAGTTCGTAGAAGGTAAGGACAGCCCGTTCGCAGGACGTGCACATGTACACTGGCTCACCGGTACCGCTTCGACGGTTATGGTAGGTACGACCGAAGGTATCCTGGGACTCAATCCCGAGGCAGAGGGTATCGTGATCGATCCGTCCATTCCTTCCGAGTGGAAGAGCTACACGATGCGCAAGGTATTCCGCGGCAAGGTTCTGAACGTTACCGTAAACAACCCGAACGGTTCCGAGCACGGCGTTAAGAGCGTTACCGTAAACGGCGCGAAGATTGAAGGACTTTTAATCCGCGACAGCATTTTAAAGGCGGACAACGAGATCGTAATCGAGATGTAATAAGAATTATTCTACGGCGGGGCAGCAATGCTCCGCCGATTCTTTCTGTAATCGGTTCGCCGAATCTTGGGGAAACGAAAGCGCGGCTCCGCCGATTCTTTTTGAAATCTGAAAACGGGAGCGGGAAATGCACGGTAATCCGACAGAAAGAGGTCATTTTCCGCGAAAAATGCTTGAACGGAGGGGCATTTTTTGGTATAGTATTGGAAGTATATTGGGGGTAAAGGAATATCCTGTAAAAGGGGAGGTATTCGGGGTGTACAGAGTAATGATAATCGACGACGAGCCGGCGATCTACAAGCTCTTGACGAAGATGATCGACTGGCAGTCTTATGAGATGGAAGTGGTGGGTTCCGCATCCAGCGGAATCGAAGCGATCAACACGATCGACGAGATCCAGCCGGATATCTGTTTCGTTGACATTCAGATGCCGTTCATGGACGGTATCGAGTTCACAAGACTCGCGAAGGGACGTTATCCGGATCTTTATATTATCATGCTGACCGCATATGATGAGTTCCAGTACGCGAGAGACTGTATCGGCCTCGGCGTATTTGACTACCGCTTAAAGCCGATCGAGATGGCGGACATCAATCAGACGCTGGCGCGTCTATATAAGGTTCTTAAGGAGAAGAATCCGCTCCCGAAGGAAGGCTCGCAGGAAGAGCAGGCCGGAGGCGAAGGAGAGAAGGGGACCAACAGTGCGGAGCGGGTTAAGGAATACCTGCAGACGACGTATTTCGAGCCGGACCTGAACCTGACGAAGGTGGCGCAGGCATTCGGCTTCAACGCAAGCTATTTAAGCCGTAAGTTCAAGAACGACACGGGCGAGAGTTTCAGCGATTACCTGCTCAAATGCAGGATGGAACATGCGAAGCGTGCGGCGCTTACGGGCAAGGCGATGTACCTGATCGCGGCCGAGGTCGGCATACCGGATCCGAACTATTTCAGCCGCTGTTTCAAGAAATATACCGGTATGGCATTTTCCGCCTATGTGGCAGGTGAGAAAAAGATTGACAAAGAGTCCTGAATTGGGCTATACTGGCGAAAGTGTGTAGATTAACCGTCCGGAAGGATGGCATTGGATAGAAGAATTCACGGAGGTACCGATTCATGGCACAGAAAAATGCAGAGAAGAAGATTCTTACGTCCCAGGGACTTAAGAAACTGGAGGCGGAACTTGATGAACTTCGGACTGTAAGACGTAAGGAAATCGCTCAGAAGATCAAGGAAGCCAGAGAGCAGGGCGACCTTTCCGAGAACGCGGAATATGACGCCGCCAAGGAAGAGCAGAGAGAAATCGAGGCACGTATCGAGGAACTCGAAGAGCTTCTGAAAAACGTGGAAGTTGTGGATGAGGACGAAATCGACCTCGACACCGTGAACATCGGCTGCGAAGTGAAACTGAAGAATACCGAGACCGGTAAGGAACTGGTATACAAACTTGTAGGTTCGACCGAGGCCAACGCACTGAAGGGTAAGATTTCCAATGAGTCGCCCGTAGGACGTGAGCTGATCGGCGCAAAGAAGGGTTCCAAGATCACGATCGAGGCACCCGCAGGCGTGATCACCTATAAGATCATGAGCATCCATAAGGCTGCAAACTAGTAACTTTGGCATGGCACCCGAAAGGGTGCCGCCTGTTTTACATAAGCATAGACATTAACGATATTTGGGAGGTTTGTCGTGGCAGAACAGAATAACGAAAACCGGAATGAGGATCTCGGAGAACTTTTGAAGATTCGCCGTCAGAAGCTTGCGGACCTGCAGGCAGCGGGAAAGGATCCTTTTCAGATTACAAAATACGACCAGACGCATCACACCGATGAAGTAAAGAACCTGTACACCGCGCTTGAGGAGAAGCTTCTTGCCGGCCGTACGGCTCCGGACACCGACGGACTCGACGAGGCCGCTGCCCGTGAGGTTAAGAAGAACGATTACAACGAGCGCCGTGCCATCATGGACGCACAGCCGATTGAAGTTTCCATCGCGGGACGTATGATGTTCAAGCGCGTAATGGGTAAGGCTTCCTTCATCAATCTTCAGGATTTGAAGGGAAGCATCCAGGTATATGTGGCAAGAGATGCCATCGGGGAGGACAGCTATGCGGATTTCAAGAAATCCGACATCGGCGACATCTACGGTGTTAAGGGTTATGCCTTCCGTACGATGACCGGCGAGATTTCCGTGCATGCTTCCGAACTGATCCTTCTCAGCAAGAGCCTTCAGGTTCTCCCGGAGAAGTTCCACGGCATGACCAATACGGATCTTCGGTACCGTCAGCGTTATACAGACCTTATCATGAATCCGGAGGTTAAGGACACATTTGTCAAGAGATCGAAGATGATTTCCTGCATCAGAAGCTTCCTTGCCGGTCGCGGCTTCATGGAGGTTGAGACTCCCATGCTCGTTGCCAATGCAGGCGGAGCAGCCGCCAGACCGTTTGAGACGCATTACAATTCTCTTGATGAGGATGTAAAGCTTCGTATCAGCCTTGAGCTTTATCTGAAGAGACTGATCGTCGGCGGCCTGGAGCGCGTATTCGAAATCGGCCGCGTATTCCGTAACGAGGGCTGCGACACGAGACATAACCCCGAGTTCACGCTCATGGAGCTTTATCAGGCATATACCGATTACTACGGCATGATGGAACTGACCGAGTCGATGTTCCGTTACCTTGCCAAGGAAGTATGCGGTTCCGAGAAGATTAACTA
>JAFZUW010000034.1 GCA_017618195.1 Lachnospiraceae bacterium
GTGGTGATCTGACCTTCAAGAGTGGTCGGAGCCATCTGGCCGCCGGTCATACCGTAGATCGCGTTGTTTACGAAGAAGATCGAGAATTTCTCACCGCGGTTGCAAGCGTGCATCGTCTCAGCAAGACCGATAGCAGCGAGGTCGCCGTCGCCCTGATAGGTGAAGACCGGATGGTTCGGAAGTGTTCTCTTGATGCCTGTTGCTACAGCGCAAGCTCTTCCGTGAGCGGCTTCCTGGAAGTCAACATCCATATAGTCATAAGCGAAAACCGAGCAGCCTACCGGGCTAACGCCGATAACATCGTTCTGGATACCCATTTCTTCTACAACTTCCATGATGAGTTTGTGAAGAATCGAGTGGAAACAGCCCGGGCAGTAGTGCATTCTTGTTTTAAGAAGCGTGTCGGGTCTTTTATAAACGAGTGTATATCCTTCTTTCATTTCTTCCCCCTACATTTTAGCTTTGATTTGTTCAAGGATTTCTTCTGCCGTAGCAAGGATACCGCCTGTTCTGCCGTAGAAGTAGACCGGTTTGCGTCCGTTGACTACGAGTTTGACATCTTCGATCATCTGGCCGACGTTCATTTCGACATCCATGAAGAATTTTACGTTCGGTTTCGCAGCGAATTCGTCAATGACTTTGGTCGGGAAAGGCCACAGCGTGATAGGTCTTACAAGACCGATCTTGAGTCCCTGCTCGCGTGCGATGTCAACAGCTTTCTTGCAGACACGGCTCGAAAGACCGTAAGCGGTGATGAGAATCTCAGCATCGTCAGCCTTGTAGGTCTCGTAGCGGACTTCTTCGCCTTCGATTCTTCTGTATTTTTCCTGAAGCTCGTTGTTTCTTCTTTCCATCGCGTCGGACTGGATGTTGAGAGAAGTGATGATGTTTCTTTTCGTTCTCTTGCCTTTGCCGTTGGTTGCCCACGGTTTTTCGTCTCTCATTTCTTCAGCGGTTCTTGCAGGAATCGGCTCCGGAAGGATGACTTTTTCCATCATCTGGCCGATTGCGCCGTCGGAAAGAATGAGAACCGGACACATCCATTTCGTTGCAAGGTCGAATGCGTTGTATGTGTAGTCAACGACTTCCTGAACGGAGTTCGGAGCGAAAACGATGAGTTTGTAGTCACCGTGTCCGCCGCCTTTAACGGACTGGAAGTAGTCACCCTGGCTGGGCTGGATTGTTCCGAGGCCGGGGCCGCCGCGCTGAACGTTCGCGATTACGCACGGAACATCTGCGCAAGCAATGTAGGAGATACCTTCCTGCATAAGGGAGAAACCCGGTGAAGATGTTGTCGTCATGATTCTGCCGCCCGCAGCTGCAGCGCCGTAAACCATGTTAATTGAAGAAACTTCACTTTCTGCCTGAAGAACTGTGAATTTCGGGTATTTCGGAGCTTCTTTGCAGAGATACTCGATAACTTCCGTCTGGGGAGTGATGGGGTATCCGAAGTAACCGGTCATTCCGGCTCTGAGAGCGGCTTCAGCAAGTGCCTCGTTTCCTTTCATGAATGCTATTTTTTTGTTGTCCACGTCCGCCTCCATTATTTAGACTGTTTGTAAACGGTGATCGCGCCGTCAGGACACATTACAGCGCAGTTCGCACACCCGATGCATTTGTCGGGATCAACGCTCTGAGCGTAATGCAGACCGTAAGAGTTCGTGTCGGCTTCGTTGATAGCCAGGCACTTCATTGGACAGTAGTGAACGCACAGACCGCAGCCTTTGCAGGTCTCTACTGAGATTTCA
>JAFZUW010000035.1 GCA_017618195.1 Lachnospiraceae bacterium
CAGTTTGCTGTTACTTCCGCACTCACGGTCTTTCTCTGTTTGCCGCCGTCCCAGATCAATTCTACTGTCACAGGACGGTCGGACGTTATGTGCACGACGGGCTCGTCGTTTTCGCTTTCTCTTCGCTCGCAAATCAGTGAGAGCGTTGCGTCCTTGCCGAAGGGATAGCGCTCGACGCCGAAACGGTCGGTCAGGTCGATATGCCAGCGAATGACGTTATGCTCAGCGTCGGGCTTCAGGCCGAAGACGAACTCGAACAGTACGCTGATCGGCGCAAGACCGGTCCAGCCGACGAAATCGCTGCCTGCGGGGCTGCCGGGACGCGCTTTACCGGCTTCGTCGCGGCAGGGAGCGTAGTTTTCAAACAGGGTGCCGGTGTCGTTGAAAACGGAGACGACGTAATCGAGATACTTCACGGCGATTTCATGTGAAAGGGAGTATCTGCCGTACTTATCGAGTCCGGAGAGCACCATATAATTCGTCGGAGCCCACACACCGCCTTTCCAGTAACCGCCGGAGGCGGAGAAACCCGGATGGTCCGCCGAAAGCGCAGGAACGGGACAGTCGGCGGAAAATTCATCTTTGTTCATCAGATGGGCGATAAAGCGCTCTGCTTTATCTTCGGGTACAATCCCGGCAAGAAGCGCCCAGTAAGCGCCGATGTGCTTCACGTAATTCAGCCGTCCTCCGCGCCACAGGTCGTAATAGAACGCGGAATCCTCGTCCCAGAGTGTTTCGTTGACGACCTTCAGCAGATGCTCGCGCTCTTCAATCAAAGGTGCGGCGTCTGCGTTTCTGCCGAGGATTTTCGCCACATCTGTCAGTATCCCGCAGTTCATAAGTTCCTGCAGGCACGCGTCAATCCACACCATATGTCCGTGAGAGAAACACTCATGGTATTGCGGCTCAAGACGTGGGAGATTGTCCATTCCGCAGCCCCAGCCGCTCGACCAGTAGGTCCCGTCGCGCCACGTACGGTTTTCCTTCATCCACTCGTGATAAGCCATCAGGCACGGAAACACCTTCGAGAGTCGCTCTCTGTCGCCGAAATTTTTGTAGTATTCCCACTCGCACCACGGCATTACGTCCGGGCCGGTTGAAGCGGGATCGAAGCGTGTGAAGTGATCTATGCCGGTCGCTTCCTCGATCTCGCGGCAGATATAGCCGTCGCCGTACTGGTGGGAATAGAAGTTGTTAAGCGTTCCCTGAAAATTAAAGCTTCGCGCGCCGTATTTTCCGAACATCAGAATGAAGGACGAATCCCACATGAAAATACAGCCGTTGAAGGCGGTATCTATATAATTCGACACAAAGCCGGTGTCGGGAAGGGGCTTTCGGAGATTGCCGAAAGCGAGGCGCCACGCCTTGTCGTAACAGCGGATCGCGTCCTGACGGCCGTCCCAGACGGGGCGGGGCAGCCGGTCTTTTTCCTCTTCGTAGGTAGGCAGCGCCGCATCATCAGGCGTCATTCCGACGTAAATGTTTTCTTTGAAGAATCTGTTTTCCCGGATCGTAAGCTCGTTAAAACAACCGTTATTCATAGTGACCCTCTATAACTCTTCTCTGTTTATGCGTAAATCCTTGAAATAATACTCCTCGTCGTGTTTGCCGATGGGGCGCATGACGCGGCAGGGAACTCCGATGGCGACGACGTTTGCGGGGATATTCTTCGTTACAACGCTGCCCGCGCCGATGACCGAGTTGTCTCCGATCGCTACGCCGGGTAGGATGATCGCTCCGGCTCCGATCCAACAGCCGCTTCCGATATGAATCGGAGCGTTATACTGATACTGCTTTTCGCGCAGCTCGGGGAGGATAGGGTGAGCCGCGGTGCAAACCGTAACGTTCGGGCCGAATTTAGTATTGTCACCCACATATATATAGGTATCGTCAACAAGCGTCAGATTGAAATTAGCGTATATATTGCTGCCGAAATGGACGTGCTTTCCGCCGAAATTAGCGTGAAACGGCGGCTCGATGTAGCAGTTTTCGCCGATCTCGGCGAACATTTCTTTGAGCAGTTCGCTGCGCTTATCGAGCTCAGTCGGGCGCGTTGCGTTAAAGTCGTAAAGCTTATCAAGGCAGGCGATCTGCTCTTTGAAAAGCGACTCCTCCATTGGATAATACAGCTTTTGCGAGTGCATTTTTCCCTTGATATCCATAGCGTTTCCTTTACAGTATCGTTACGCCGACCTTTGACGGCGTGGTTATGTAAGACAAAACGGGGCGGTGAAGGCGCTTCCTGCATTTTTCGGCGATGATACGTGAGTCGAATATACCGAAGACCGCGGTGCCGCTTCCTGTCATCGAGGCGGCTTTCGCGCCGTTTTCTATGAACTTCGAGGCGAGGTATTCGACGGTGCCGACGCATTCCTCGGTTACGGGCTGCAATTTGTTCTTCATGTGGAGGCAGAGCGTGTCAAGGTCTCCTTCTTTCAAAGCGTTTATCGCGGCGGCGTTGTTTATCTCGGGCAGCGCGCCTTCGTATTCGTCGTACATCGCGAAAGCTTTCGGAGTCGACATTCCCCGAAGCGGCTTTGCTATAAGGATGTAGCAATCCGGCATATCCGGCAGCTTCGTGATTATCTCGCCGACGCCTTCACAGAGCGCTGTCCCGCCGGTAAGGCAGAACGGAACGTCGGCGCCGAGTTCGAGCCCTATCGTTTTCAGTTCGTCGAGCGAAAGCCCGCAGCCGAAATGCTGATTCAGACCGACGAGCACCGCGGCGGCGTCGGCGCTTCCTCCGGCGAGCCCTGCGGAAACGGGTATCTTCTTTTTCAAATCAATGTGGATATTGTGCGGAAGCGACATTTTATCAAGAAACAACCTCGCTGTTTTGAAGACGAGGTTGTTTTCGTTGACGGGTATGCGGGTGCTTCCGGAGGAGAAGAGAATACCCTCGGAAATGCTTTCGATGGTAATCGTGTCCGCGAGCGCGACCGATTGCATTATCATTGAAAGCGAATGATAGCCGTTATCGGTGAAACCGGTAACGTCGAGGGTGAGATTTATCTTTGCGTGCGCCTTGAGAGTTATCATTTTCCGAATTCGGCGATAAAAGCGCCTATCCTTTCAAGTGCTTCAACAAGATGGTCTACAGAGTAGGAATAAGAAATACGGACAAAGCCCTCGCCGGATTCGCCGAATGCGTTTCCGGGAACGACGGCGACCTTCTTTGAATGGAGCAGCTGCGTGCAGAACTCCTCGCTCGTCAGTCCGAGCTTCGAGATATTCGGGAAGACGTAGAACGCGCCGAGCGGCTCGAAACAGGGGAGGCCGAGCTTGCGGAGCCCGTCGACTACGAGACGGCGGCGCATATCGTAGCTTTCGCGCATCATTGCGATATCCTCGTCTCCGTCACGCAGCGCTTCGATCGCCGCGTACTGCGCAGACGTCGGGGCGCACATGATGCAGAACTGGTGGATCTTCAGCATCTGCTTGAGTATCGGGGCGGGAGCGCAGGCGTAGCCGAGGCGCCAGCCGGTCATGGCGTACGCCTTTGAAAAGCCGCTGACGAGTACGGTGCGCTCGCGCATGCCGTCGATGGAGGCGATGGAAACGTGACCTTCCTCGGTGTAAGTCAATTCGCCGTAGATCTCGTCGGAAAGGATCATGATATCCGTTCCGCGAAGGAAATCCGCGAGCGCTTCAAGGTCGCTTCTGCGCATGACCGCGCCGGTCGGATTGTTCGGGAAGGGGAGCACGAGCAGCTTTGTTTTCGGAGTTATAAGCGGTTTTATATCATCTACAGTGAGACGGAAATCGTTCTTTTCGAGCGTCGGGACCGGAACGGAAATGCCGCCCGCGAGTTTCGTTATAGGGGAATAGCAGACGAATGACGGTTCCGGTATCAGCACCTCGTCGCCGGGTGAGACGAGCGCGCGCACGGCTATGTCTATCGCCTCGCTGCCGCCTACGGTAACGACGACTTCGGATTTGGGATCGTACTTCAGTCCGAAACGTCGCGACAGATAACTGCTGATTTCATCGCAAAGCGCGGCAAGGCCGCGGTTCGCTGTGTAAAACGTCTTGCCGGTTTCAAGCGAATATATGCCCGCTTCGCGAATGTGCCAGGGCGTCATAAAGTCGGGCTCTCCGACGCCGAGGGTGATAACGTCATCCATTTCGGCGGCTATGTCGAAGAACCTTCTTATGCCTGATGGCTTGATTTCGCAAACGGAGGGATTCAGAATCTTGTCGTAATCCATCAGAACAGGCCTTCCTCACGGACGGGGGGCTCGTTTTCAACGAAGACGACGCCGTCGTCCTTGTACTTTTTGAGTAAGAAGTGCGTTGAGCAGGAGAGTATCTGGTCGAGCGGGGCGAGGCGCGAGGAAACGAAGGTGGCGACGTCCTTCAGCGTCTTGCCTTCGACGACTGCGAGGAAATCGAACGCGCCGGAAACGAGGTACAAGCTCTTGACCTCGGGGAACTGGTAAATGCGCTCCGCGACGGCTTCGAAGCCGTGTCCGCGCTGCGGCGAGACTTTAATCTCGATAAGCGCGGTGGTGCTGTCTTTTTCGGTTTTATCCCAGTTTATGACTGCGGAATAGCAAACGATAGTCTTGTTCTTTTCGAGCTTTGCGATGGTCTTTTCGACCTCTTCAACGCTCATTCCCAGCATGCTCGCGAGCTGTTCGTTGGTGAGTTTTGCGTTACTTTTGAGAAGTTCAAGCAGCTTTAACATTTCTTTTTCCTCCCGTGTTTGATTATAGTTCGACGAGTGCGGGCACTCTGTCGGTGTAAACAGCGTAATGCTTGAAGCCGGCGGCCTTTGCCGCTGCGACGGCCCGGTCGAATCCGTACGCGACGGAAGCGGCTTCGTGCGCGTCCGAGCCGAAGGTGATTATCTCTCCGCCGAGAGATTTGTAGTATTTCAAGAGTTCCTCGGTCGGCAGCAGCAGGTTGTATTCACGGATGCGGAGCCCTCCGGTATTGATTTCGAGCCCTCTGCCCGCATCGATAAGCAGGCGGAAGATGCGAGTGATTTCTTTGTCGTAGATTGAGAGGTCTTTGATTCCGTAGAACGCTTTGTATCTCAGCGGATAAGTCAGATGAGCGAGCACGTCGAAGTCGCATGTCTCGCACATTTCGATAAGCTCCTCGAAATACTTTCTGATCATGCCTTCCGGATCCTTCAGCACGTCCATGAAATAGAAGTCGCCGTTTCCGCGGATGTTGTGCAGGGACGCGAGAAGGCAGTCGAACTTGTAGTTTTCGAGCATATAGCGCTCGTCCTCGCGGCATTGCGTCGCTTCGCCGACCTCGAGACCTCGCTTGACAGTCAGTTCCGGTCCGAACTCCATGGCTGCGCGCTCGATTGAAGGGTAGGACGCCTCGAGCGTGCTGCGGCAGACGTCGTATCCGCAGTCGTAGTGGTCAGTGATGCAGATTTCGCGGAGACCGGCTTTGATTGCGGCGGCGCAGACATTGTATATGCTTTCTTTGCAGTCAAACGACGCTTCCGTGTGGAGATGGTAATCGGAAAGGCGGTTGGTCTTTTCCGTCGCGAAGGGCGAGGGGAGAGGCGTGGTTTTCGGCGTTTCGACGGTCGTTATAGTTGCCATAAAATCCTCCGAAATCTTGTTAAATGATATTGAAATATGGTTTCCCGTGTGTTATAATAATATTATCAGTGGGAGTAGTGCTTTGCAGCGGTATTTCTGTAAAGATATGTATATTATAAGCGCTGAAACGCTATTTTGCAATAGTAAAAGGAGAAAATGATATGAAAAGATATCTTTGTATATTTATTATTGCTTCATTCCTTGTTTCGCTGTTTGTGATAACTCCGTTTACCGCTACGGCGCTGTTTAAGGTGAAGATTGCCTGCGTCGGAGACAGTATCACCGACGGCGGTTTTATCCCGGGATACGGTTACCCGGACGGGCAGGGGCTTGACGACCCGCGTTGCTATCCGAAGCAGCTTGAAGCGCTTCTCGGTGAAAACTACGAGGTCAAGAACTTCGGCGACAGCGGCAGAACGCTGATGAGCACGGCGGACTATCCTTACATATCCGCGCCCGGCGAATTATATCGCGAAAGTCTCGAATACGACGCCGATATAGTTTTGATAATGCTCGGAACCAACGACGCAAAGGTTACGAATGACCCGAGTACTACCAACTGGAAAGACGGCTCGCCCGAACAGTTCAAAACGGATCTTAAGGCGTTAATCGAGGTTTACAGAAACCTTCCGAATCATCCGACCGTTTACGTGTTGACTTCGCCGGTGGCTTTTAATAACGGCAATTACAATATTGTTCCCGCAAACGTCGATGCGATTGCCGAATTGCAGCGCGAAGTTGCCGCGGAACTAAACGCTCCGCTGATTGACATGCACACGCTTACTGCGAATATGGGCGCGTATTTTACGGATAATATTCATCCGAACCAGGCGGGCTATGCGCGCTTGGCAGAGCTTGTGTATAACGAACTTATTAACGACTTCACCGTGCCTTCCGCGCCGGTGAACGTTAAGGTCGCGAGTAACGGCAGCGGCAGAGCGATTGTTTCATGGAACACCGGAAACAAGGGCGGCCTGCCTACGCTTTCTTTCAACGTATATATTGACGGAGAATTGGTTTCCGGCTTTGACCGCACGACCTATACCGCCAAGAATCTTACTAACGGCAGTGTTTATGAGTTTACCGTTACTGCCGTAAACGCGCTCGGCGAATCTGAGCATTCGGAAGTCGTGTTGCTCGAACCGACAGCTGCCGATCCGAAGGTTACCGGAGTAACTGACGGCGCAACATATGACCTCGCGGACGGAGCGCCCAAAGCGAGCTGGAAAACCGCGACTTCTGCGGAGCTTGACGGCGAGCCCTATGAAAAGGGAACTGAGATAACGGCGGTCGGCAATCACACTCTTGTTGTGACGAATGATAACGTCGTAGTATCCATTAGTTTTACCGTTATAAACTCAAATGAAAAACCCGGTGACATGGACGGCGACGGGGAAATAACCGTTGCAGACGCACTTGCCGTTCTGCGTATCGCCGCGAAACTTGTTCCGGAGACTCCGGATTCGTTGCGGATTGCCGATATGGACGGCGACGGCGAGATTACCGTTTCGGACGCGCTGCGCGTGCTTCGTATCGCTGCCAAGCTCGCGTAATCGTATCTGATAAAGCAATTCGCTGATTAAGGAGGGGTATGAGTAATGAAAAGGGTATTATCTCTTATAATCGCTACATCGCTGATTTTATCGCTGTTTATTGCATTTCCAGTCAGCACAAAGGCGGTTTATAAAGCGAATATTGCCTGCGTCGGCGACAGCATTACATACGGATACGGCCGCGAAGATACGAGGAGCTTTCCTTACAAACTCGGCGTTTTGCTCAACGATACCTATAACGTGAAAAGCTTCGGTGAAGGCGGTAAAACGCTTATGAGCACCGGAGATACGCCTTATATATACTGCTCGCAGTATCAGCCGAGCATTGAGTATGAATCGGACGTTGTGCTTATAATGCTCGGAACAAACGACGGTAAGTATTTCAACTGGAACTCGAATACTTCGCCGGCTATTTTGAAGCGCGACCTTAAAGCGCTTGTTCAGGTTTATCGTAATCTTCCGAACAAGCCGTCGGTTTTTATAATGACATCGCCTACTGCTTTTAATAACGGCGGCGCGAGCATCGTGCCGGAAAACGTAGAGGTTATTGCGCAGCTCCAACGCGAAGTCGCTGAAGAGATTAACGCTCCGCTAATAGATATGCATGCTTTTACTGCCGATATGGGCGTGTATTTTGAAGATAATATCCACCCGAATGAAGAGGGATACGCGCTTATGGCGCAATTCATTGCCGACGCGATAAGGGAATACGTCGGAGAGCTTCCGGGCCCACCGAAGAACTTCAGCGTCAGAAACAATTCCGGCAGGTGCATCGTGACGTGGGAACCCGGCCGCACGGGCGGAGTGCCAATTCTTTCTTTCAACGTTTACGTTAACGGCGAGTTCCGCGGAAACACACAGAACGCTATGTTTAACGTGAAAGATCTTACAAACGGTGAAACGTATGAATTGAAGATTACGTCTGTCAATAAAGCCGGCGAGTCTGAAATGTCTGAAGCCGTACTCCTTCAACCGACGGCTTCTGATCCGAAAGTTACCGGCATTACCGACGGCGCGGAATACGACCTTGCCGACGGAGCTCCGAAAGCGAGCTGGAAAACGGCGACAAACGTTACGCTCGACGGTGAGCCGTACGAAAAGGATGCCCCGATAACCGCCGTGGGAGCCCATACGCTTGTCGTTACAAACGACAACGTCGTTGTAACCATTAGTTTTACGGTTGTGGATACACGCTCTCCTTCGGGCGACATGGACGGAGACGGTGAAATAACGGTCGCTGACGCGCTTGCCGTGCTGCGCATCGCTGCGAAGCTGGTTGCGGAGACTCCCGCAGCGCTTTCAACGGGCGATATGGACGGCGACGGTGAGATTACCGTTTCGGACGCTTTGCGTGTGCTCCGTATAGCGGCCAAACTTGTTTGATGAATCGGTGATAATATGAGAAGATTTCTTTCGTTTTTTATAGCGTTTTCTCTGCTCCTGCCGCTTGCGATTATTGCGCCTGCGACGGCTTCGGCTGCACAGGTTATCAAGGTCGCGTGCGTCGGCGACAGCATTACTTACGGCTACGGACTCAACAGTTCAATGAGCTATCCCAACAAAATGGATGAGATACTCGGATCGAATTACGAGGTAACAAACTTCGGAGAGGGAAGCGCGACTATGCTTTCCAGCGGCAGAAAGCCGTATATAGGGCTTGATATCTATCAGCAGAGTCTGCAGTACGACTGTGATATCGTTGTTATTATGCTCGGAACGAACGACGGCAAGGAGTTCAACTGGGAAGGAACGAACCCGAAGATTAATCAATTCAAGAGCGATCTGTCGGATCTGATAGACACATACCGCGCGCTTCCGACGCATCCGACGGTCTACGTTATGACTTCGCCGACTGTGTTTGAGGGCGGCAGTTATGCTATAGTTCCCGCGCGCGTAGCGCAGATTGCGGAACTCCAAAAAGAAGTCGCCGCTGAAAAGGGTTGCCCTGTTATCGATATGCACACGCTTACCGCAGATAAAAAAGATCTGTTTCGCGATGACTACGTTCATCCTGAGGAAAGCGGATACGCGTTCATAGCGGAGCAGGTGGCGGCGCACATCACCGCATATCCCGGCCGCGCTCCCGGAGCGCCTGTCAATCTTTCCGTCAGGGACGGCAGCAAATACACTCTCGTATCATGGGAGATGGTTGATAAAGGCGATCTACCCGCCATAAGTTTCGACGTTTACGTCGACGGAGAATTTGCGGCTACCAGCAGCGGCCTGCTTTGCCGCGTCGGTAAACTTGTAAACGGGCAGGAATACGAGATCCGTGTAAAAGCGAAAAATGCCGCGGGCGAATCGGAGCTTTCGGAGTCGGTCATTGCTCGTCCGAGCGCCGCAACTCCTGTTGTTACAGGTGTCGAGGAAGGCGGTGCCTACGATCTTGCCGATGGCTCCGTTTCAGTGACGTGGACGACTTCCGCGACTGCCGAGTTGGACGGAGAGCCGTTTGCGAAGAACGGCGAAATATCATCTTTGGGAGAACATACGCTTGTCGTTACTAACGATAACGTTGTCGTAACTATTAACTTCACTATAACAGATTCAAACTTTATTCCCGGCGATATGGACGGTGATAAAGAGGTTACCGTCGCGGATGCTCTTGCCGTGCTTCGCATAGCGGCGAAACTTGTGCCGGAAACCCCGGATTCGCTCAGAATCGCCGATTTGGATAACGACGGAGTTATCACGGTTTCGGATGCGCTGAGAGTGCTGCGTATCGCCGCTAAGCTGGTTAAATAATTATGAGCATTTACGTAATAAGCGGCCATTACGGCAGCGGAAAAACAAATATAGCAATCAATCTCGCCTATGAACTGCTGAATAAGGGGACCGTTGCGATATTTGACCTTGACGTTGTCAATCCGTATTTTCGGACTGCTGATTTCACCGATAGAATGAGATCGGACGGAATCAGCGTGATCGCCCCGGTTTTCGCGAACACAAACCTTGATACTCCCGCGCTTACCGGAGAATTCGCGAATATCTATTCCGGCGTTTATGATAACGTAATTGTAGACGTAGGCGGAGATGACTCCGGCGCGTTTGCTCTTGGGCAATACGCTGAAGGAATAGCAAACAGCGGAGATTGGAACCATTGGTACGTTGTCAATTTTTTGCGCACGCTAACGTTGACAATAACAGATAATATTGAACTTATGCGCGATATCGAAAACGCCGGAAAACTTCCGTTTACGGGAATCGTAAACAATACGAATCTCGGCGCGGAAACGACGCCCGAAACAGTGCTTCGCTCGGAAGAAACAGCAAAAGAGCTTTCGCGTGTCTCGAATCTTCCGCTGCTTTTCACATCTGTTGCCGAAGGGATTAGTGTCGGGAACGCAACAACGCCGATCAAGCGTATAAGAATCGCTACCAAACGATACTGGTAATCTGTCGCCAACGGCGCGTAAGCGCCGACGAATATACTCTACCGGAAAGGGAGAAACGACATGGCAAAAATCACAGTAGACGAAAATGTTTGCAAGGGCTGCGGTCTTTGTGCGGATGCATGTCCGAAAAAGATAATAAAGCTCTCCGACAGCAAATTCAACAAAAAGGGCTATCCCGTTGCCGAAATGACAGACGAGAGCAGCTGCATCGGTTGCGCCTTCTGCGCGACTATGTGTCCGGATACGGCGATTACCGTCGAAAGATAGAAAGGATGATGACGGAATGAGCGAAAAAGTATTGATGAAAGGTAACGAGGCGGTCGCTGAATCGGCAATCAG
Source organism: Lachnospiraceae bacterium (assembly GCA_017618195.1). GTDB lineage: Bacteria > Bacillota > Clostridia > Lachnospirales > Lachnospiraceae > ISDg. The sequence continues at coordinate 10,855 of JAFZUW010000035.1, forward strand.
AGCCGGTTGCAGACACTTCTTCGGTTATCCGATAACGCCTCAGACCGAGGTTGCTGCGTATTTCGCGAAGCGTATGCCAAAGATCGGCGGCACTTATCTTCAGGCTGAAAGCGAGATCGCCGCAATCAATATGGTGCTCGGGGCGGGCGGCTCCGGCGCCAGAGCGATGACGTCTTCGTCATCGCCGGGAATCAGTTTGAAAACCGAGGGTATTTCATATATCTGCGGTTCCGACGTACCCTGCGTTATAATGAACATCGAGCGCGGCGGGCCCGGTCTCGGCGGCATACAGCCGTCACAGTCCGACTATTTTCAGGCGACTAAAGCGCCCGGACACGGCGACCTCCACGTTATTGTTCTCGCTCCGTCCGGAGTGCAGGAGATGGCGGATATTACGTATAACGCTTTCGACCTCGCTGAGAAATACCGTATGCCTTGCCTTATTCTCGGCGACGGCATACTCGGACAGATGATGGAGCCCGTTGAACTTCCCGAGCCGAAGGAGATCTCCGCCGAGGATAAGCCCTGGGCGGCCTGCGGCCACGAAAACAAGCGTGAGCATAACATCATAAACTCGCTTTACCTCGATCCCGCCGAGCTTGAGCAGAAGGTCAGAGCGCGCTATGAACGCTATGCGGAAATTGAGAAGAATGAAGTGCGCTTTGAGGAATATAAGACCGACGACGCAGATATCATCATAACCGCGTTCGGCGCGACTTCGAGAGTCGCGAAAAGCGCGATAAACACCGCGCGCGAAATGGGAATTAAGGCCGGACTTGTCCGCCCGATAACCCTTTGGCCGTTCCCGAAGGAGATCCTCGCGAAGCTTGCCGACAGGGTAAAGGCGTTCCTTTCCGTTGAGATGAATATGGGTCAGATGGTTGACGACGTAAAACTTGCCGTCAACGGCAAGAAGCCGGTATACTTCTTCGGACGTACCGGCGGCATCGTTCCCACGGCGGAGGAAATCGTTGCGGAACTTGAAAAGATAAACGGAGGTGCCGCGAAATGAGTATTGTGTTCAAAAAGACAAGTATGCTGACAGATGCGCCGTTGTCTTATTGCCCCGGCTGCACCCACGGCATTATCACGCGTCTCGTCGCGGAAGTTATCGATGAAATGGGCCTCGCCGGAGAAACGATTGGCATCGCGCCTGTCGGATGCTCTGTTCTTGCGTATAACTTCTTCTCCTGCGATATGATCCAGGCGCCGCACGGACGCGCTCCGGCGGTCGCTACCGGCGTTAAGAGGGCGCACCCGGACAAGACGGTATTTACCTATCAGGGCGACGGAGACCTCGCTGCAATCGGCACCGCTGAAACAATCCATTCCGGAGCGCGCGGAGAGAATATCTGCATATTCTTTGTTAACAACGCGATTTACGGTATGACCGGCGGACAGGTCGCTCCCACGAGCTTGCCCGGCCAGGTCACGCAGACGACGCCTTACGGCCGCGACGTCAAGTATTCCGGCAACCCGATCCGCGTCTGCGAAATGATGGCTACGGTTACAGGTACCGCTTACGTCGAGCGCGTCGCGGTTGACTGTGTCAAGAACGTCCGCCACGCGAAAGAAGCGATACGCAAGGCATTCACGATGCAGCAGGAAAAGAAGGGGCTTTCGCTTGTAGAGTTCCTTTCCACCTGTCCGACCAACTGGGGACTTACGCCGGTAAAGGCGCTTGAGTGGCTGCGTGAAAACCTCATGGCGTACTATCCGCTCGGAGTTTACAAGGACGTGACCGCGGAGGAGGAAGCGAAATGATAAACACAAGTATAATCATCGCCGGATTCGGCGGACAGGGAATACTCTTCACAGGCAAAGTGCTTGCTTACGCCGGCATGGTTGACGGCATCAACGTTTCGCATCTGCCTTCCTACGGCCCGGAAATGCGCGGCGGCACAGCTAACTGCACCGTTTGCCTCTGCGACGAGCCCGTCGCTTCGCCGTTGGTTACACGTCCGGATATGATAATCGTAATGAATCAGCCCTCATACGACAAGTTTAAGGGCAGCGTCAAAAAGGGCGGTAAGATCTTCCTTGACAGCTCGCTGATTTCGGAATACTCCGAGGTCGAGGGCGTTGAGACGTTTGCGATTCCCGCGACCGAGCTCGCGAGGGACAAGGAGCTTAACGGTCTCGCTAATATGATTATGCTCGGGAAAGTGCTGAAGGAAACCGGCATTTTCGGCGTACCCGAGATTGAGGCCGGTCTCAAAAAGGCGGTTCCGGAGAAAAAGGCGCATCTTATTCCTTCTAACATAAGCGCCGTCGAACTCGGTATGTCACTATGACGGGAAGGATCGGAGCGGTTATAGCCGCGGGAGGAAGTTCAAGCCGCATGAACGGCGTTGATAAGCTTTTCAGCGTTATCGGCGGAGTGCCGGTGATAGCGCGTGCTTGCCTTGCCTTCCAGGTGAATGAGAACGTTTCCGAAATAGTTGTTGTAACCAAAGAAGAAAGTATTGCAGCCGTCAGGGATATTCTTGACGGCTGCGGTATTTCAAAATTGAAGGCCGTTGTCGCCGGAGGCGATACTCGCTCGCAATCGGTGAAAAACGGAGTTGACGGCCTTTCGGAATGCGAGTTTATCGCTATCCACGATGGCGCGCGTCCGTTTGTTTCGCAGAAGCTTATCAATGACTGCGCGGATACTGCGTATGAATGCGGTTCCGCGGTTCCGGTGGTTCCGTCGGTCGATACGCTGAAAAGCGTTGAGAACGCGATGGTTATCGGAACCGTTGACAGAAGCTGTGTTTATCGGGTGCAGACGCCGCAGGTTTTCAGCAGGGATATGTATTTCGACGCGCTTAAAAAATGCGGCGACGCTGTTTTTACCGATGATTGCGCAATGCTCGAGGCCTCGGGATACAAAATAGCGGTTTGCGCCGGAGCGCAGGAGAATATCAAAATCACGACGTCGTCTGATTTGGAATACGGAAGATTCCTTATTGAAGGGGAGAGGAGTATGGCGAAAACCGGTTTCGGATACGACGTTCATCGCCTTGTCGAAGGCAGAAAGCTCATTCTTTGCGGAGTCGATGTTCCGTTTGAAAAAGGCCTGCTCGGACATTCCGACGCTGACGTTGCGGCTCATGCGGCGGCGGATGCGCTTCTCGGAGCTGCGGCTCTCGGCGACATAGGCAAGCTTTTCCCGGATACGGATGAGAAATATGCCGGAGCAGACAGCATGAAACTGCTGAAAACCGTCGCTGAAATAGTCAACTCTAACGGGTATACAATACTTAATATTGATATAACTATCGTTGCGCAGCGTCCGAAACTCGCGCCATACACCGATGAGATGCGCAGAAACGTCGCGAACGCCTGCTCCTGCGCTTTTGAGCAAGTGAGCGTGAAGGCGACTACGGAAGAGGGACTCGGCTTTACCGGATCCGGAGAAGGAATAGCTGCGGCTGCAATTTGTTCTATTTGCTGATTTGCGTCAATAACCGTTACATCGTGCGTCCGCATGGCGATAATCCCGCCGGCGGGCGTTTTTCTTTGTCCCGGCATTTGCGTTCTGCCATATTCCGCTGTGAGCAGGCCGGCATATAATGGACGGGTGATGAATATGAAAAAGATACTGTTCAAATCCATGTCGACGGCGTTGCATGCTGCCGACGTTTTGAAATCACACGGTATTATGTCGCGTCCCGTCCGAGGCGGCTCAGCGAAATGCGGTTGCTGTATAGTTCTTACGGTAAACGGCTGTATTGCCGAGGCGGAACGTATCCTTGACGCTCACGCTATACGATTTGAAATGAGTGAATGATTTGATATATCTTGATAATGCCGCAACGACTTTTCCGAAGCCGTATGCGGTCTTGAGTGCGGCGATGGTCGCGGCGCGATTCCGTGCCGGTAATCCGGGCAGGGGAGGACACTCCCTTGCGCGTGCCGCGGATGCCGAAATATACGCGTGCAGAAAATCGTTGAAGGAGTTTTTTAACGCTTCGTCGCCTGAAAACGTAGTTCTTGCTCATAACGCGACCGCATCGCTCAATATCTGCATCAACGGGTTAATCAGGCCGGGAGAGCGAGTTATAACTACGGATTTCGAGCACAATTCCGTCAGACGCCCGCTGCATCGCATCGGTGCAGAAGTTGTAAAAGCGGAAACCGTGTTTGACGATGACGACGCTACCGTTGAAAGCTTTCGGCGCTCGCTTGCCGATGGGGCGAAGTGGCTCGTTATTTGCCACGCGTCAAACGTATGGGGCAAGTCGATACCGCTTAAACGTGTTACCGCGCTCGCGCATGAATACGGAGCGAAAGTGATTGTTGACGCTTCGCAATCAGCAGGGTATTTGAAAATAGACGTTGTGAACGACGGGATCGATTATCTATGTGCTCCGGGTCACAAGGGAATGTACGGACCGCAGGGTAGCGGCTTTTTGATCGTCAATTCGGATAAAGTTCCTAACCCGTTTTCTGTCGGAGGCACCGGCAGTAATTCGTTCTCCGACGTGCAGCCGGACTACCTGCCGGACGCTCTCGAAAGCGGGACCTTGAACGTGCCTGCTGCCGCGGGACTGCGCCGCGGGGTGCAGTTTCTGCGTTCTTCAGGCGCGGAAAAGCTACACGCGCATGAAATCGGTCTGGCGAAACGTGCTTATGATGGTTTGAAACGTATAAAGAATGTGAGTTTATACACTTCTGCGCCGACGTTGAAGGATTCTCCGGTGGTCTCGTTTAACGTCGGAAAACTGTCGTCATTCGCTGCCGCCGAAGCATATGACTCTTACGGCGTTTGCCTGCGTCCCGGGTATCATTGCGCTCCGGATGCACACGTAAAACTCGGCACGAAAGACTCCGGAACGGTCAGATTAAGCATCGGAGCGTTGAATTACACCTCCGAAATCGATAGTTTTCTTGAAATTACGCAAAAAATCTCTAAATAATTAAGAAAATGTATTTGCGTTATATAGAAAAGTATGTTAAAATATAAATGGGAAAAGTATAGGCGGTTCAAGCCGTTTTCTCATAGAGATTCAAAGAAAGGAAGACAACACGGGTATGACGATAAAGCTGTTTGGTCTTTCGCCGATATACTTTCAGTGGAACGACCTGCTCGACATCTTGATAGTCGCTTTCGTCGTATACAAAGCTATCAAGCTTTTCAAAGAGACCCGCGCCATTCAGCTTTTGAAGGGCGTGGCGCTGCTTGTTGCGGCATTCTTTGTTTCCGGCTGGCTCGAACTCCGCAGTCTCAACTTTATTTTACGAAATACGCTTGAGATAGGATTGTTCGCGCTGATAGTTTTGTTCCAGCCCGAGTTGAAACGCGCGCTTGAACGTCTCGGAGGCAGACGCCTGCGGAAGTTCTTCGGTTTCCGATCTTCGAATGAGGAGTCTGAAATAAAAACTTCTAATATGATCGACGCGCTGTGCGAGGCGGTCGGATACTTTAAAGAAACCAGGACCGGTGCGCTTCTCGTTATCGAAAGGACGACTCCGATTGGCGACATAATCGCAACCGGAACTTCGATTGACGCCGAGGTTTCCGCGCGTCTGCTTGAAAATATTTTCTATAAAGGCGCCGCGCTTCACGACGGAGCCGCCGTTATTCGCGACGGTAAGCTTTGCGCCGCCGGCTGCCTGCTTCCGCTTTCGCAGAATATGTCGATAAGTTCGGAACTCGGCACCCGTCACCGCGCGGCAATCGGAATGAGCGAAAACAGCGACGCGGTCGTAATAGTCGTTTCCGAGGAGACCGGTAATATTTCCGTTGCGCTCGGCGGCGGTCTCCAGAAGAACCTGACAAAGGATCAGCTCAACTCAAAACTGAGAACGATGCTGATTCCGAATAACGGAGAGCGCGGTCGCTTCTTCCGTTCGCAGAAGGGAGGAAAGCAGCAATGAAGATAGACTTCAAAGCTAAGTTCAAGTCCTGGTTCACTAAGGATAAGATCCTTCTGTATTTGCTTTCTCTCGTTGTCGCCATCGCTCTGTGGGCGGCGATAATCTACTATGTCAATCCGGATACGAAAATCGTCATTTCCGGCGTACCGGTGAAAATCAACACGAGCTCGCAGGACGCGGTTTCGCTTTCAATTGTTTCCGGCAAGATAGAAACCGTTGACGTTGAAGTTACCGCTCCGAGAAGTCAGGTCCCGTCGCTTACCGTTGACAGTCTTTCCGCGGAAATAGATCTTACCGGCGAAACGAAGTCCGGCACTTATGAAAAAACGATTGACGTTACTGCGAACAGCGAGTTTGTTAAGATAGTCTCGGTTACTCCGGCAACAACGACGATAGTTCTCGACGTCACCGAGAGCAAGACGCTCCAGATTGAAGTCGACGACGGCGGTTTTGCCGTGCCTGAGGGATACTACCTTGCCGCTCCGTCGCTTTCTGCGGATAATGTGAAAGTTACGGGCCCCAAGGCGGTTGTTGACACGATAGAGAGAGCGGTAGTTTTCGTCGAGCTCGAGGAAGGCAGCGTCGGCATAGTCGACTTCAAGGACTGTGATATCGTCTTCCTTGCCGCGGACAGTGCGGTTGTCGAGGATGCGTCGGTTACCGCTGACGTTGAAAAGGTCACGGTTTCCGTGCCGATAATCATGCGCAAGACCGTTCCGCTGAAGCTTGAGTTCGTCAATGCTCCGGAGTTTACCACCGACTTCTACCGTTTGACCTACACCATCGGCGACGAATCCTTTAACGTTCCCGAGGATATCGAAATCGCCGCGGTTGACGACGTATTTGAAGATATCGAATCCATTACGATAGGCAAACTGGATTTTGAAAAGATTCATTCAAAGTCTTACACCGAAGAGTTTACCCTCGAAATGCCGACAGGAGTAACTAACATTTCCGGCATTACTACGGTTGAAGTTACTATCACGTTCAGTTCGATGTCTACCGACAGCATTACGCTGCTTCCGGACAGCATCGTTATTCAGGGAACCCCGTCAGGCAAAACCGCGGAGATTACTTCCAAATCTCTCCGCATAACAATCTGCGGCTCGTCTGATTCCGTAAAGGCCGCGAAGAACGGCGGAGTTAGCGCGCTCGTGAAGCTTTCGACGACTTCTGCCGGCATACGTCAATATCCTGTTGACGTCAGTTTCGGCGAACTGGACAATGTCTGGGTATACGTTGCTGAAGGCGCTTCCGCTCCGGCGGTCAACGTCGAAATCAAATAAAGAGGTATCTATATCTCTTTTCATCTCTCGCCCGCCACGGGCGAGAGATGATATTATTCTACGGCTGGCAGCCGTATAAACTCTGTTAATGAAGTTTGAAATATAAGAGGATTATTATGCGTAAAAACTGGATAATCAAACCTTCCGCCAAAGAGGCGGAGCTTGCGCTTATGTCCGATTTGGGCGTTTCGCGCGTTCTCGCCGGCGTGCTCGCTGCGCGCGGGTATACCGACGCGGTTTCCGCGGGCGATTTCATCTCGCCGAAGCCGGTTGCCGATCCGGATCCGTTTCTTATGACGGATATGGGCAAAGCCGCAGAGAGAATAAAGTCGGCTGTTTCCGGCGGCGAAACAATAGGTATTATCGGCGATTACGACGTCGACGGAATTACTGCTACCGCGACTCTTTATAAGTATTTCTCCCGCGCCGGCGTTCGAGTGGTATATCATATTCCTTCGCGTGACGGCGAGGGCTACGGCATCAGTACCGACACGCTTCTGCGCCTGAAAGAAGAAGGATGCTCGCTTGTTATTTCGGTTGACTGCGGAATAACCGCGGTTGAGGAGGCGGAGTATTGCAAGAGCATCGGCCTCGATATGATTGTTACGGACCATCACGAAGTAGGGGATACCATACCTGATGCGGTTGCTGTTATTAACCCGAAACGTCCCGGGGATGCATATCCGTATTCCAAACTTTCCGGCGTAGGCGTCGCGTTCAAGCTTATATCGGCGCTCGGGATCACTGACCATAAGGAAGAGTACACCGCTTTTGCCGCGCTCGGAACTCTCGCGGATATGATGCCGGTTACCGGTGAGAACCGCGACCTTATCATAAAGGGAATGAATTATATTCAGTCCGGCGTCAACGTCGGTCTTACAGAGCTGATGAAAAAAGCCGGCGTTTCCTCCTCGCGCTTCAATTCATTTACCGTTTCGTTTATTCTCGCCCCGAGGATGAACGCGGCCGGAAGAATGGAAAGCGCGGAAACGGCGCTTAAACTGCTTCTGGAGGACGATGAATACGCCGCCGGTCTTATAGCAGACAAACTTTGCTCATTGAATAAGTTGAGGCAGGAAACCGAAGCCGCTATTTTCAAAGAGGCGGTCGAAATGGTGGAGAACGACGAAACTTACAATGACGACAGCATAATCGTTCTGTATAATGAAACGTGGCATCAGGGCGTCATAGGTATCGTTGCCGCTAAGATTACTGAAAAATACGAGAAACCGGCAATTCTGTTTACTCTTGCGAACGGAACGGGAAAGGGGTCCGGCAGAAGCGTTTCGGGGTTTTCGATACATAAAGCGGTTTCCGAGTGCGCGGATCTGCTCACCAATTTCGGCGGACATGAATACGCTGTGGGTTTGGGAATCGAGATTGATAAGATTCCCGATTTCAGAAGGAAAATTAACGAACATGCGTCGCATATCGATTTCCCGGAAAAGAAACTCGAGATTGACTCTGAGATTCTTCCGGATGAGCTTTCAATCGACACCGTCAAAAGTATTAACATCCTTGAACCATACGGAGAGGGGAATCCCCAGCCGGTATTCGTTCTTCGCGGCGCAAAGATAAGCTATTTGAAGATCGTCGGCGAAAAACACACCCGCATTTCGATTAAATGCGGCAGTTACGGGTTTGACGCAATATACTATAACGTGATACCCGATATGCTCGACGTGGCTGCGGGAGACGAAGCCGATATCGCGTTCGCGCTCGGTATAAACGAATATAACGGGCAGGAAAACCTTCAAATCATCGTGAAGGATATTTCTCTTTCCGGCACTTTTGAAGAGGATATGGCGCTTTTTGAGCGCGTTAAAGAGAGCGGCCGGCTCGATGATGAAAAAGATATGCCGCATTTTGCTGATTTCGAGAAGGTGTATCGCGCGCTTCTTCGTATGGGCGATTGCAGTATACGGCCCGACGCTTTTGCCGAAGAACTCGGCGGCGACGTTTCGACGCTGAAGCTGTTGATAATTCTATCGGTTTTCTCCGAGCTTTCGCTCGTAAACGTCACCCGAAACGGCGGTTCGCTTGCTGTCAGCGTCGTGAAAGACGCGCCGAAAACAGATCTGGATAACTCCGTGTTATTGAGGAGACTGAAGAGTAATGACTGAAATTGAAACAATGTGGAAACAGCTTGAGGATAAGCTTCGCTCCACAGGATTGCCTTATGAATACGACAGGATCAGACTCGCGTTTGACACCGCTGCAAAGGCCCACGGCGAACAGCGCAGGAAGACGGGAGAGTTATATATTCATCATCCCGTCGAGGTCGCGCTCATCCTCGCTGATATTAACCTCGATAACGAGTCGATAATGGCGGCTCTGCTTCATGACGTCGTTGAAGATACCGAGTTGACGATCGATGATATCAGGAAGCTCTTCGGCGAAGAGGTTACCGAACTCGTCGACGGCGTTACCAAACTCGGTCAGATTTCATATTTCACCTACGTTGAGCAGCAGGTCGAGAATATGCGTAAGATGCTGATAGCTATGGCTAAGGACGCCAGAGTTATCATTATCAAACTCGCAGACCGGCTTCACAACATGCGGACGATTGAAGGCCTGGATCCGCAGAAGCAGCGCGACAAAGCGAAGGAAACGATGGAAATATTCGCTCCTTTGGCGCACCGACTCGGAATCCAGCGCGTTAAGCACGAGCTTGAAGATCGAGCGGTTCACGTACTTGATCCCGTCGGCTGCCGCGAGATAGAGGATGCGCTCGAGGAACGCAGTCAGTCGCGCGATAAGATACTTGAATCAATTCGCCTTAAGCTCGAGGAACGTCTCGGCAGTTCCGGAATAAAGCTGCATATCGAAGGCAGACGCAAGAGCGTTTATTCCATTTACCGCAAAATGTTCATGCAGGGCAAGTCGCTCGACGAGATCTACGATATCTTTGCTTATCGTGTTATCGTCGATACAGTTGCGGATTGTTACGCCATTCTCGGTATAGTACACGATGAGTTTACGCCCATAACCTCGAGGTTTAAGGATTACATTTCCACTCCGAAGCCGAACATGTACCAGTCAATCCATACGACTGTCGTCGGGAATGAAGGCATACCGTTTGAGGTGCAGATACGCACGTGGGATATGCATTACACCGCCGAATACGGAATAGCGGCGCACTGGAAATATAAGTCCGGCGAGAAGAACTCAAAGGATCTTGAAGAACGTCTCGCGTGGGTAAGACGTCTGCTCGAGAATCAGGAGGACGACGATCCCGAAGACGTTATGCAGTCGCTGAAACTTGACCTTTCGCTTGACGAAGTCTTCGTATTCACGCCGAAGGGCGACGTTATCAATCTTCCGACCGGCTCCTGCATTATTGACTTCGCCTACGCGATACACAGCGGAGTAGGCAACAGCATGGTCGGCGCAAAGGTCGGCGGCAAGATAGTTCCGTTTGACTACGTTCTCCAAAACGGCGATATCGTTTCAATTATCACAACCTCCGCGGAAGGACACGGCCCGAGTCGCGACTGGCTGAAGATTATCAAAACCAGCGAAGCGAGGAATAAGATCCGCCAGTGGTTCAAAAAAGAGCGCCGCGACGAGAATATTGAGCAGGGAAGAGCGCTCCTTGAAAAAGAAATGCGCGCGAATCTGATAAACGTTCCCGAAGAAAGCAAAGAACAGTTTCTTAACGGGATCGCTCAGATTTATAAATACCCTGACGCAATTGAGCTTTATAATGCGATCGGCTACGGCGGTATCAGCGTTTCTCGCATGCTGCCGAAGATCAAAGAGGAGTTTACCAAGCAGTTCCGCGACGTCGCTGAGCACTCTCATACCGCTTCGGCTCGCAAGAAGGTCTCCGGCGGCGTTATTATCGAGGGTCTTGATGATTGTCTTGTCAAGTTCGCAAAATGCTGCAACCCGGTTCCGGGAGACGATATTATCGGTTTTGTTACACGCGGCTACGGCGTTTCCGTACACAGGAAAGATTGCCCGGTAATCAATAACCATATCAAACTCAACGGTAACGAGCGTATTTTGCGCGCCACGTGGGCCGCGAGTTCAAACGAGCGTTTCATCGCTTCGATAAAAATACTTGCGCATGACAGATACGCGCTGCTTGCGGATATTACGCAGATATGCGCGCAGATGCACCTTTTGCTTACCTCGGTTAACTCGCGCTTGCTTAAGGACGGCGCGGTGCTTACGGATATTACGCTTGAGGTGGAAAGTTCGTCGCATCTTGAGCAGATTTGTTCGCGGCTTGAAAAGATAAGCGGCGTGACTGAAATTAAGCGGGCATAGCAACTGATGAAGTTTGAACATATCGGTCATTCCTATATTCAATACGCCGAAAACGTCGCGAGAATGTTCTTTCGTGACGGAACCGACGTGCTTGTTCATACCGAGCTTGTCCGCGGCGATGATACAACGCGGCTTTCGGCTTCCGTTTTCCATGACGGAAGGAATGAAATGGCGGATATTATTGTCAACAATGATTCTGCATCGTATATCAAGGATTGTAAACACAATCTTGGAGTATGTGTGTTTAACGCCTGCCGTGCTGTTACGGGGAAAGAACTGCCGTTTGGTCATCTTTGCGGCGTCCGTCCTGCTAAGATAGCGACGGATATCCTTCTTTCCGGCGGGAGTGAGGAAGATGCGTATCGTCATTATGTCGATGATTTGAGGGTGTTTCCGGAAAAAGCGCGTTCCTGCGTAACTGTCGCATCTGAACAGATTCCTATTCTTTCTCGCGATTATGAAAAACGCTGCAATCTGTATGTCTCGATTCCGTTTTGCCCCAGCAGGTGTAATTACTGCTCTTTCGTCAGCCACTCGATAGAACGCGCGGGCAAGCTGGTTGAACCGTATCTGGCGATTCTTATCGACGAAATCAAAAGTACCGCGAAACTCATTCAGTCAGCCGGACTTACGAATGATACCGTTTATATAGGAGGCGGAACTCCCGGCATTCTCTCGGAAGAACAAATAAAGCGCCTTTGCGGCGTCATAAACGAGTATTTCGACGGCTATTCGGAATTCACCTATGAGTTCGGCAGGGCCGACGTGGCAACCGCTGAGAAGTTTGCGGCGCTAATAGGAGCGGGCGTTACCAGAATCTGCGTTAATCCGCAGATACTTTCGGACGCAGTGCTTGAAAAGAACGGCAGACGCCATACCGTCACCCAGTTTTACGAAGCTTTCGAAGCCGCGAGAATCGCCGGATTCGATAATATCAACTGCGACGTTATTGCGGGGCTCCCGTATTCAACGGAAGAGCTGTTCGCGGACACGGTGGGGCGTCTTATCAAGCTCGGCGCAGACGATATAACGATGCACACGCTTGCGCTGAAGCGTTCCTCCGGCTATTACGAAGACTCGCTTGTTATCGACGACGGACTCGCCGAACGCTCCTTCAACGCGGCTGAATCGCTGCTTCACGAAGCCGGATACAGAGAATACTATATGTACCGTCAGAAGCGTGCGGGCGGTAATCTCGAAAACAAAGGGTACGCGCTTCCCGGAAAAAAGAGCGTGTATAACATACTTATGATGAGCGACGCCGCAACGGTGATTTCCGTCGGCGCGGGCGGGATAACAAAGCTTGTCGCGGACGGCGGCAAAACCATCAAACGCGTTTGCAATTATAAATATCCTTATGAGTATATAGAAAAACCGGATAAGATAACCGATAATCTGTCATTTATCAAAGAGTTTTACAAAGCCCGGGGAGGAGAATAAGATGTCAGAAGGAATAATAGATATCAAATCGGTAATTGCCGCATATGAAAGCGATCCGCGCGGCTGTATTGAAGAAGCCGAGAATAATTATAAATCCCAGTTGAGACGGATATCCGACCGCATTATTTACAGTGATCCGCGCCGCGACGTCCTGCTCATTTCAGGTCCGTCGAGTTCGGGCAAAAGCACAACCGCCGAAAACATTCGCAAATATCTCACCGAGGGCGGCGTTGAATGCATTTCCATATCCACTGACGATTTCTTTTTCGACAGGGATGAAATGAACGCATATACCGCCGGATTCGACTTCGAATCGCCCACGATAGTCAACGAACTGCTCATGCTCGATAAGATTAACGAGTTAATAATGCGTGGAGAAGCTTATTTGCCGCGTTTTGACTTTGTCAGCGGGCGCAAGGTCTACAAGTCGCATAAGGAAAAACTCGGAGAAAAAGGCGTTATAATCATCGAAGGGATACACGCTCTCAACAGGGACGTTATCGAAATGGGCAAGGAGTTCGATACCGTGAGGGTTTACGTTTCCACAGCTTCAAGCGTGGCGTTCGATAGCGAGGTTATCTCCGGACGTACTATGCGGCTTGCCAGACGGATAGTCAGAGACCACAAATTCAGGGGATCCCACCTTGAACGGACGGTCGATATGTGGGAAAGCGTATGCGCCGGAGAAGTAAAGCACATCGCCCCGCATATGAGCACGGCAGATTACGTTATCGATACTCTGCTTCCATATGAGCCGTTTATGTTCAAGCGCGAAATGACAGAACTGATTAATAATGCATACCGTAAATACGCTCACGATCCCGATATTGAGGCCCTTGCCTGGCTTTATTCCGTCTGCCCCGAAGGAGACCGGGATCTCGTTCCTTATGATTCGCTTTTGAGGGAGTTTATAGGCGGAGGCATTTATGGCTGAGCTTAGGCGTTCCGATTATTACTACGATTTGCCTGAAGAACTGATTGCGCAGACGCCGGCGGAGAAACGCGACTTTTCGCGTTTAATGACTGTGGACAGGCACACGGGTGAAACACGGGATAAGCATTTTTACGATATTATCGATATGCTCAACCCCGGCGATTGTCTCGTGCTGAACGATACCAAAGTCATACCCGCAAGGATATTCGGAAAGAATGCTTCCGGCAGGGAATTTGAGGTCCTTTTGCTTCGCGACAGGGGAGAAGACGTATGGGAATGCCTGCTTCGTCCGGCGCGCAAAGCTAAGGAGGGCGAGCCGATACGCTTCGGCGAAGAGCTTACCGGTCGCGTGGTCGATACTGTCGAGGACGGGAACCGGCTTATCAAGTTTGAATACAGCGGTATTTTCAATGAGATACTCGATCGCATAGGAGCTATGCCGCTGCCGCCTTATATCAAGAGCAGAGCGTCGGATCCTTCACGATATCAAACGGTTTACGCGAAATATGACGGCTCCGCGGCCGCTCCGACCGCGGGTTTGCACTTCACAAACGAACTGCTCGATACGCTGCGCGCCAAAGGCGTCGATACCGCGTTCGTTACGCTGCACGTTGGGCTTGGTACTTTTCGCCCCGTCAAGGAAGACGACCTGACGAAGCACATTATGCACACGGAATGGTACGATCTTCCAGCCGAAACCGCGGAAAAGATAAACGTCGCCAAACGTCGCGGCGGCAGAGTGATTTCCGTCGGCACGACGAGTTGCAGAACACTCGAAACCGTTGCCGGAAAGTTCGGAGAAATACGCGCCGACAGGGGAGAAACCGGCATTTTCATCTATCCCGGTTACGAATTCAAGTGCATAGACGCCCTCATCACGAATTTCCACCTGCCCGAAAGCACGCTTATCATGCTCGTTTCCGCCTTCGCGAGCAGGGAAATTATACTTAACGCTTATAAAGAAGCCGTTGAGAAGAAGTATCGCTTCTTCTCATTCGGCGACGCTATGTTCATCTATTGAGGTAACGAATGGCAAAGTTCACGCTGCTGAAAACCGAAGAACGCGCCCGCCTCGGACGTTTCGAGACCGTTCACGGAACGATCGAAACGCCCGCTTTCATGAACGTCGGAACAGCCGCCGCAATTAAGGGAGGACTTTCCACCGCCGACCTTGAGGAGATCGGCTGCCAGGTCGAGCTTTCAAACACGTATCACCTGCATCTCAGACCGGGCGACGAGGTGATAAAAGCACTCGGCGGGATACATGAGTTTTTCAGTTGGAATCGCCCCGTACTTACTGACAGCGGCGGTTTTCAGGTGTTCTCGCTCGCTCCGCTGCGCAAGATATCGGAGGAAGGCGTCGCTTTCGCTTCGCATATTGACGGAAGAAAGATATTCATGCGCCCTGAGGACAGTATGCGCATTCAGTCAAATATCGCTTCTACAATTGCTATGGCGTTTGACGAGTGCGTCGAAAACCCGGCGAAATACGATTACGCCGCGGAAGCCGCTGAGCGCACAACGCGCTGGCTTGCTCGCTGCAAGGACGAAATGGCGCGCCTTAATTCGCTTCCTGACACGATTAATAAGCAGCAACTGTTATTCGGCATCAACCAGGGCTGCACATATGAAGACCTCCGCATTTCGCATATGCAGCAGATTGCCGAAATGGGGCTTGACGGTTACGCCATCGGGGGGCTTGCCGTCGGCGAGACCAACGAGGAAATGTATAATATCATCGAAAAAGTCGAGCCTTATATGCCGAAGGATAAGATCCGATACCTGATGGGCGTCGGCACTCCGGCGAATATAATAGAAGGCGTCGCGCGCGGCGTTGATTTGTTTGACTGCGTTATGCCTGCGCGCAACGCCAGGCACGGACACCTTTTCACCCATAACGGCATAATCAATTTGAACAACGCCAAATACATTACGGATTCATCTCCGATAGAGGAAGGGTGCGGCTGCCCCGCGTGCAGACGCTATTCAAAGGCGTATATCCGACACCTGCTTCGCGCAGACGAGGTGCTCGGTAAGCGCCTGGCGGTAATTCATAATCTCTGGTTTTATAATCATCTCATGGAAGAGATACGCGAAGCGATAGCCGAAGGACGCTTTGCGGCCTACGCCGCCGCTATGCTGCCGAAGGTCTCGGTAAGAATATAGAAATATCCGATTATCCATACCCGCGGTACGCCGCGGGTATTTTTTATTGCTCATAACAGTAATAGCAAGCGGCCCGCGGCAATATATTTACTTGTACAAGGCACAAATACGCTGTAAGGAGGAAATGCTATGGGCCTGTTGTTCGAAAGCGGCGATATCGATATTTTAGAGCCGGTTTTGGAAGAAAAATGCGAGTATAAACTCGAAACGGAAGTTTATCTGCCGGAATACCTGCCGGATATTCAGAAATTACTGAGATGTGAAATTATACCGCGCGTGTCGTCTCGTGATATGCTTGCCGGACGCATTACTGTAGAAGGTGAAGCGGAAATCTGCATCTTCTACAAATCTTCCGAGGAAAAGATAAGCTGCGCCGTGACGACGAAAGAGTTTTCTCACACCGTCGCGGTGAGCGAGCCGGACGCGGACTATGACGTTTCTACGAACACAGTCGGCTCCATAAACTCCGCAAGGGCGTCCGGAGCGCGCAAAATCGCGGTAAAAGCCGAGATTGTTACAATGATAGTCGCCGCGAGAAACTCTACCGTCCAGATTGTCGAGAGTGTTTCAGACGGCATTGAAGCAAAGCGCGAAAGGATTTCTGCGATATCGAACTCCGAAAGCGCAGAGCGCGAAATGCGCGTAACGGAGGAACTCGTACTGCCGGAAACGATGCCTGAGGTATCGCAGTTCCTCTTTGCTGACGCGTACGTAAAGATGCATGAGGTCACGCCTTCGAAGGGAAGAGCCGTCTTAAAGGGCGAGCTGACAGTCAAGCCGGTATATTTATCCGAAGCCGGATCGCTCGAAAAGGCGGAGTTCCGTTTTCCGGTCAGCCAGATATTCGATAAGCCGAATCTCGACGAGGATTATATATGCGACGGCACTTTTGAGGTTGTAAGCGTTTACTGCGAGCCGGAATCATCGGATGGTAAAGGCCGCGTTTTAGACTGCGAACTCGTGCTGAACGCGCTGTTGCACGCTTACAAAATCAGTGAATACAGCGTTGTAACCGACGTGTATTCGCCGTGTTCAGAGCTTTCCGAGGGATATGTTGAGACGAAATATCTGACCTGTTATGACTTTTACCGCGACGCCAAAGAAGTAAAGGGTCAAATTGAAACGGAAAACACTGTTTTAAAAGTGGCGGACATCGACGCCGAACCGAGGATTATGCGTGTTTCCGCGGTCGACGGCTGCCTTAAAGCGGAAGGAATGGTCAACGTAGAATTGGTTTACAATGACGAAAACGGCAGTGTTTTCTCGAAAAAGAGCGAGATTCCGTTTGAGTTTTCTTTCCCCCACAACTGTAAATATGAGTTGCGCTGTGATACGAACGTTTCGCTCGATTCGGTCAGTTATAACATTACCGGAGATAATGCGGCGGACGTCCGCTGCGGCGTTGAGATAAGAGCCGCGGTTTGTGCGGAAAGAAAGCTCTGCGCCGTGAGCGATATTACCGTCACCGGTGAAAAGCAAACGTGCAACAGAACGCCGCTCGTGCTGTACTTTGCCGAGGAGGGCGAGTCAGCGTGGGATATCGCGAAGCGATACGGCGCTTCCGTCAGTGAGATCATTTCCGAAAACGCACTCGAAGACGATGCGATTTCAGAGGCGCGAATGCTTCTGATTCCCTTAAAACAGTGAAAGGAGTGACGGTTGATGATTAATACGAATATTTACTCCGATATTGCCAAGCGCACCGGCGGCGACGTTTATATCGGCGTCGTCGGGCCGGTAAGAACCGGCAAATCCACGTTCATCAAGAAGTTTATGGAAAAGCTCGTGATTCCGAACATATCGGATCAGGTCAAGGCGGAACGCGCAACCGACGAGCTGCCGCAAAGCTCCGCGGGCAGGACTATTATGACTACGGAGCCGAAGTTTATTCCTAACGAAGCCGTTGAGGTATCTTTCGCGGGCAACACGAGCGCGAAGGTAAGAATGGTTGATTGCGTAGGATTCGTAGTTCCCGGCGCGCTCGGATATATGGAGGAAGACGCGCCGAGAATGGTTACGACCCCGTGGTTCGATGAGCAGATACCGTTTGAGGAAGCAGCTGAAATCGGCACGAAAAAGGTCATAAGCGACCATTCGACAATCGGGATAATGGTTACGACCGACGGCACAATAGGCGAGCTGTCATATGACGAATACCGCGACGCCGAGGAACGTGTCGCTGCCGAATTAAAGGCGCTAGATAAGCCGTTTGTGATATTGCTGAACTCCGCTTTCCCGAAGGATCCGGACACTATCGCGCTCCGCGGTCAGCTTGAGGAAAAATACGGGGTGCCCGTGCTGCTTATCAACGTCCTTGAGCTTCAGGAGGATCAGATAAAAGAGATAATTGAAAACATACTTCTTGAGTTTCCGATAAAAGAAATCGGTATTTCGCTGCCGCGCTGGGTTAATTCGCTGCCCGCGGAACATTGGTTGCGCTCCTCCGTGTACGATGACGTTAAAGCGAATATGCTTTCGCTGCGAAAGGTGAGGGAAGTGGGCGACGCGGTTTCCAAAGTCGCGAATAATGAATACGTCGCCTCCGCAGCGGTCATATCGATCGACCTCGGCAGCGGCGTCGGAACAGTAGAGCTTAAGATGCAGGAGCAATTGCTTTACAAGGTAATCAGCGAAAGCAGCGGAATGGAGATAACGGACGAATCAGCGCTTGTCGGGCTCGTTATGGAAACCGCGAGACTGAAAAGTGAATACAGCAAGTTCGAAAACGCGCTGAAAGAAGTTGAATCGACCGGCTACGGCATAGTGAATCCGACGATTTCGGATATGCAGCTCGAACCGCCGGAAATCGTCAAACAGGGCGGCAAATACGGGATTCGTCTGAAGGCGTCAGCTCCGTCGATACACATGATGAAGGCGAACGTGAAAACGGAGGTCGCGCCTATCGTGGGCTCTGAAAAGCAGTCGGAGGAGCTGGTCAACTACCTGCTTTCCGAATACGAATCAGCGCCGGAAAAGATATGGGATTCCGACATCTTCGGCAAGTCGCTCCACGAGCTTGTGAACGAGGGGTTAAACAATAAGATTTATCGTATGCCATCGGATGCGAGATTCAAGATACAGGAGACGCTTCAACGCGTTATCAATGACGGCTGCAACGGGCTTATCTGCATTATTCTTTAATAAAGAATACCAAATGTTTATCGGGGCGCGAAAGGATTCTTTTCGCGCCCCGAATATTGACAAAGCTTTTTTCTGATATTATAATACGAATATCAACAGAAAGTGATGCCCTGCCGATGCAAAGAAGTAACAGAATTAAACATAAAAGCATGCTCAGCCGCTTCATGAAAGGTGCGGCCGGCTTTTTTGCGCTCACTGTTTTTGCTTCGGTCATGGTGACCGTGCTGGACGCCGTGTTTCCGCAGGTGATAAGATACACGGTCGATACGCTGATCAACGGACAGGAGCCGACAAAAGCCGTCGGGTTCTTTGCTTCACTTTTCGGCGGAGCCGATTTTTTACGCAATAATCTATGGATGATTGCGCTGATTGTCGTAATCACCGCGCTTCTGACGTCGTTTTTCAGATATTTGACCAGGGTCGCAAATGCGCGCGGTTCCGAGACTATGGCGGAAAACATGCGTAATACGCTGTTTTCGCACATTCAGAAGCTGCCGTTCTCGTGGCATACGAAGAATCAAACCGGCGATATTATCCAGCGCTGCACGTCGGACGTTGATACGTTCAGAAACTTTATATCCGAACAGCTTGTGGATATGTTCCGTATCGTATTTCTGATTGTTTTCTCGCTGTTCATGATGTTCTCAATGAACGTAACGCTTGCTTTGATTGCGCTCGGCTTTGTGCCTGTCATTCTGTTTTACAACAACTATTTCCGTCACAGGATCAGGGACAAGTTTACCGAGGTCGACGAACAGGAGGGCCTGCTTTCCGCGATGGCGCAGGAAAACCTTACAGGAGTGCGCGTCGTTCGCGCGTTCGGCCGCGAGAAGTTCGAGAAGGACAAGTTCAACAAGCAGAACGAAAAGTATACCGGTCTTTGGGTCCAGCTCGGCAATATTCTCGGCTGGTTCTGGGGAATAGGCGATCTTATCAGTTGCCTTCAGGTCATGTTGATACTCTGTATTGGCACGGTATTCGCCGTGCGCGGCAGTATAACCCCGGGTGAACTTATAGCGTTCATTTCTTATAACGGAATGCTTGTGTGGCCGGTAAGACGTCTCGGCAGGATCATCTCGGAAATGAGCAAGGCGCACGTATCTATCGACCGTCTGCGCTACATAATGGACTCTGAGGAAGAAACGGACCGTCCTGACGCCGCCGAGCCGGACATGACCGGAGATATCGTTTTTGAAAACGTGTCGTTCTCTTACAAGCCGGAAAAGCAGGTTCTGAAAAACGTCAGCTTCGAGGTGAAGGCCGGCACGACGCTTGGCATTCTCGGCGCGACCGGCTCCGGCAAATCAACGCTTATTCTTCTGTTGGACAGACTGTATACGCTCGCCCCTGACTGCGGACGCATTACGATAGGCGGTGTGGATATCGCGGATATTAAAGCGTCGTGGCTCCGAAAAAACGTCGGGGTCGTGCTCCAGGAGCCGTTCCTTTTCTCGCGCTCAATAGGGGAGAACATAGCGGTTACGGACGCTTATGCCGATGAGGAAAGGGTAGAACTCGCGGCTTCCGTCGCGTGTATATCGCAGGACGTAGCCGAAATGACGCACGGATATGAAACAGTGGTCGGCGAAAGGGGAGTCACCCTTTCCGGCGGCCAGAAGCAGCGTGTGGCGATAGCGCGTACGCTTATGCTTGACACACCTATCGTCGTCTTCGACGACTCTCTTTCCGCCGTAGATACCGATACCGACAGACGCATCCGCAAGGCGCTCCGTGAAAATACGGAAAACAAGACTGTTATACTTATTTCGCACCGGATTGTTTCGCTTATGGAAGCCGACAAGATCCTTGTGCTCGATAAAGGGCGCGTTGCGCAGCTCGGCACGCACGAGGAACTCGTCGCAGCAGACGGTATTTACAAGCGCATTTATGAAGCGCAATCCGCAATTACAGAGGAGGGGAGAGCATGAAGAATAATACCTCCGATAATGCTTACGACGTGAAGCTCCCCCTTTTCGGACTTAAAAAGATATTCCCGTACGTCTGGCGGCACAAAAAAATGCTCTTTATCGTCGCGGTCACTATGGGAATCACTTCACTCGTTGACATCGTCCTGCCGCTGTTCCAGCGGTATGCTATCAACAATTTCATACCCGATCAATCGCTGACAGGTATCGGGCTGTTTGTTGCCCTTTACGTTCTCGTTATTCTGCTTCAAACCATGACGACGGTGATAATGCTGCAGAAAGCGTGCACCGTTGAAATGCTGATAGGGCGGGATTTGAAACGCGACGCCTTCGATAAACTGCAAACGCTGCCGTTTTCCTATTTCAACCGTAACTCCGTCGGATATCTTCATTCTCGGGTTATGAGCGATACGGGCAGGATAGGCGAAACGCTTTCCTGGGGCTGCGTCGACGGCGTCTGGTCAACTATTTATATTGTCGGCTCATTTGCGGTCATGTTCACGCTCGACTGGAAGCTTTCGCTTATCATTCTTGCAGTCGTTCCGGTCGTTACGCTGATAGCGTCGTATTTCCAGCGGAAGCTTGTTTTCGCGAATCGCAAAGTTAGGGAAACGAATTCGCAGATAACCGGCAAGTATAATGAAGGCATTACCGGCGCTAAGACTACCAAATCTCTCGTTATAGAGGATAAAATGTACGGCGATTTCTCCGTTACCACGCGCGATATGAACCGGGTTTCTACCAGAGCGGCGCGTTTCAGGGGCATGTTCGTCGCTACGACGACGTTTTTCTGCATGTTCGCCATCGCGATAGTGATGTGGTACGGCGGCAATCTTTCCGTCGAAGGCCTTATGAAAATCGGTACGCTTTCGGCGTTCGCGTCCTACGCGCTCGGACTTGTGGATCCGATTCAGAACATAGCGCATATTGTTGCTTCTATGATAAATATGCAGGTCAACGTCGAGCGCGTAACGCGACTTATCGAAACGGAGCCGGAGATCCTCGATACGCCGGAAGTTATCGAAAAATACGGCGACGCGTTTAATCCGAAGCGCGAGAACTGGGAACCGCTTAAGGGCGATATAGAGTTTAAGGACGTATCTTTTATGTATCCGGACGGAGACGAGTACGTTCTCCGCGATTTTAATCTGAAAATAGCCGCGGGTACTACCGTCGCGATAGTGGGCGAAACCGGAGCGGGGAAGAGCACTATAGTCAATCTTGTCTGCCGTTTCTACGAGCCGACGGCGGGACAGGTACTTGTTGACGGGCGCGATTACCGCGAGCGCTCACAGCTCTGGCTGCACAGTAATATCGGATACGTATTACAGACGCCGCATCTGTTTTCCGGAAGCGTTCTTGATAATCTGCGTTACGGCAATCCCGACGCCGATATGGAAACGATAAAAGCAGCCGTCAAGAGCGTTCAGGCGGAAGATATCATCGAGCGCATGGAAAACGGATACGACAGCGACGTCGGAGAAGGCGGAGATCTGCTTTCAACCGGAGAAAAGCAGTTGATTTCCTTTGCTCGCGCGATAATTGCCAATCCGCGCATCCTGGTGCTTGACGAGGCAACTTCTTCGATTGATACGCTTACCGAGCAGCGCATACAGAACGCGCTTGAAAAAGTCCTTGTCGGCAGGACGTCCTTTTTGATCGCTCACAGACTCTCTACAATCAGGAGGGCTGATATCATTCTGGTTGTAAAAGACGGAAAAATCATCGAAAGAGGCACGCACAGCGAACTGTTTGCGTTAAAAGGATATTACCATAATCTTTATACTCAGCAATTCGATAAAGAAGCTGTAGAGAATGTTTCCGGCAAAAGCGCAGATAATTAATTAAATATATCTGATAATATCTAAAACGGTCCGGCAAATATGTTCGGATCGTTTTAGTTTACAGCCCGGGGGAGTTGGATATATTGACCTGTAAAAATACAGTACTAATTATACAAAATGAATATTTTGTATAATACAAGGGAGGTTTTTATCGGTATACAGGCCGTATTTGCTCATTTTAACCATTTTTGCTTTTGCCGGCATCATGTTATTTGAATAATTGATTAATATATGAATATCTATTTTGAATTAATTTAATCAGTTCTGTCTTGTGATACTTATTTAATTCTTTATTTTATTTTGCCATTATAATCTTGTTTTTTCTATTATTTCATCATTGCGTTATTTGTGGTTTTTTATGCTCTGAAAAACGCTGCTTCTGAGGCGATAATTTTCCCCGTTACATATGATTCATGCTCCCGGCACTCTGTTATTTCCGGCAGTTTTTAATCCGTCTTTTGATTCTTCAAAACAATCAGCAGTTTTCGGTAATTGTTGTATTTTTGACGGATTTTACTCATCAAACCATTATAAACACTAAATACATAATTATAGTTATATATTTATACTATTATTAATTTGTGTTCTAATCAAATTCTCCGCAGATGTATAAGTTGACAATTTAATGACGGGTTGACAATATGTGTTAATTATAGGGGAGAGCCGGACTTTTCGGCGACTTCCCTATCAATTCGCACTTCCCTGCCGATAAAACGAAAAGAGACGCTTTGAGGCGTCTCTTTTAAATTCATATTGGTTTGTTTTTGCCCGCGCGCTTCCCTATCAATACGACATGGAATTGTAATACTGATAAATCATATCGTAGTATTCGTCCATTGCTTTGTTGTAGGCGCTGTGTATCTCACTGAACGGAGCGTCTACCGAAGAGCCGCCGTATTCTTGGCAGAAGCTTTCGATTTCCTCGTCCGTTGTGCATCCGAAGAATCTGGCCGCCTGATCAATCGTACCGCTGTCAAGCAGCGTTCCGATTGTCATGTTAAGGTCGATCGTTTCAGGCGTATAGCCGTATACTGCGATAAGCCCGGGGAATAAATCTTCTTCGCCTTTCTCTGCATCGGCCGCGTAAGCTTCCTTATAATACGACAGCTTGATGGCGTTGAAGAAGACGGAATACGGAGATCTCAATGTGACGCTGTCGTCAAGGTGATATGTCGCTTTGAATTGTTCAAGCGTAGAACCGTCCTGCTGCAGCATCCATTGCACCGTGAACTTGCCGTCGGAAAGATACTGTGCAAGGTCGGTTTCGTATTTGCACTCTGTTGCGAGCTCATAGGTATTCTTTATTGCGGTCGATTTTGCTCCGTAGGAGCACTGATACCAGTGTCCGTATTGAGCGATATAACTGTTCCACTCGTCAGAACTCATATTCGAAATAGTGTAATACTCTTCATACAGTTCATTATATTTCGCGCTTATCGTCGAGAATTTGTCATCTGCCGAGGCGCCGAAATATGCGGCGAAATCGTCGGCGTATTCCGGATCGAAGCCGAGATACTCCATGCTGACGCGAATCGGAGCATCACCGAGAATCTCGCCCATGGAGGTATCGAGCGATACGTCATCGGAAAGACCGAAGAAAAGAATGATATCGTTATAATCGTCAATGCTGTTTTCCTTGAAATACTTTAGCGTGATGCCGTTGCTGAACTCGGTGTAGCTTGCGTCTTCGGTAACACTGTCGGATAAAGAGTATTTATCCTTGAGCTCTTCAAATGTCAGATCGTAAGCTTCCATAAGGATGCTGACGGAAAAGCTTCCGTCGCTCGGCGCTTCGGGAGCAAGGCGTATAGAGTCATAAATCGGTTCTTTTTCAGGGCCTCCCCTGTCAATTTTTATGAAGTTAAGCGCGAACACGCCGCCGAAGAAAACGAGGAAGGTTATCAGAAGTATGATAATCGGATGGGATTTCGCCTTAAAGTATCTGGTCTGGAGCGCGCCTTTTTTCGGACACGCGGCAACGCAGCGCTGACAAGAGATGCATTCCGCGAAGTCGATATTGCCGGCGGTACCGGCAACGTCGATTCCCATCGGGCAAACCTCGGAACACTTTCCGCAGTTTATGCAGTAATAATCGCCGGATTCGTCGCGCTCACCGTCTTCTTCGATAAGCTCTTCATCCTCGTCTTCGTATTCGTCATAATTCTCAAAGTCTTCGTCCGCGAACTCCTCGTCATTGTGCTCGTAAGGAATTCCGTCGGCTTCGGGGTCGATTCCTTCGTTGGGCTTTTCTTCCTGTCCGTCAGTTACGGCAGGAGTTTCATCAGCGGGCTCCTCAGCTTCGTCAGCGTTGTCTGCCTGCGCCTCGATAAGCTCTGAAGCAGATTCGGTATCTTCGACTTCTTCTGTTATGGCATCGAAGTTGTGTTCAAGCGCGCAAGCGGCGCAGTTGCCGTCGCAACCCGCGGGTTCTTCGCCCTCCGCGGATTCCGGCAAATCGACTGTCTCCGGTTTTACGTTACGGAAAACATGCAACCCGCTGAGACTTCCGAAAACAGCGTAAAGTCCGCCCAAGGGACAAACATATCTACAGTAGAAACGGTTAAAGAAAAACGAGCCGACAAGAGAAATGACAAGTATGACGAGCGATGCTATATATCCGCCGACGATAAGATTGTTCGAGAGCAAGCTTTTGAATGCAATCCAGGGATCGATATAACTGAACGCGTCCGATCCCTGCGCAAGCCCCAGGAAATTGCGGAAAAACTCGTATCCGGTAAAATAAGCTAGAAGCACCGAAAAAACGAGAAAAACGTATTTCAGCGCGCGCAGAACCCTGTCCGCTTTCTTCGGGATAGTAAAGCGCTTTTTCATGACCCTTGCGCCGAGGTTGCCTATGAACTCCTGCAGCGCTCCGAAAGCGCACAAAAAACCGCAGAAAACGCGGTTGAGCAATATAGCGAGCAGAATCAGGAAAAGGAAAAACACACTCGCGGAAGCGAACGGATTAGAGAAAAATTCAAGCCCGGTAAGCGTGTTCAAAAAAGTCCCGAACGCTTCAAACGGACAGAGCGCATGGAACGCGGGTACCTCCGCGAATCTGTTGATGAAACCGTGTATTATCGCTTCCGCCGCCATATAACCGAGGATTGCTCCGAGAGACAGATAGCGAAGCACGGTGAACAATTTCATTGATTTTTGTTTTTTCATAGTCTTTCCCGTTCCTGTGTTTTGTTATTTTCTTTAGAATAATTCATAAACCTGAAACAGCAATTAATCACCGCTATTTAACCAATTTATTTACAAACCGCGTCATAAACGGTTTTTTGAGGAAGCCGCCGATTATCGGCACTGTAGAAAGATCGCCCTTATCGATTGCTTTGAATTTGAGCGCGAAAATGAAGTAACATATTCCGCCTGCGGCGACGCAGATTCCGGCGAGTACGGCGTTTGAAATGTATCTGTAGTATCCCACGGCATAAAGCAACGCGCGTCCGCCGTACATAATACCAAACACTATTGCAGACATAGCCGCGCACGCAAGCGCCGGATTTATTGCGAGTTTCGGAAGGTTCAGCTTGATACCCGTCCTTTTTACGACGGCGATATAATCAAGCACAAGCACGATAAAATAGCAAACGTAAGTGCTTACTATTGCGCCCATAATATTAAGCTTTGTTGAAATAAGAACATAGTTGAGCGCGAGCTTGACGGCTAAACCTATCGTCATGTTTATCGGAGCGGTTTTGAAGTCTCCGTTCCCCTGCAATATCGACGTAAGCACTTGAACGATGCTGACGATTATAATCGACCAGACGCCCGCGATTATCAGTATATGTGGATCAGCCACCCCTGCGGGACTGACGCGGTTTCTCGGGAAAAGCAGATAAATTATAGGATTTGATAGTATTGCCAATCCGGCACAGCACGGCATAGTGATAAGGAACGACGCTCTGACGGAGTTTTTCATCTTGCGTTCAAGCAGCGCTTTATCCTTTTTTGCGGCGACTTGCGAAATGCCCGGAAGTATCGTCGCCGGAAGTGTAGCCGCTATTCCGAGAACGATATTCGTCGTCTTATGATACTGTGTTGAGAAAATGCCGTAAATCGTATTCCTGAGAGTTTCGTCGCCAAATCCGGACGCAACGAGCCGCCGCTTAATAAAGCTGACGTCAATGAGGTTCGCGAGATAAACCATCGCAGCGCCGAGAACTATCGGAATAGCCGTTGAAATAATGATGCGGACAAGCTTGGAGTTGCTCTCTCTGACGAGTTCTTTATTTTCGAGGTAATCTTTGTTCGCTTCGGTTTTTATCGTCTTATAGTGTTTTCCGAGGACGATAAGCAGATAAACAGTGCTGCCGAGCGCGCCGAGGAACGTGCCGAGCGCGCCGCCGCCCGCTCCGTAAACGAGCTGCATCCCGCGGTCCATGCCTTCGCCCTTCGCGAACTGAATAAATAAATACGCAAGCAAAGGCGTCGTAATTGCATTGATTACCTGCTCGATTATCTGCGAAACGCTGGTATGTGTCATGTTCTTCTGACCCTGGAAGAAACCGCGAACAGCTCCCGAGAATGAGCTGAAAAGAATCGCCGGCGAAAGAAGCAGAATCGTCATCCAGGAGTCTTTGGTATCGAGTATCTTATCAGCGATGGGACGGCAGAAAACAGCCATCGCTCCGCCGCAAATAAGTCCGACAAGCACAAGAAGACCCGCGGCAAACTTAAATGTGCGGAGCGAATCGTAATAGCGCTTCTCCGCGTTGTATTTCGCCACCATACGCGATATGGCGACGGGAATACCCATATAGGTTATTTCGAACAGCAGCGTAAAAACGGTATATCCGGCGCTGTAAATGCCGTTGCCGACGTCGCCGAG
>JAFZUW010000036.1 GCA_017618195.1 Lachnospiraceae bacterium
GGCTTTTCGGCACTTTTTAACCAACAAAAAAAGATAAGTCCGAGGCGGTCTGTGCCTCGGACTTTGTCTTCAGTCTGCGGCGCAGCCTCAAGGCTGCGCCGTATTTCATTTCATCGTTTTTCAATCCGTTAATAGCGGTTCAGCAGATCCCAGACGTCCGAAGACTCCAGTCCGAGTTTCCAACCGGCATATCCCGCCAGCTTCAGGTCATTGATCAGATTCAGCTTATATTCCAGGCTTGTAACGTCCTCCAGCCAGAGCTGGTACTTGACTGCCTTCTTGTCCTTGCCCTTCGTATACTCGAAATAATACTGCTTCAGTTCATCGTTCCAGACAGGCTGCGCGTTGGCGCGCGCGGTCTCGGCGATTTTGCTCATGCCGTTGTCCTCAAGCGTTACCTTGCCTTCCGCATCGGTCATCCACATACGGTTGTAAAGCGGAATGCCGAGTACGATCTTCTCGTTCGGAATAAGTGCGGCCGCATTGTTCATGGACATCTGAACCCATGGGAACGAAGCAACCGAACCGGCTTCGGAACCCTTGTAATGCTCATCGTATGCCATGAAGATCACATAGTCGAGGATGTCGCCCTGATCGGCGAGCTGGTACTGCGCTTTGCCGGCATTCGGTACGAAGTTGTCCACGGAAAGCGTCAGGTGATGCTGTCTGCAAAGCAGATACAGCTCACGGATAAACTGAATGTAATGAGGTCCGGAATCCTTCGTGATAAACTCGAAGTCCAGGTTAATACCGTCGGCGCCGACCCGAACCACTTCGTTCACAAGATTGTTTGCAAGATTGTTCCGGGACTCGGTTTTCGAAAGTACGTCATAGCCTTTGACGTCGGCTGCGAAGTCGCTGCAAAGCGCCCAGACCTGAATGCCGCGGCTGTGCGCCTCTTCCACATACGAAGCGTTCGCAAAGGAAGTAATGGCGCCGTTCACGTCCTTGAAGTCAAACCAGGTCGGTGAAATGACGTTGATCCCCTTCGTGTTCTGAAGCGCCGCGCGGAGTTCCGTTCCGCCCTGCGCCGCCCACATCTGATGCCACATCAGGCGAACATGCTCCACGGGCGTGTACCGCTCGTAATTCTTCGTGCTTGCATAAAGCATCGTCTGGGTTTCCGTCCCGATGTCCATCTGGGATACATATCCGGTCATTCCGTCGATCGTTGATACCGGCAGATACCCGTTCTGCGCGCTGCCGGTCCGGACAAGCTGCTCGCCGTCCTTCAGTTTCGTTACGATATCCTTCTGCATCGATGCGCCGAGCCGGATCACCGTATCCTTATTCGCCTGCACGGTCGTGAGGCTTACTCCGTTCCGGTACAAAACGATCCGCTGCGGTTCGGTCAGAACCCGCGTATTTACGTCGGAATATTTCTGGAATATGCCGACCTCCACATACAATACTCCGTCAAATGTGCGGAGCAGCGCCGTTTCATCTTTGATTGCCGCGCCGTTCTCGGTATGACTCGTTTCGTTCGGCCAGAAATACAGTATTCCGGTCGGTGTCGTGATAATCATCTGCGACTCGTCGCGGTTGTAATAAAAGCGGGTGTCCAGACTCTTGGCAATACTGTAAGGAAGGTAAATGTGTCCGTTGCTCCGGATCGCGCGGCTGTCGTTCACGACGCCGTCAACCACGATGATGAACAGGTCATCGGACAGCTTATAATACTCCTTCAGATTGGCGTTCTCGGTAGACGCTTTCGCGCCTTTATCTCCATGGTCTCCGCCCGCTCCCCTGTCGATTGCGCAACCGGTAAGACAGAGCAGGATAAGACCGATCAGAATCAAATATGTTCTTCTCATCTTCCCCTCCGGATAAGTTTTCAGCAGTACCACTATACCACATCTTGTACGGAAAAGGAAGAAGTATTCTACACATTCCCTCCTTCGGAGATGACCGCACGATAGTATGTGTGCAAACGGTATTTCCCTGTAGCGGTCTCCCCGTTCGGAAGGATTGTTGTCGCAGGTGCTCTTACGATCGCATATTACAACCGTCTATGCGAAAGATTCCGTTTCAGATAAGAGATTCCCGTCCGCAGTATATTTATCCATATTCCCGGAACCGTTTTTTCGTAACGTTTCATCTTCAGAAACCCGCCACACATACAGTATAGAAAACCGCCCGAAAGGTGTCTATTGACAAGTTACACAGCCTTTTTTCTTCTTTTCCGCAATTTGCCGAAACGCACGTCTTCGTGTACGCTTCGGGGCGGTCATATTTCACAAAAAGTTCATTGACTTTAGTACATATTTACCTTATACTTCAAGTACCTTAGATGGTATAATAAGGATAGGGAGAATATCCCGATCCGCAAACATTTCATAGGAAAGGAGCCGGGCTTATGAAGATTGAAAAAATCAGTGATAACCAGATTCGTTGCACCTTGAATCCCCAGGACCTGCGGGAACGTCACCTGAAACTCAGTGAGTTTGCCTATGGCTCCGGCAAGGCAAAGGAACTGTTCAGCGACATGATGGAGAAAGCATCGGAGGAGTTCAATTTCGAAGTGGATAACTCTCCGCTTATGATCGAAGCGATTCCGACCTCTCCCGAATCCCTGATTCTGATCATCACCAAGGTTGAGAATCCCGAGGAACTGGACGCGCGTTTTTCCACATTTACCCCTTACAGGAAAGAAGACGGTGACGAGGACGATGACATCGTTTCGGACGAAGCGCAGGCTGCCCCGACACTGCTTGATTCTTCCATGCTTGACATGCTCAAAAAGCGTCTCACGGAGAGCTCCCGCAAGGATGACCTTCCCGACGCCCCGCTTCCGGAGCTGAGCATTTCCGAGCTGAAAGTATTCCGTTTCCGCACGCTTGACCATCTGATCGCATTTGCCAAGTCCGTGCAGAGCTTCTATAACGGAAAGGCAACCCTTTATCACAACGGTAAGGATCGTTCCTATCTGCTCTGTGTCTTCCTTGAGGGCAATTCGGCAACGGATTTCAACCGCATCTGCAATATCGCATGCGAATATGCGGAGATGCTTCAAAAGGCCAACGTGCCTTATTACAAAGAACATTATACCTGCCTTATGACCGGCGACGTCATTAAACAGCTCGCAGAATTCTGACCGGGCAAGAAGCCCGCGTCCATCAGGAGGGAGAAGATTATGGACCGGAAACGTCCGATTCTTGGCAACAAGATCTACCTTTATCTTACCGAGTTTTTCGCAGGAATGTCCGTTATGGCAGTGGAATTAGGCGCAAGTCGTTTACTTGCGCCTTATTTTAGTTCATCCCAGATCGTATGGACAATCATTATCGGAACCATCATGATAGCGATGGCACTCGGAAACATTTACGGAGGCCGGAGCGCCGACAGGAATCCGAATCCCGACCGTCTTTACGGACGGATCATCATCGCGGCAATCTGGATTGCCCTGATCCCCGTGGTCGGCAAATACATCATCGTTGCCATTTCGGCATTTCTCATCCTGTCCGTCAACAGCAACTTCCTGATCATCTCGGGTTTCGTTACCTGCATGGTGATCTTCGTATTTCCCCTCTTCCTGCTCGGAACGGTTACGCCTTCCCTCGTGAAATACACGATGGACAGTCTGAATGACAGCGGCCGCACCGTCGGCAATCTGAACGCATTCAATACCGTCGGCAGCATCATCGGCACATTTGTCCCGACCTTTATCAGCATCCCGACCGTCGGCACGGCGATCACGTTCCTCGTGTTCGGCGGAATTCTTCTGACGCTCTCGCTGATCTATTTCATCAGCTCGCACATTTCGATCAAAAAGATGAAGAAGGTTCCGGTTTCCTTCGTGATCTTCATCCTGTGCTGCATCTTCGGTCACAGCGACAGCTTCGCGTTTTGGAACGACGATCTGATCTACGAAGGCGAATCCGTATACAACTACCTTCAGGTTTATGAAGACGAGTACGAGATTTCCCTTTCCACCAACGTTCTGTTCGGCGTGCAGTCTGTTTACGAAAAGCAGCGTATGATGACAGGCGCTTATTACGACTATGCGATGGCCGCTCCGGTCATGGCCGGACTGCCGGAAAAGGGAAACGTCAGCGCGCTTGTTCTCGGAATGGGAACGGGCACATTTGCCACCCAGTGCGGTCGCTATTTCACCGGCATTGATTTTACGGGCGTGGAGATTGATGAGAAGATCACCGACCTTGCGCACAAATACTTTCACCTCTCGGAAGACATTCCGGTCATCACTTACGACGGGCGCGCGTATCTGAACGCGATCGACGACAAATACGACGTAATCATGGTGGATGCGTATCAGGACATCACGATTCCGTTTCAGATGTCATCGGTTGAGTTCTTCACACTCGTGCGCGACCATCTGACGGACGACGGCGTCATGGTTGTCAACTTCAACATGCGCGGCAACAGTTCCGTAAGCATCAATGAATATCTGTCCGACACGATCGCTTCGGTCTTTCCGGAAGTCCGCATCCTCGACGTTCCGACCAATTCAAACTGCGTTCTTTACGCCATGAAAAAAAATACGATGATGGAGAGCTTCACGAGAAACGCGGCGCTGATCGACGATCCCGAACTGTCCGCTCTCTTCGACCGCGTGAAAGAGCTTGTTCGGGAATATAAGGGCGGAAACAAGATCATGACCGATGACAAGGCTCCCGTAGAGCTGCTCGGCATGAAGGTTATCGATACGATGATCTCCGATGAAGTTTCCTACTATAAGGAGATTTATAAGAAGGAAGGTCTGAAGGGACTTCTCAGGGCTCTGCAGTAAAGCTTGAAGGGGCTTTCATGGTTCTCCCCGGTAAGTGTACGGAGTTCTTCCAAAGACTATCCGGTGAAGTGTGCACAGTTCTTCCGATGGCTCTCTGATAAATGTAAGAACATAAAAATACCGGCAGGATTGATTCCTGCCGGCTTTTCTCTTTTCTCATGCCCGTTTCCGGGCTTTCAACGGGATGCCTGCGCACCCGTTCTTTCCGGGACGCTTTTTCTAATGTGCCGCCCGGTATTCGCTCGGGGTCATGCCCGTCACGTTTTTAAACTGTCTCATGAAATAAAACTCATTCTGATATCCGCAACTCGCGGAAATCTCGCGAAGCGGAAGTCTCGTCGCCTTCAGCAGCTTCTTCGAATAATTGATACGGGACGTGATCACATCGAGCGAGATCTGCGTGCCGAACATATTCTTATACATGTGCTGAAGTCCCGAGCGGCTCAGCCCGAGTTTCGCAGCCATATCGTCAACCGAACCGATTCCTTCGGGGTGGGAATAAATCTCCACGCGAAGCTGGTTCAGTAACGTTGCCTTGGCTCTTGAGTAGCCCTGATTCTTGTTCTCGGCGTCTTTTGAGAGACGTGCGAGCTGCATGCAAAGCATCCGCATGATCAGCGCTTCCATCTCCACATGAAGACGGTCCGCCAGATAATGCTCAAAATGCGTTGTATGAAGAATCTCGTTTAATTCTTCCGATTCGGTATACGGAACCGGTTTGTCAAAGCGGAGTCCGGTCTTCTCCATCCACGGAACGTCGTCTCCGTGCGTATAGAATCCGATCCAGTCGATCAGCATGTTTCCGCGGATCGCGCCGAAAATAACCGGCGTATCCGGTCTCAGAAGAACATAAGACGGCTTCCGGATCTCAACCGAGTCGCCGTTTATTTCAAAACGCGCTCTCGACTTGATCAATACCAAAAGCCAGAAACCCATTCCGTTGGAACGGTTTTCTTCGAATTCTTTACCGAACGACCCATTGACTCCAATGTCGCATATCCACATTTTCCTTATTTCCTCCCACGTAACAACTGCTTAGTCACATTGCGCTTTCCCTGATAAGTGCTTTCCCCGCATGTTCATCCCTGCATGCGTTCTCTCTTATACCTGCACAGACTTTGATCACACATTAAGCCTGTGCGCTTTTCAGATATTCGTTGATCTTGTCAACAAGCTCATCGGCATTGATTCCGTGAACCATGCATGCCTGCTCGATGCTCTCTCCCTGCGCGGAAGGACATCCTACGCAGTGCATACCCGCGTCCATCAAAATCTCAACAATGTTAAAGTCGATGCGAATAATTTCGCCGATTTTCATGTCTTTTGTAACCATCATTTTTCTCCTTTTCGGTCGTATTCCGTAATGATTATAGCGATTTCATACCCATTCGTCAAGGTTCGTATGAAAATAATGTTATCTTCTGTGACGCATTTTATTGCATTGGATGAAAAATTCAAAAAAACAGCCGAATATCGGGCTTTCGTGATAAAAATTTTAAAGTCTAAATAGCTCCTTGGGAGCAGTATTGTGTATATAATTCCCGATTCTGTGATTCTTTCGTGACCGTTTTCTTTTTCCTCTTGCATTCGGTATCAATATGAAATATAATGTTTCTCGACGGAGAGATAACGTCAATAGTCAATATCCATGAGGAGGAAATGTAATATGGCATATGTAATCGGTGACGCTTGCGTTTCTTGCGGTTCTTGCGCAGATGCCTGCCCCGTTGGCGCTATCAGCGAGGGAGAAGGCAAGTATGAAATCAATGCTGACGCATGCTTGGAGTGTGGCTCCTGTGCAGCTCAGTGTCCGATGTCTGCAATTACCGAAGGCGAATAATAAGAGTCGGAAATCAACAAGAAGCCGTTGCAATCGCAACGGCTTCTTTTTTTGTTTCGTTATTCGGTTTTACTCGCTCCGCTCTTCGCGGTTTCCTTTGCTTCGGTCGAGGTTGACGAATCTTGTCAGATTTGCCACCCATCCGAGTTCGACGGTACCGATCGGACCGTTTCTCTGCTTACCGATGATTACCTCGGTAATGCCGGGCTTCTTCGAATCCTTATGATAATATTCATCACGATACAGAAACATTACAACGTCGGCATCCTGCTCGATGGCGCCGGAGTCACGCAGGTCGGAAAGAATCGGGCGCTTGTCGTCACGCTTCTCCACTTCTCGGGAAAGCTGTGAAAGCGCGATCACCGGACAGTTGATCTCACGTGCCAGCGCTTTGAGGGAACGGCTTATTTCAGAAACTTCCTGCTGTCTCGACTCGGCTCTGCGGCCTCCTGTCATCAGCTGCAGGTAGTCGATGATTACGAGCTTCAGGTCATGCTCAAGCTTCATCTTGCGGCACTTGGAACGGAGTTCCTGGATGGAGATACCGGGCGTATCGTCGATCATAAGCTTTGCCTGACCGAGCACACGCGCGCTTACAACCAGTTCATTCCAGTCGCTGTCCTCGAGATTACCGGTACGGATCTTCTGCGCATCCACGCGGGAATGCATCGCAAGAAGACGGTTTACAAGGGATACCGCATTCATCTCAAGGCTGAAGATCGCGGTCGGAACCTGATTCTTAACCGCAATGTAATCCGCAAGGTTTAAGACAAATGCCGTCTTACCCATGGAAGGTCTGGCGGCGATCAATACAAGATCGGACGGCTGAAGACCCGCCGTCTTATAATCGAGATCCAGAAAGCCCGTCGCGATACCGGTAACCGTTCCTTTGTTCCGGTATGCCGCCTCGACGTTCTGAATCGCCTGTACAACCACTTCTCCGATCGGGGTGATGTCCGTACGCTTCTGCTCCTGAAAGATCGAAAACAGCTCTTTCTCGGCGTTCTGGAACAGATCGTCCGCATCCTGCTTGTTCAGATATGCGTTCTGCGTGATTTCCTCGGAAACCTTGATAAACCGGCGGAGTCTCGCCTTCTCGCGCACAATCTGCGCGTACTGGCGCACATTTGCCGAAGACGGTACGGAATCGAGCAGATTGCTCAGATACTCGAGCGAGCACATCTCATCGGGCAGCTGCTTTAAACGGAGACGGTTCTGCACGGTCACAAGGTCCGCTTCCACCGATTCCGCATACAGTTCGCAAAGCGCCTGGAAGTATACTCCCATCGTCTTATCGTAAAAGTCTTCGGATTTGAGAAGCTCCGAAGCCTGTTCGATTGCCTCACGGTCCATCATCATGGAACCGATCACGGAATGCTCCGCCTCCAGACTGTGCGGCGGCACCCGCTTGATTACGTTTTCATCCATCGTCAGATTCCTTCCACCTTGACGGTAAGTTCAGAGGTTACCTGCGGGTGAAGCTTCACGGCCGCGGAAAATGTGCCTTCGTTACGGATCGGATTCGCAATCGAGATCTTCTTCTTATCGATATCGAGTCCGAGCTGCTCCTTCATCGCTTCCGCGATTTCCTTTACGGAAACGGAACCGAATACTCTTCCGTTCTCACCGGTCTTGATCCGTACGAGAACCGAACTTCCCTCGATCTTAGCGCCGAGCGCCTGCGCGGCCTCGAGCTGCTCTTTCTCAAGCTTTGCCTGAGCAGCCTTCTGCAGCTTCAGGTCGTTCAGGTTCTTCGCGTTGGCCTCTAACCCGAGCTTCTTCGGAAGAATAAAGTTTCTTGCGTATCCGTCGCTTACTTTCACGACCTCGCCCTTCTTACCGAGCGATTTCACATCCTGTAATAAAATCACTTCCATTTACAATTCTCCTCCTCGTTTCATGGAACTCAAGACGGCTTTTACCTTGCGGACCGCCTCTTCCGCCGTTGTATCGGTAAACTGCGCGCCGGCAACCGTCATGTGACCGCCGCCGCCGATCTTCTCCATGATAACCTGCACGTTCACTTCGTCAACCGATCTCGCGCTTACGTAAATCTTTTCTTTATAAGGGGTGAAGACAAATGAGGCGCTGATCCCCTTGATCTCCATCAGATCGTTCGCAACCTGCGCGCCGAGTACGGTAGGCGACTCGACTTCCTGTGCCTCGCAGATTGCCATGGCAAAGCAGTCAAGGTAGATTTCCGTTCCCGCGATCGCCTTTGCCTTCTCCAGATATTCATTCATGTCGGTACGGAATGCCTTACGGATTCTCGTAATGTCGGCGCCGTTTCTTCTTAAGAACGCGGCCGCTTCAAACGTACGCACGCCGGTCTTCGTTAAGAAGTTGTTCGTATCGATCATAATGCCCGAATACATCGCTTCCGCTTCAAGCGGCTTGATCTTCAGACCGTCGCCGATGTACTGCAGGATTTCCGCTACGAGTTCGCATGCCGAAGAAGCGTACGGCTCGATGTAGGAAAGCTGAGCGTTCTCGATCGAATCGGTCGTCAGACGGTGATGGTCCAAAACGATAATGTCGCGCATGTGTTCCACCAGCTCCGGACATTCGGTGATACTCGGACGGTTTACGTCGACGATGATCAGAAGGTCATCCGGCTGCGCGATCTCAAGCGCCTTCAGATTGCTGATGAACATGTCGTCTTCGTAATCGCTGTTATTGAAGAACTGCGAGATCATCGGACGTACCGAACTTCCGACCTCGTTGATGATGATATGCGCCTTCTTGCCGAGATGCTTTGCAATGCGGTATACGCCGACCGCGGAACCGAACGCGTCCACGTCGATATTCGAGTGCCCCATGATAAACACGACGTCGCGTGCTTCCATCATCTCGCGGAGTGCGTGCGCCTTAACTCTTGCCTTTACACGGGTGCTCTTTTCAACGGATTCGCTCTTGCCGCCGAAATAGGTAATGCTGTCGCCGTCTTTTACAACCGCCTGGTCTCCGCCTCGTCCGAGCGCCAGATCGATCGCCGCGCGGGCATATTCGTTACCGGCAGCATAGCTCGGCGCATTGACACCGAGACCGATACTCACGGTAATCATGGACTCCGCGGTACCGAGGTTTACGGAACGCACTTCCTCAAGGATCGGGAACTTGCTGTCGATCAGCTGCGGCAGATACCGGTTCTGGAATACGAAGAAATACTTGTCCTTTTCAATCTTCTTGATAAGGGCGTTGATACCCGTCATATATTTGTTGATCTTCTGATCGACCAAAGCGGTCAGAAGGGATCTCTTAACTTCATCAACCGTCTCGAGAACTTCGTCATAGTTGTCGATGTACAAAAGTCCGCAGATCTGGCGGTTGTCGTAGTTCTCCTGCTTCAACAGGCGGATCTCGGTTTCATCGAACAGGAACAGCGCGATCAGCGTATCGACCTTGTTTCCTTCGGGGCTCATGATCTTCTTCGTTTCCATGTCCACGCGGAGTTCCGAAGAATCCATCAGCTTCATGTGGATCCGGTAGTTCTTTCCGCCGATGGTCGTACGGTACGTACGCTCATCTCCGGTCGTCTTCGGCAGGGAAAATGCCTTAACGTCCGGCACCAGTTCGCGGATGCTGTAGCCGCGGTGACGGTGGCTGATCTCATGGAACTGGTCGTTGTTCCAGATAACCGTACCCTCGGAATTCAAGATCGCGTAAGGCGTCTCGAGGTTTTCGAGCATCTTATGCTGAACCTTGTAATAATCGAGTGCGAAATCGGTATAGTCCCGTAAAATGTTCGACTTATGATGAACGAAAAGGAAGATTGCGGCGGCATAATAAAGCGCGATCACAACGAACATGACCGTGCCGGCCTGACGGCTCACAAAAAAGACCGCCACCGAAGCAACCACGAAAAGCGCTCCCAAAAGGAACGGCCACATCAGATAGATTGCAAGTCTTTCTTTCCCGAATTTCATAGGCTTCCCCTTTCCGCAGAAAGCAAGTCGCATCCTGCTCTATTCACTTTACCATATTCTTGCGAAAAAGGAAAGAGCGAGGATAAAAAAACGGACCGTTCCGGATGCCTTCCGAGGCACCGGCAGCCGGCGAAGCGTTCCCGATAAAATGAAAAAACGGCAGCCCGGAAGGCTGCCGTATAAGTCATGTTTATTGATTGTAAAGAACCTGCTCCGCGTCATCGGCTTTATCGGCCGTAAAGAACACTCCCGCCGACGTCTGTTCTACCGGCCGTAAAGGATGCGTTCCGCGTTGTCGTGCGTCATCAGCTTCATTTCGTCTTCCGTAAGGCCGAGGCTCTTAAGACGGTTGAGTTCGTCCGCGGGAGACCACATCGGATAATCGGATCCGAACAGGAAGCGCTCCGCGCCGTAGATGCGGATCAGCTCTTTCGAGCGGCGCGCACCGAGGTACATCATCGAGCTGCTGCAGTCAAGGAAGCAGTTTGTATCAAGCAGATATTCAAGCGCGAGATCCTGCACGCTCCAGCCGCCGAAATGCGCTGCAATGAATGTGAGTTTCGGGAACTCGTTCAAAACCTTACGGACACGCTCGGGCGAATCGTAATCATAGCGGTAATCGCCGCAGTGCACAAGGATCGGAAGCCTTCCCTGAATGCAGTCATACACTTCGAACATGCGGGGGTCATCCAGGTAAAACCGCTGCGAATCGGGGTGGATCTTCACGCCCGAAAGGCCGAGCGAGATCATGCGCTCGATCTCGTCGCATTTGCCTTCGTAATCCGCGTGGATCGTACCGAAGCCCACGAAACGGCCGGGATACGCCTTCACGGTCTCGGAGATAAAGTCATTTACGCTCTGCACCTGCTTCGCGCCGGTTGCAACGGAGTGAACGATAAATGTGTCGATTCCGGCCTCGTCACCCGCCTTGATAAGACCGGGAACGGTTCCGTCCTCCGTCATTTTGATGCTGTAGAAATTGCCTACGCCTTCCACTGCCTTCTGCGCAATCTTCTCGGGATAGATGTGCGCATGAAAATCGTAAATCTTCATATGGTTCCTTTCACATAAAAAGAGCCGCCCGTCCGGCAGCTCGGGTTAATCTATGGTTATTGTCCCGCGGAGGTGTTCATCTGCTCGAGCATTTTGTTATACTCGGCAAGCAGCTCCGGGTTCGACTGCACATACATGTAGAACAGCCACAAAGCGATCACGGCGATCACCAGAAAGAGCAGGAAACCTTTCGCGAAGGCTCTGCGCTCTTCGGTCGCATTGGCTCCGAACGCACTGATCGATGCAATCACCAAAAAAGCGATCCACCCGTACAGCGGGATCAGAAGCAGCAGGAACATGCCTAGCCACTGCATCGTCGTAAACGGACGCTTCACCACGGTAGGATCGGTTACGGCAGCGGATTCCGCGTTTCCTTCACCGGACACGGTCTCTTTTCTTACGTTCTCGAGCGCGCTGCCGTCTTCCCGCAGCGATGCCCCGCAATAGTAACAGAAATTAGCTTCTTCGAGCGGATTCTTACGTCCGCAATTCTTGCAAACTTCCATGCGAGCCTCCGGTAAATTTCATACTTTCCGCATTATAGCATATGTTCCGCGAAAAATGAAGCGATTTCTCGGGGAAATACCCATTTTCCGAAAAGACGGCGTTTCCGCCCGCGAAAGTACGCCTCCGCGCGGGAGAATCTTACAGTGAAAACTTGTTTTTCGCGCGTGCACGGAGTATAATAGTATGCAGAATTTTCCCGGAAGGATTGAATTATGAGCAAGCTGAATTCAAGAAAAGACGGATTAAATATCATTATCGTCGGCGGAGGCAAGATCGGAAGCACGCTGATCGAGCAGCTCTATAAGGAAGGGCACGACATTACCGTTATCGATACGAGCGCCGCAACGATCCAGTCGCTGACCGATTCTTACGACGTCATGGGTCTTGTCGGAAACGGCGCAAGCTACACCGTACAGATGGAGGCCGGCGTTGAGACTGCCGACCTGATCATAGCGGTTACCGATTCGGACGAGCTGAACCTTCTGTGCTGCACCGTTGCCAAGATGGTCGGACACTGCGCCGCGATTGCCCGCGTACGTACCCCCGACTACAGCCGCGAGGTTCCGTATCTTCGTGAGAAGCTCGGCCTTGCCATGGTCATCAATCCCGAGTTCGAAACCGCAAAGGAAATCTCACGTATCCTTTCCCTTCCGTCTGCGCTTGAGGTCAACTCATTTGCCCACGGGCAGGCCGAAATGATCAAGTTCAAGATTCCCGAAGGCAACATGATCGACGGGCGTTCCATCGCCGACCTCGGCAAATCCATCATCGCAAGCATGGTCGTCTGTGTTGTGGAACGCGGCGGCGAAGTATACATTCCTTCCGGTAATTTTGTCGTAAAGAGCGGCGACACGCTTTCCTTCATCGCGTCCCGGAAGGACGTCGTCTCCTTCCTGCAGCAGATTGGTATTCCGACGAAGCACGTCCGCGATACGATGATCATCGGCGGCGGCAAAGCTGCCTACTACCTTGCTTCCTCGCTTCTCCATCAGGGCATTTCCGTGAAGATTATCGAGTCGAACCGCGCCCGCAGCGAGGAATTAAGCATTCTCCTTCCGAAGGCCAATGTAATCTGCGGCGACGGTACGGATGAAGACCTTCTGATCGAGGAAGGCATCCGTTCGACCGACTCGTTTGTTCCGCTTACCGGAAGCGACGAGGAGAACATTCTCCTTACCTTAAACGCCAAGAAGATTTCCGACGCGAAGGTCATCACCAAGATCAACCACCTGAATTTCAAGGGTGTTGTCGCGAGTCTTGAGCTCGGAAGCGTCATCTACCCGCGCTACCTCTGTTCCGAGGCGATCGTCGCTTATGTCCGTGCGAAGAACGAATCCCGCAACAGTAATATCGAGACGCTTTACCACCTTGCGGACCACCGCGTGGAAGCGCTTGAATTTGAAGTATCCGAGGAGTCTCCGGTCACCGGCACCCCTCTGTACCGTTTGAATAAAAAGGACAATCTGCTGATCGCCTGCATCAACCGAGACGGCAAGATCATCATTCCCTCCGGTCAGGATATGATTGAAGTAGGCGATGAGGTTACGGTCGTTACGACGCACTCCGGCTTCCGCGATCTGCAGGATATACTCGCTTAATATACGGGACATTCCCGTTTCCATACCATTTTCACAGACGGTTCCTTCGGGAGCCGCCGGGAGGTTTTTGAATGAATCGCGCGATGATTCGCAACATACTGGGATCGGTACTTGAAATCGAAGCCGCACTGCTTCTGATTCCCGTACTTACCGCTTTATGGTATCGGGAAAATGTCGGCTGGTTTTATCTCGGAACCGCCCTTTTGTGTTTTCTGACCGGATATCTGTTCCGTGTCCGCAAAGCAAAGGATACGGTCTTCTATCTGAAGGAAGGCTGCGTCATTACCGGTCTGAGCTGGGTTCTGATGTCCGCCTTCGGATGTCTCCCGCTTTTCGCAAGCAGCGAGATTCCGCGCTTTGAAGACGCCCTTTTCGAAACGATCTCCGGCTTCACGACAACCGGAGCCTCGATTGTTCCGGCGGTTGAGGAATTGTCCCACACGGCTCTTATGTGGCGAAGCCTGACGCACTGGATCGGCGGTATGGGCGTACTCGTATTTTTGCTTGCGATCATGCCTTCAAGCGGCAGTTCGCACATGAACATCATGCGTGCGGAAAGCCCGGGGCCTTCGGTCGGCAAGCTCGTTCCGAAGGTTCGCGCCACCGCGAAGATCCTGTACCGGATCTATTTCGGCATGACCGTACTCGAGATCGTCCTTCTGCTGTTCGGCGGCATGACGTTCTTCGAAGCGCTCAACACAAGCCTTGCGACTGCCGGAACCGGCGGATTCGGCATCAAAAACGACAGCCTGTTAAGCTTTTCGCCGTATATCCAGTGGGTTGTCGCAATCTTCATGATCCTGTTCGGAATTAACTTCAACGTCTTCTATCTGCTTCTGTTCGGGCAGGTGAAGAAAGCTCTCAAATGCGAAGAGCTCCGTGCGTATCTCGCTTTGATCTGCGGCGCCGTAGTCATCGTATTTTTCAACATCATTCATATGATCGGAAATGCGGCGGACGCGCTGCGGCACTCCGTATTTACCGTCGGATCGCTCATTTCCTCAACCGGTTTTGCGACGCTTGACTTCGATACCTGGCCGGCGACCTCGCGAACCATCCTTGTCATGTGCATGTTCGTCGGCGCCTGTGCCGGAAGTACGGGCGGCGGCATTAAAGTATCCCGTATGGTCATTGCGATCAAAACCGTATTCAAGGAGCTGAACTCCTATATTCATCCGAAGTCGGTGCGGAAGATCCGTTTCGAGGATAAGCCGGTGGAACATGAAGTCGTTCGTGCGGTTAACGTGTATCTGATCACGTTCTTCATCATCTTTACGGCTTCCATCCTGCTTGTTTCACTCGAAGGAAAGGATCTGGTCACCAACTTTGCCGCGGTTATCGCAACGATGAACAATATCGGACCCGGACTTGAAATGGTCGGACCGACCAAGAACTTCGCGCATTTCAACGTTCTGAGTAAATTTGTGCTGATGTTTGACATGCTTGCCGGCCGGCTCGAGCTGTTCCCGATGCTGCTCCTGTTCCACCCGGGAATCATCAAGGCTTTCTTCCGGAAAAGCAATGTAAAGGAATCACAGTAATCAAAAAGCGTCGGGATAATGATCCGGCGCTTTTTTATGTAATGTGCGGAAAGGAGGTTTCATGGAACGGCTGATCTTTCATGTGGATGTAAACAGTGCCTTTCTGTCCTGGACCTCCGTCAAGAGGCTTCAGAACGGCTTATCCGACCTGCGCCTCGTTCCGTCCGTCATCGGCGGAGAGTCGGGCACCCGGAGCGGAATCGTGCTTGCGAAATCCATTCCCGCGAAACAGTTCCGCATCGAAACCGCCGAGCCGGTATCGCTTGCCCTCAGAAAATGCCCCTCGCTGGTTGTCGAACCGCCCGATTTCCAATGGTACCGGCAGTGTTCGAAAGCGTTCAAGGATATATGCCGCAGCTACGCTCCCGCCGTTGAGGAATACTCGATCGACGAGGTCTTTCTCGATATGACCGGCACGAACCGCATCTATCCTGACCCGGTCAAGACGGCTTACGAAATCAAGGACCGCATCAAAAACGAACTCGGTTTCACGGTCAACATCGGAATCGGTCCGAACAAGCTTCTCGCCAAGATGGCGGGCGATTTCGAGAAGCCGGACAAGGTGCATACCCTTTTCCGTGATGAGATTCCAGCGAAGATGTGGCCGCTTCCGGTACGCGACCTTTTATACTGCGGCAAATCATCCGCCGAACGGCTCAACAACGGCGGCATCTATACGATCGGGGA
This sequence comes from Lachnospiraceae bacterium, assembly GCA_017618195.1. GTDB lineage: Bacteria > Bacillota > Clostridia > Lachnospirales > Lachnospiraceae > ISDg. The sequence goes on from JAFZUW010000036.1 coordinate 15,903, forward strand.
GCTGGCAAATGCGAACCTTGACGACCTGAAGAAGCTGATGGGCGAAAAAGGCGGCGAATTCCTGCACCGCTTTGCAAACGGCGAAGACACAAGCGAAGTGACCGAAGAATACGGTGACGCCAAGAGCTACAGCATCGTAACGACCGAAGAGGAAGACATCTCCGATTACGAACGTGCCGACCGGATCCTTCTCGAGCTTACCGACCGTGTGTCGAAGAGGCTCCGGCGCGACGGCATGCGGACGACCTGCATTTCCGTGACCGTCCGCTATCTGGATTTTAAGACACGCTCCCATCAGAAGAAGCTTGACGAACCGACCGACATCTCGCTTGAAATCCACGAAATCGGCAAGCAGCTGCTGCGCGGTCTTTGGGACGGTAAGACGCCGCTCCGCCTGATCGGAATTGCGCTCAATGACGTTACCAAGGACGATGTCACACAGCTTTCCCTGTTCCCCGAAGACAATGCCCGGCGTGAGAAGCGCCGTAAGATTGACAAGACGATGGACGACATTCTGGACCGGTTCGGAAAAGGAAGTTTGAAACGCGGTTCCGGACTTGAGAAGAAATAATCGGGAAGCGATTCGGGACGGACGGGCAAAACTCCGTCAAGACGCAGAAACCCCCTGCCGCGATACGGCAGGGGGACTTTTTCGGGTTAATTCATCAGAACAACGAGAACACGTACAGCATCAGGAGCAACTCCCCGAGGAGCAGGGCCATAAACACGGCAAAGAACACTTTGCCCCGGGTTTCATACAGCTGCACTTCGAGCGATCCGGTCCGGTAGAGGATTGCAATCACAACGGCTCCGACAAGCGGAACCAGTCCTAAAATCATCAGAAGCAGCCCGTTTCGGAACCCGTTTACATCCAAAAATTGTTCCTTCTCGGTCCGTAGGATATAGTATTTCAATTCCTTTCCGATAACCAATTTTGCATCCCCGGACAGGTCCCGGACATACCCTTCCACCTTGATGCTTCCGTTCTTCGCCAAACCTTCCGAATCAAAGTTTTCTTTGACCCAGTTCTTGTCCGCGCGGACGACTATCACAACAGCGTCCTCCGTTAGTGCCAGATAGTAATACTCGGTCGTGATCGGGAATATGTGTATGAACCGGTGCTTGATCGTGCAGATCGGCTCCATATATGCTTCTGTTACATTTGCCGTCACCCAGCCGTGCTGATAAACGGACAGACTATCCGATTTGGCCAGTGCGTGCGGACTCTTCTGAAGGTACATCATCCTTCCTCCGGCAAATGCCGCGATTATAAATCCCAATACAATGATTACACACGCTATTATCGGCCCTGCCTTTTTCATCCCCGTTCTCCTCTCATATGCGCAAGATTTCTTCGAATCAATGCCATAGTAACCCAATCCGAAAGGAAAGTCAACAAAGTGCATTTCCCCGGACAGGAATCTTCTCTTTGGGAGAAACCTGCAAGGCACAAAGCACGTCACGCGGGCGGCAGCCGCGTACGAAAGGACCCAACCATAAAGAGTTTCCCCACAGACACAAAGAAAGAGCCTGCCGCCTAGGCGACAGGCCCTTCCGCTTTATTTGGGGGTAAAGTTAATGGGGGGATGTCAATCATCAATGGAGATGTACTTCTTCTCTTCGATCTCCGGCTTCGCTTCTTTCTTCGGGACTGTAATCCTCAGAATGCCGTTATCAAATTTTGCTTTGATATCATTCTCGGTAACGTCTTTACCGACATAGAAGCTTCGGCTGCAGGAACCGTAGTACCGCTCTCTGCGGATGTACTTGCCTTCCTTATCCTTCTCATCCTCTTTCTGCTCCTTGGAAGCATGGATGATCAGGTAGCCGTTCTTAAGTTCCGCCTTCACTTCGTTCTTGCCGTATCCCGGAAGATCCATGGCAAGCTCATAAGCTCCGTCGGTCTCCTTGACATCGGTCTTCATCAAACCGTTCATCGGGAATCCGATTCTCTCCATCGGTCTCATCGGTCTTACGTTTCTTTCAGGCTCGAACATATTCTCAAAAAGATCATCAAACAAAGTATCATTGAAAACACCGGGTAACAACATAGGTCATTCCTCCTTTTATCGGTTTAAAACCGTTACGTGTAAATTTGGGAAACTCCGGAGGTTTTCTTTCTTCCTCCCTCGTTCTGACTATGTTATACCACTTGTTAGCACTCGTGTCAAGTGAGTGCTAACAGTTTTCACATTTTCTTCACATTTCTTTTTTTCGGTCCCTGAAGAAGCTTCACAAGCACGTCATAAGCTTTCTCGCGGATGGCCGCGGTGTCTGCGGAAACCCGCTCTGCGTAAGCGCCTGCAGTCTCGGGATCCTTTCCGAGCATCCCCGAAAGCATGGTCAGGAACAAATGCTCCTCCCAAGGCCTGCTCTCCCGATCCGCTTCATCGTTTTCCAAAAAAGCGGGGATTGCACGCACGGCTGCACGGATCCGAAGCTCCGTTTCGGGCGCCGGCTCCCCTGCAAGAATCTCTTTAAGCATCTGCTCCGCTACCGCTCTGCCCGCCGGCTCGCTCAATCCTTCGCGGTAAATCTCACGCAGGTTCGGATAGCTGTCCGCACCATGACGAATCAGTGAAAGGAATGCCAATACTCCGTAGAAAGGATCCTTCTTACGGGCGGCAATTCGCTCCGCAGCTTCTTTGTTTCCGCGCAACAGCGCTTCCATAAGCTCGGTAAGGATTTCCTCCTTGCCGGAATAATAACAGTAGAATTTGCCGGTCGTACAGCCCGCTTCGGCCGCAAGCGCCTTCATTCCGGTCACTGTGTAGCCGTCTCTTAAAAATGCCCGTGCGGCAACCTGGAACAAGGCGTTCCTTGTCTTCTTCTGCTGTTCGGGGTTTACGGTTTTCGGCATGGTTCGTTCCTCCTTTTCCGTCCGGCCGGAATGCGCCGGTACGGTATGATTTGTTCTATCCGTTAAAGATTTGAAAAAATATGAGACATTTTCCGTAAAGTGTAGTACAATGGTTTCGGACTTCAAGTAAGGAGCAGGACATCAGGTTATGAAATATCTTATCGTATTTCTTATCGGTTATCTGGTCGGATGTTTCAGCACGGCCGATACCGTTGCCCGCATCCGTCACATCAACATCCGGAAGGAAGGAACCGGCAACCCCGGCGCTTCCAACGTCACATTTGTCCTCGGATGGAAGATGGGACTGATCGTAGGCGCCACGGACATTTTCAAAGGAATTCTGGCTACGTTCATTACGATGATGGTAACCGGTAATCCGGTGCTCGGCGTATATGCCGGCTGCGGCTGCATCCTCGGCCACATGTTTCCGTTTTATCTGAAATTTCACGGTGGCAAAGGCTTCGCAACGCTCGTCGGCGTCTTCTTCGGATTCGACTGGAAATTTGCCCTGCTTGTCGTTCTGTTCATCTTTCTGATTACGTGGATCACCGACTATATCGTGCTTTCCACACTGACAACCGCGATCCTGTTTCCGCTTCGTGCCTATGACGTGACCGCCAGCCTGACCGCACTGCTGATCATTCTTCCGGTTGTCGCGATCATGTTTTTAAAACACTTGAAGAACCTGAACCGGATCTTCATTCAAAAGTCCGGAGAGAAAGGCTTCTCCCTGTTATTCAAAAAGAAATCCACCTGATTTTGAAACGCAAACGGCGTCCCGACTGACGGGCCGCCGTACTTTTATTATCTGTGTCTCTTTACTTCGTACATCAACAGGGCTGCCGCAACGGCCGCATTCAGCGACTCGGCACTTCCCTCCATCGGAATACGCACCCTCTTGTCCGCAATCCCGGTCACCTCATCCGACAGCCCGTTTCCTTCGTTTCCGATCAGTATTCCGACCGGTCCCGCGTAATCGGGCTCGTCATAAGGAACAGACCCCTTCAGGTGCGCCGCATAAAGCGTATATCCCTGATTTCGGAGTGTCCGAAGCGTATCCGGCAGATTGTCCGCATATGCGAACGGAACGCGGAATATCGCGCCCATGGTGGATCGTACGACCTTCGGCGAGTATGCATCGACCGAATCCGCGGAAAGAATGACTCCGCCGATTCCCGCCGCTTCCGCAGTTCTCAGGATTGTTCCGAGATTTCCGGGATCCTGAAGCGTCTCGAGGATCAAAAGCGGCCTTCCGGATTCCGCCAGCTGTCCGCACGTCCTGTTCCGCATCTTTACAAGCGCGATCACGCCCTGCGGCGTTACGGTCTCGGCAACCGAATCAAACACGTCGTCCGAAACCTCTTCGGTAACACACCCATCAAGAAGCGCACGCTCCTGCGCGGTTAACGACCCAAGAGCGGACTGCGCCCAATACGCCTTGATAAGAAGTTCCGGTGCCTGCGCGAGGATTTCGAAGAACATCTTTCTTCCTTCGCAGACATATACGCCGTCTTCCTTTCTCGCGCTCCGGCTTTTCATCAGCTTCGTAAGATATTTCAATTGACTGTTCGATCTGGCTGTAATCATTTCGCTCTCCGTATTCGAAGGGATTTGCCCCGCATACTTTCATCTTATTCACCGAGGAGCTGCGCCAATCTTCTTTTTCAAGCTTCCTCGCTTGCGAGCTTGGCCGCCTGGTCGGCTGCGATTAATGCATCCAGTATCTCCTGCAGGTCACCGTTCATGATCTTGTCAATCTTATAAAGCGTAAGGCCGATCCGGTGATCGGTCACGCGGCTCTGCGGGAAGTTGTAAGTACGGATCTTCTCGGAACGGTCTCCGGTTCCGATCTGGCTCCGTCTTGCCGCAGCCTCCGCCTCATGCGCCTTCTGCAGCTCGAGATCAAGCAGTTTCGAACGGAGTAAGGCAAATGCCTTGTCCTTATTCTGCAGCTGCGACTTCTCGGTCTGGGAGTATACGACGATACCCGTCGGATAGTGTGTCAAACGTACGGCGGAGTCGGTCGTGTTTACGCACTGGCCGCCGTTTCCGGATGCACGCATTACGTCGATACGGATATCCTTTTCATCAATCTGTACGTCCACATCTTCCGCCTCGGGCATTACGGCTACCGATGCGGTCGAGGTATGGATACGGCCGCCGGACTCGGTCTCGGGAACACGCTGTACGCGGTGTACGCCGCTCTCGTATTTGAGAACGGAATATGCGCCCTGGCCGTGCACCATGAACTGAACTTCCTTCATGCCGCCGATACCGGTCTCGTCGATGTTCACGAGCTCGGTCTTCCAATGTCTCGATTCAATATAGTGGATGTACATCCGGTACAGCTCCGCCGCGAACAGTGCAGCCTCGTCACCGCCTGCGCCGGCACGAATCTCCACAACTACGTCTTTCTCATCAAGCGGATCCTTCGGCAGAAGAAGGATCTTCATCTCTTTCTCGAGTCTCTCGACATCGTCCTTTGCCGCGGAAAGCTCTTCCTTGAGCATCTCCCGCATGTCTTCATCACTCTCTGTGGCAAGCAGATCCTCGCTGTCGGCGATCGTCTCCTTTGCCTTCTTATAAGCGGTGTATGCCGCCACGAGGGGCATCATCTCGCTCTGTTCCTTCATCAGTTTACGGAAACGGTTCTGGTCGCTCGTAACCATCGGGTCCGCAAGCTCCAGCTGCATTTCCTCATATCTCTTCAAGAGATCTTCCAATTTGTCAAACATGATTATTCTCCTTTGTATCGTTTCTGTTCATTTCGGTTACTCGTCTGAAGGAAACGCTACAAATGTCCGACCACCACGCGGTCATTGCCCGCATAGTCCTTAATCACCTTTACTTCGGAGAATCCGTTCGCGCGAAACAGTTCGGGAACGGTAACTCCCTGGTCATAACCGATCTCCACGATCAGATACCCTCCTTTCCTATCCGGTCCGGCAGCCCGTAAATGCTTTGCGCCTTCGGCCGTCAGAATCCGGTAAAACGTAAGCCCGTCCTCGCCGCCGTAAAGCGCCGTGCGGGGTTCGTAATCCTTTACTTCGGGCATCAGATGTTCCATCTGTTCCCGGTCAATATAGGGCGGATTGGACACGATCACGTCATATATTCCGTCCGCCTTTTCAAACATATCACTTAAGATCCATGTGACATCCGCGCCGTTACGCGCAGCATTGTCCTTTGCCACCGCAAGCGCCTCTTCCGAAATATCCGCAGCCGTTACCGACCGCGCCTTTGAGAGCTTCATAAGACTGATTGCAATACACCCTGTTCCGGTGCACATATCAAGTACATCGGCTCCGTCGCAAAGCGGGAGTGCCTGCTCAACAAGCACTTCCGTATCGGGTCTCGGGCACAGAGTATCCCTTGTAACGCGGAACGAAAGTCCCATAAAGCCCTGCACGCCCGTAATCTGCTGCAGCGGCTCCCTGCCGGCCCTGCGTCCCACAAGCTCCGCAAAACGGTCCGCTTCCGCATCCTTCATGCGCTCGCCGGAGCGCATCAGCCAGTCCGAAAGCGTCATGCCGCTCACATAAAGCAACAGCTCCTTCGCGTCAAAATCCGCATCCGGAACGCCCGCATTTTTCAGTTGAATCGCCGCCTGTCTCAGCGCCTCCCGATATGTCATTGCCGTTATCTCCGTTCAGAAAAGCCTTCCAGTCGAATACCGCTTCCACGGAAGCGATCGCGCATTCGAGCATGGCATCGTCCGGTTCCTTCGTTGTCAGCGCCTGCATCCACAGACCCGGACGGCTGAGCGCGTTAACCACCTTGTTGTCCGAGCGTCCGGCAAGCTTTAAAAATTCATAGCTGATACCTGCCACGAGCGGCAGAAGCAGAAGTCTTGTTCCGAAACGGACCAGGATCTTGATGATCGCGCTGTCTCCCTCATATAACGGAAAGCAGTTTACTACGGAAAATACGAGGATACTGATTACCATTACGAGCAGCAGAAAGCTCGTACCGCAGCGTTTGTGCTCCTTGCTTGAGCTTCTCGCATTCTCAACGGTAAGCGGAAGCCCGTGCTCGATACAGTTGATCGTCTTATGCTCCGCCCCGTGATAACAATATACGCGTTTAATGTCCGGCATCAGAGAGATGGCTGCGACATAGGAGACAAAGATGATCATTCTTACAACGCCTTCGATCACGCTTGTCGCAAACGGGCTGTCCCAGCCGGTAAGCGATTCGATCGCGCCGGTGATCAGTACCGGCAGGAAGAAGAACAATGCGATCGTTAAAGCAAGCGAAAGCATTACGGTCAGTGCGATCGCCGCAGGCGTCATAACCGTCTCCTGCTTGGGAGCGGCCTGCGCCGAAGCTTCTTCGGACTGAGCCTTTTCGTTCGAAGCCTCTTCGGACTGAACCGTTTCGGGCTGCGGCTCCTCTGCGGCCGCATTCTGAACGGTCTTCGTCACATCTGCCTTCGCGGATGTTTTCTTTTTCTTCTTGTCATCCTTCTTATCGTCCGTTCCGTCATCGATGAAATCCGCGGAATATGTAAGCGCCTTGATGCCGATCACCATCGACTCGATCAGGTTGACCGCACCGCGGATGAACGGCCAACCGAGAAACTTCACTTTCTCGCTGACGCTGTGGGTTTCCTTAATGTCAACGACGATCTCGCCGTCCGGTTTCCGGCATGCAACCGCATAACGGTCCTTGTTGCGCATCATCACGCCTTCCATAACGGCCTGCCCGCCGATTCCGGAATTCTTCATTGCATCCCCCTGTCCGCCCGCGCAAAACGCAGGCAGGTTTTCTTTCGCCGTATAGAAAAAGGAGTTGAGATAACGGATACCTCAACTCTTTCCAAAAGTCCTATTCATGAATCCCAATCGGATTACAGACCATACTTCTTGTTGAACTTCTCGATCGCACCGCGTGCTTTCGCAGCCTTCTTCTGGCCGGTATAGAAAGCATGGCACTTGGAGCAGATTTCCACATGGATCTCAGACTTGGTCGATCCCGTTACGAATTCATTACCGCAGTTGCAGGTAACCTTTGCCTGATAGTACTTCGGCTGGATTGCTTCCTTCATAACTCTCACCTCTCTAATACTGAATAATATTTGGTAGTCGGCCGGCCGAAACCAGTCGACCTAACATCCGATTATTATGCCCTTTCACAGGACAGCGGACTTATTATATCATAGCATTTTCCGGAATGCAATACCCAATATACGGAAAATGAGCCTCTGTTTTTGCAAAAAAGCCGTCCCGAAGCAGTTCTCCGATCTACCTTCCGGTTCTTCTTTCCAACCAATCGCGTTCCTTTTCCGTAAGATCCTTTTTCGGGACATCAAATGCCTGATACTGATAGGTTATCGTTGATGATACGGAACCGTCCGGGTTCTTCTGGATTTCTTTCTTCAAGACATCGTTTTCATCATACTCATACTCACAGTCATAAAGGATTGAACCGTCCATATAGTACTGCGTTTCGCGTGTCTTGTTTCCGCGTCCGTCATATGCATACTCATAGGTATATTCGTAATTGGACGATGAGGAAACGCTTGAGGCACCTGTTTCCTTCTTACGGATCATGTTGCCCGTATTATCGTAATCATAAGTATGCAGATACGAATAAGAAATACCCTTTTGATCCTCGAACAGGTATGTCTCGGAAATCAGATTTCCTGCCCCGTCGTAGGTATACTCCGTTGCGGACTCCGTCACTCCGGGCTTTTCTCCGCCGATCATACGGATGAGTCTGCCTTCCGAATCATATGTATGCTCTTCATTCCAAACGGATATGTTGTCCGCATCGGTCTTCCGGTAGCTGATCATATTCCCGGCTTCATCATAACCGTATTCCATCCGTGCACTGAGCGACTTTGTCCGGCCCATATAGACCGTCTTCGTCAGCATGTGATGACCGGCATCGTATGTGTATTCGGTAAGGGATGCATTGTCCGCATCAAACTCGGGAGGCGTAACCTCAATCGATTTCACATCTCCGTTATCAAAGTAGGTTCTTGTCTCAACCGTGATGTGCATGGCATCTTTTACGCTGCTTGCAAGGTTAATCGTTCTTTGCTCCTTGCCGATCATCCTGCCCGCCTCGTCATAAGTGAAATACGTTTCCTGCTGGATTGTATCGCCGTCGCGGTAAAGGATGGAATGCGTCAATCGTCCGGATGCATCATATTCCTGCCTTTCAAGCTTGTAGGAAAGATTGCCCGTCTCTATTGTCCGTTCCGTCTCGCGCCATACCCGGACGATTTCTTCCGGGTCCGGGGCAGGCGACGGTTCCATGCCGGTCGGTTCGGGAACCGTTCCGGTCGGCGTTACGGTAATGCTCTGCTCTTTCTTCTCTGCCTTCTTCTTTCCGGAAAATACGCCCGCCAGCAGCAGGCCTTCCGCAGCTATCGCAATCAGACACACACATGCGATTGCAATGAAAAACGGCTTCTTCCGGATTCCTTTTCTTCCGGTTCTTTTCATAATTACTCTCTCCTTTTCTTTCCCCACTCAAATCCTGTTCTTCCGTCTTATGTCTATGTCCGGACTTTCCGGACGTTATTCCGCTTCATGCCGGTTTCCTCAGAACTGCCTCGTATGCTTCAACTGCGTAATAAACTCCGCATTGGAACGCGTATGCATGAACATGTTGACGATTGCCTCGGTAGCTTCCTCGGCCCTTGCTCCGCCGAATGCTCGGCGCATGATGAAGTTCGCCTCCTGCTCTACAGGAGAAAGCAGCAGATCTTCTCTTCTCGTACTGGACTTCGGCAGGTCGATTGCCGGGAATATGCGTCTTTCGGAAAGCGCACGGTTCAGCGTCAGCTCCATGTTGCCGGTGCCTTTGAATTCCTCAAATACGACGTCATCCATACGGCTTCCGGTATCCACAAGCGCCGTCGCGAGGATCGTAAGGCTTCCGCCTTCCTTCATGCAGCGGGCCGCACCGAAGAATTTCTTAGGCATATAAAGCGCAGCCGGATCAAGACCGCCCGAAAGCGTACGTCCGCTCGACTGGCATGTCAGGTTATAGGCACGCGCGAGCCTCGTGATGCTGTCCAGAAGGATGATTACGTCTTTGCCGTATTCCACGAGACGTTTTGCATGCTCGATCGTCATCTCGGATACGCGCTTATGCTTCTCAGGGGCCTCGTCAAATGTGGAATAAATGATTTCAACGTTGTCGCCCTTGATGCTTTCCTTCATATCGGTTACTTCCTCGGGACGCTCGTCGATCAAAAGAATGATCATGTGGAGTCCCGGATTGTTCCGCTGCACCGCTCTTGCGATGTCCTTTAAAAGCGTCGTCTTACCTGCTTTCGGCGGCGAAACGATCATGCCTCGCTGCCCTTTACCGATCGGGGAAAGCAGATCCACGATCCGCACGGATGTCGGACCGCCTTCGGTCTCGAGACGAAGCCGCTCATGCGGGAATACCGGGGTCAGCTTTTCGAAACGCTTGCGGTTGACGGAGCGCTCGGGAAGTTCTCCGTTGATCTTCGATACGTTGAGAAGCGCGACAAATTTCTCCGCGGGAGATTTCACCTTCAGATTTCCGCAGATGATATCGCCGGTCGTCAGATTGTAGCGCTTGATGATTGCAGGCGATACATATACGTCATCCGGACCGGGCAGATAATTCTCGTCTCGGATAAATCCGAACGACTGCTCCGCTGCGATTTCCAGAATTCCGCATTTCGTAATACCGCTGTCCATCTGCGCATTCTCGTTCTGCGGCTGTGTCTGGTAACGGCTCGATGCGGAACCTTCCGCAACTCTGGAAGGCTCTCTGCGCTCAACCGGTCTAGCTTCCGTTTGGGCGGGTCTTTCAACCGGCTGGGTGGCTCTGACGGATGCCTGGGCGGAAGATCTTACGTCCGCGCGCACTGCCTGACGATCCGCGGGCAGCGAAGGTCTTACCTCCGCACGGACCATAGGACGATCTGCGGGCTGAGAGGGTCTTACCTCCGCACGGACTACAGGACGGTCTGCGGGCTGAGAGGGTCTTACCTCCGCTCGAACCACCGGACGATCCGCGGGCTGCGCGGGTCTTGTCGATGCATGCACTACCCGGCGTTCTTCCGGCTGGACAGGTCTTGTCGATGCCCTGACGACTGTCTTCGCACCGTTTCCGGCTTCGCTGACCGGTGCCTGCTTGGCTTCCGCCTTCACTGCCTGCTTGGCCTCTTTCTCTGCTTCGGCCTTTGCAGCGGCATTCGTCTCCGCTTTCACAGCCTTGCTTCCTTCATCTGCCTGCTTCATTTCCGCCTCAGCCGGCTTTTTATCTTCTTTCACGGCACTCTTCGGCTCCGCCTTCGCGGTTACCTTTGCCGTCTTATGAACTGCGGATTCCTTTGCTTCCGGTACCGCTTCCGATTTTGCGCCCGAAGCCTCCTTCAGCAATTCAATCAATTCGTCTTTCTTTTTACTGCTGTAGCCGGTAATACCGAGCTCTTTGGCCGCTTTCTTCAGTTCGGTGAGCGGCATATCGTTGTATTTGTCCATATCTTCTCCGTGGTAATGATATAGAAAGCAAATCAAACGGATCACATAATGTCCGCTTCTGCTTTCTTCTTTATAAGGTTTCTTTTCGGGAAAATCAGATGTTCCCCAAGTGCGGGGACATGTACCAGATTTCAGAATTCGTTTTGTAAAAGAAAAATGCGGGAGCAGGGTCGCTGCCCCCGCGAGAGGGATTCCGTGTATTGCACCGGAACCCCTTAAGATTCAAAGAATTCGGGCGATTATTATTCGTCCTTTTCCTCATCGGAATCATCGAATTCGTCATCGAACTCGAATTCCTCATCCGCAAATTCGGACTCGAAGAAATCGGACTCGTCAAATACTTCGTTGAAATCATCGGCGAAGTCTGCATCGTCAGCACGGGTGTCAGTCTCGTCCGCAATAACGTCGGGCTCTTCGTTGAGACCGTTACGGAACTCGTCTTCAAAGCCTTCGATATTGTCTAAGATTTCATTGTCCGTATCCAGACGGATGTTACGATACTTCTTCATACCGGTACCGGCAGGAATCAGCTTTCCGAGGATTACATTTTCCTTCAGACCGATCAACGGATCGATACGGCCTCTGATAGCGGCATCGGTGAGAACCTTGGTCGTCTCCTGGAAGGATGCGGCCGACAGGAAGGAGTTGGTGGCAAGGGATGCCTTGGTGATACCGAGCATAACCTGCTTGCCTTCCGCGGGCTTCTTGCCTTCTGCAACAAGCTTCTCATTTACTTCTTCGAAATCAAGTGCGTCAACGCTCGTGCCGGGCAGGAATTCGGAATCACCCTTCTCCTCAACGCGCACCTTCTTCAGCATCTGACGAACGATAACTTCGATGTGCTTGTCGTTGATTTCTACACCCTGCAGACGATATACACGCTGAACTTCCTTGGTCATGTAGTCCTGTACGTCGCGTACGCCCTTGATCTTCAGCAGATCATGCGGGTTAACGGAACCCTGAGTAAGCGCGTCACCGGCTTCGATCATCTGACCTTCGGTAACCTTCAGTACCGAACCGTAAGGGATCAGGTACGTTCTTGCTTCACCGGTCTCCTGATTGGTAACGGTAACTTCACGCTTCTTCTTCGTATCGCTGATCGTAGCGCGGCCGGCGAACTCGGAGATGATTGCAAGACCCTTCGGCTTACGAGCCTCGAAAAGCTCTTCTACACGAGGAAGACCTTGTGTGATATCATCACCGGCAACACCGCCGGTATGGAACGTTCTCATGGTAAGCTGTGTACCGGGCTCACCGATGGACTGTGCAGCGATGATACCGATTGCTTCACCGACCTGAACTGCCTCACCGGTAGCCATGTTCGCGCCGTAGCACTTGGAACATACGCCGAAGTGGGACTTACAGGTAAGAACGGTACGGATCTTAATCCTGGCATCGGGTCTCGGACGCATCTCCTGCTTGTCCTCATCCCAGTAGGTAAATGCCTTCGTAGCCATGATGCGGGCTGCGCGCTTGGGAGTGATCATATGATTCTTCTTAACGATCAGATCGCCGTTGTCATCATAGTAATCCTCAGCAGCGGTACGGCCTGTGATACGGTCCTTCAGGCTCTCGATCTCTTCCTTGCCGTTCATGAAGGCGCTGATCTCCATTCCGGGGATCTCTGCTCTGCCTTCCGCACAGTCTGTCTCACGAACGATCAGATCCTGGGAAACGTCTACAAGACGACGGGTCAGATAACCGGAGTCAGCCGTACGAAGAGCGGTATCGGAAAGACCTTTACGTGCACCGTGTGCGGAAATGAAGTACTGCAGTACGTCAAGACCTTCACGGAAGTTTGCCTTAATCGGGAGTTCGATGGTCTTACCGGATGTATCGGCCATGAGACCACGCATACCGGCAAGCTGTTTGATCTGCTTATCGGAACCACGGGCACCGGAATCGGCCATCATCTTAATGTTGTTGTAACGGTCCAAACCGGAAAGGAGCTTCTTGGTAAGAACGGCATCGGCTTCCTTCCAGGTTTCGATTACTGCACGATAACGCTCGTCATCGGTCATCAAACCGGAACGATAGTACTCGGCGATCTGCTCAACCGTTTCCTCAGCCTGCGCGATGATTTCCTTCTTCTCTGCAGGTACGGTCATGTCGGCGATGGATACGGTCATGGCAGCTCTGGTGGAATACTTGTAACCGAGAGCCTTGATGGCATCCAGCGTCTCCGCGGTCTTGGTTGCGCCGTGCGTATTGATGCAGCGTTCCAGAATCTGCTTCAGTTCCTTCTTCTTAACGAGGAAGTCTACCTCGAGTTTCAGAAGGTTCTCCGGATTGCTTCGGTCAACATATCCGAGATCCTGGCTGATGATTTCATTGAAAATGAACCGGCCGAGGGTGGACTCGATCGTACGGTATACGACATGTCCGTCCTCATCTACCGAACTGCGGCGGACTTTGATCTTCGCCTGCAGCGTGATGTCGCGGTTCTCATATGCAAGAATTGCTTCGTTCTCGTTCTTGAAGAACTTGCCCTCGCCCTTGTCGCCGGGCTTCTCCATGGTCAGATAGTAGATACCGAGAACCATATCCTGGGAAGGAACGGCTACCGGACCACCGTCGGACGGCTTCAGGAGGTTGTTCGGGGACAGAAGCAGGAAGCGGCACTCTGCCTGAGCCTCAACGGAAAGCGGAAGGTGAACAGCCATCTGGTCACCGTCGAAGTCCGCGTTGAATGCGGTACATACGAGCGGATGAAGCTTGATTGCCTTACCTTCAACAAGAATCGGCTCAAATGCCTGAATACCGAGACGGTGAAGCGTTGGTGCACGGTTCAGCATAACCGGATGCTCGCGGATAACATCCTCAAGTACATCCCATACGTCATCCTGAAGACGCTCAACCATCTTCTTCGCAGACTTGATATTCTGTGCAATTCCTCTTGCTGCAAGTTCCTTCATAACGAAGGGCTTGAAGAGCTCAATTGCCATCTCCTTCGGGAGACCGCACTGATAAATCTTAAGTTCGGGACCTACTACGATAACGGAACGGCCGGAGTAGTCGACACGCTTACCGAGAAGGTTCTGACGGAAACGGCCCTGCTTACCCTTTAACATATCGGAAAGGGACTTCAGAGCACGGTTGCCGGGGCCGGTAACCGGTCTGCCGCGGCGTCCGTTATCATTCAGCGCATCTACCGCTTCCTGAAGCATACGCTTCTCGTTGCGGACGATGATATCGGCTGCACCGAGTTCCAGCAGTCTCTTCAGACGGTTGTTACGGTTGATGATACGGCGATACAGATCGTTCAGGTCGGACGTTGCGAAACGGCCGCCGTCGAGCTGTACCATAGGACGAAGATCCGGCGGAATTACCGGGATGCAGGTGAGGATCATCCACTCCGGACGGTTTCCGGACTCGCGGAATGCTTCCACAACCTCAAGGCGCTTAACGATTCTTGCGCGCTTCTGTCCGTTGCTCTCAAGAAGCTCGTTCTTCAAAGCTTCGGATTCCTTATCCAGGTCGATCGCCTTCAAAAGTTCCATGATGGCTTCGGCACCCATGCCTACGCGGAATGCGTCCTCGCCCCACTCGTCAACCGCGTTGCGGTATTCCTGGTCGGTAAGAACATCCTTCACGTTCAGCGTGGTATTGCCGGCATCAAGAACGATATAGCTTGCAAAATACAGAACCTTCTCGAGTACTCTCGGAGAAAGGTCAAGGAGAAGTCCCATACGGCTCGGGATTCCCTTAAAGTACCAGATATGGGAAACGGGAGCGGCAAGCTCGATATAACCCATACGCTCACGGCGAACGCTGGCCTTCGTAACTTCTACGCCGCAACGGTCACAGACAAATCCCTTATAACGGATCTTTTTGTATTTGCCGCAGTGACACTCCCAGTCCTTGGTGGGTCCGAAAATCTTCTCGCAGAACAGACCGTCGCGCTCGGGCTTCAGCGTTCTGTAGTTGATGGTTTCGGGTTTCTTTACTTCATAATCGGTTACATCGCCCTTACGGCCTGCTCTCGCCCACTCTTTAATCTTTTCGGGAGAGGCAAGTCCGATCTTAATGGCGTCATATGTAATCTCTTTTACTTCTTCGTTATCGAAATCGTTTGGCATCATGCGTTTGATTGCTCCTTCCTAATATTCGTTCACAGATGAATTGTTTCGAATCAGAAATCATCGCTTTCCGACAAATCATCGCCGCTGCCGTAACTGAACGTACCGGTTGAGGCGTCCGGAGTAACCTCCAGATATCCGTCTGCAAAATCATCCGTGTTCCTAGGAACATTGTCGCCTTCGATCAGGCTTCTCAAGCTGCGGTCGCCCGTATCGATGTCTTCTGCCATGACAACCTCGTTGCCGTCCTCATCGAGAACCGTAACATCCAGTGCAAGAGACTGAAGTTCCTTAAGGAGAACCTTGAAGGACTCAGGGATACCGCACTCGGAAATGTTATCGCCCTTGATGATTGCTTCGTAGGTCTTAACACGGCCGGTTACATCATCGGACTTAACCGTCAGGATTTCCTGAAGGATATGCGCTGCGCCGTAAGCTTCCAGCGCCCAAACTTCCATTTCACCGAAACGCTGGCCGCCGAACTGGGCTTTACCGCCGAGAGGCTGCTGCGTAACGAGGGAGTAAGGACCGGTGGAACGGGCATGAATCTTATCATCTACCAGATGATGCAGCTTCAGATAATGCATGAAGCCGACTGTTACTTCACCGTCGAAAGGCTCACCGGAACGGCCGTCACGGAGCTGAACTTTTCCGTCAGGCTTGATCGGAACGCCCTTCCACTCTTCTCTGTTCTCCTGGTGGGTAAGGAGATATTCCATAACCTCAGGAAGAAGAATGTCTTTGTATTTGGCCTTGAAGTCTTCGATCTCCATGTTGACATAGTCGTTGGCAAGTTCCAGCGTCTCCATAATGTCAACTTCGTTCGCGCCGTCAAATACGGGCGTGGAAACCTTGAATCCGAGAACCGCGGAAGCAAGACTCAGGTGAATCTCCAATACCTGACCGATATTCATTCGGGAAGGTACGCCGAGAGGGTTCAATACGATGTCAAGCGGACGTCCGTTCGGAAGGAACGGCATATCCTCTACCGGAAGCACGCGGGAAACTACACCCTTGTTACCGTGACGGCCGGCCATCTTATCACCAACCTGGATCTTACGCTTCTGAGCAATGTATACGCGAACGCTCTCGTTTACTCCCGGAGGAAGCTCATCGCCGTTCTCACGGGTAAATACTTTGGCGTCCACAATGATACCGAACTCACCGTGCGGAACACGAAGAGACGTATCACGAACTTCACGTGCCTTCTCACCGAAGATGGCGTGGAGCAGACGCTCCTCGGCCGTCAGCTCGGTCTCGCCCTTAGGCGTTACCTTACCGGCAAGAATATCACCTGCGCGAACCTCTGCACCGATGCGGATGATTCCTCTCTCGTCGAGATCCTTCAGCGCATCCTCGCCGACACCGGGAACATCACGGGTGATCTCCTCGGGTCCGAGTTTCGTGTCACGGGCCTCTGCCTCATACTCTTCAATATGAATGGAGGTATAAACGTCATCCCGTACAAGTCTCTCACTGAGCAGTACGGCATCCTCGTAGTTGTAGCCTTCCCAGGTCATGAATCCGATCAGCGGGTTCTTACCGAGAGCGAGCTCGCCGCCGGAAGTGGACGGGCCGTCTGCGATAACCTGACCTGCCTTAACCGTCTCACCCTTCTTAACGATGGGTCTCTGGTTGATGCTGGTACCCTGGTTGCTTCGTGCGAACTTCTGGAGTCTGTACTCGTCGCGGCTTCCGTCCTCGGTGCGGATCACAATCCGGTTCGCCTCGGAACGCTCAACCACGCCTGCCTGCTTGGCAAGTACGCACACGCCGGAGTCAACGGCTACCTTTTCCTCCATACCGGTACCTACAACAGGCGAATCGGTAAAGAGAAGCGGAACTGCCTGACGCTGCATGTTGGAACCCATGAGGGCACGGTTTGCGTCGTCGTTCTGCAGGAACGGGATCATCGCCGTAGCAACGGAAAATACCATCTTAGGCGATACGTCCATCAGATCGATTCTGCGCTTTTCGAACAGGGAAGTCTCCGTACGGTAACGTCCGGAAACGTTGTTGTTTACGAAATGACCTTCTGCGTCGAGCGGCTCATTTGCCTGAGCAACTACGTAGCGGTCTTCCTCGTCCGCGGTAAGATATACGACATCGTCGGTAACTACCGGGTTCTCGGGATCGTCGTGGTTAACCTTGCGGTAAGGAGCCTCAACGAAGCCGTACTCGTTGATTCTTGCATAAGAAGCAAGCGAGTTGATCAGACCGATGTTCGGACCTTCGGGGGTCTCAATCGGGCACATACGGCCGTAGTGCGTATAGTGTACGTCTCGAACTTCGAAACCTGCACGGTCACGGGAAAGACCGCCGGGGCCGAGTGCGGAAAGACGTCTCTTATGGGTCAGCTCGCCGAGCGGGTTGTGCTGGTCCATGAACTGGGACAGCTGGGAGCTTCCGAAGAACTCCTTAACCGCTGCGGTTACGGGCTTGATGTTGATCAAAGACTGAGGCGTGATCGTGTCGGGATCCTGGGTGGTCATACGCTCACGTACGACACGCTCCATTCTGGACATACCGATACGGTACTGGTTCTGAAGCAGTTCGCCTACGGCACGGATACGACGGTTTCCGAGATGGTCGATATCGTCCTCGTTGCCGATGCCGTGCTCAAGATGCATGTTATAGTTGATCGAAGCAAAGATATCCTCACGGGTAATGTGCTTCGGAATCAGGTCGAGAATGTTCTTGTGAATCTCCTCGCAGATGGCTTCCGGATCGGAATTCTCATCAAGGATCTTCTTCAGTACCGGATAGTAAACAAGCTCGTTGATGTCAAGCTTCTTCTTAGCTTCCGGCGCATAGCATGCAAGGTCAACCATCATGTTGGAAAGAACCTTGACATTGTGCTCCTCACCCTGCAGCCATACGAACGGGATGGCAAGGTTCTGGATCTGCTCTGCCAGTGCTTCGGTAGCAACCGTACCTGCCTCGGCGATAACTTCACCGGTAGCGGTATCGATAACGTCCTCTGCAAATCTATGTCCTGCAATACGGTTCTTGAGCATAAGCTTCTTATTAAACTTATAACGGCCTACGCGTGCAAGATCGTATCTTCTCGGATCAAACAGCATACCATGGATCAAAGACTCCGCATTCTCAAGTGACGGGGGTTCACCGGGACGCAGCTTCTTGTAGAGTTCCAGAAGACCGCTCTTATAGTCGTCGGTCGTATCCTTCTGGAAACTTGCTTCCATCTTCTTCTCTTCGCCGAACAGCTCGCGGATCTCTTCGTTAGTGCCTACACCGAGTGCACGAACCAGAACGGAGATCGGAACCTTACGGTTTCTGTCTACACGAACATAAAAAACGTCGTTGGAATCGGTTTCATATTCAAGCCATGCACCGCGGTTCGGAATAACGGTACAAGCATACAAAGTCTTTCCGAGCTTATCTCTCGTGATTGCATAATAGATACCGGGAGAACGAACAAGCTGGCTTACGATAACACGCTCTGCACCGTTGATAACGAAGGTGCCGGTTTCCGTCATGAGCGGAAAATCACCCATGAAGATCGTGTGCTCGTTAATCTCGTCCGTCTCGGTATTATGAAGGCGTACCTTCACTTTCATCGGTGCGGCATAAGTAGCATCTCTTTCCTTGCACTCGTCAATCGTGTACTTCACTTCATCTTCACAAAGCTGATAGTCCACAAATTCCAGGCTGAGGTGCCCGCTGTAGTCATCGATCGGAGAAATATCCTCAAATACCTCGTGCAGTCCTTTCTTCAGAAACCAGTTGTAGGAATCTTTCTGGACTTCGATCAGGTTCGGCATCTCAAGGATCTCTTTCTGTCTCGAATAACTCATTCGAATGCCCTTACCGACTTTTACCGGACAAATTCTGTTTTTATCCATTGACGTTTTCACCCCTTGAATAGATTTCCCATTGCGCGTAATATGCGCACAACAACCCAATCGTACCATATTTTGTACCCTCATTCCGCGCATTCTACGAGGGGTCGAAAAGCGGTTGCTTTTCGCTGTTTCTTATGGTATAATTGACTTGTTTAGGCATATAACACCACAATAGTGCATTTTTCATAGTAGCACAACTCTTTGGGAATGTCAATCTTTCATTTTCACCAAATACATGCCTCATTTTCCCTGATTTTTCTCATCTTTTTTTATTTTTATAGGAAAATAACATAAAAACGGCTGCTGCACCGTTTGTATCGGTACAGCAGCCGTATTCTTGCTGTTTCTTTATAATTTCGGAAGATTCCTTCCCGATCAGAAATCAATCGGAGTGTCTTCCTCGTCCGGTTCGTCCTCATAGCCCGTTACGATCAGATCGGACAGGCTGTATGCGGTTTCCGCGGCGGGATCTGCCGCAGGCTCTTCCGGTTCTTTCTTGAGATTCATCAAATGCTCATCGATGTCGAACGCCTCGTCGTTGTTTCCGCTCGGCTCGTCATGTCCGAAATATTCTTCCTCATCCTCATCCACATCGTAATCATCCGAGTGAATGTTGATCCGAAGCTCATCCTCCGTAGGTTCGGCCGCGGGAGCCTCCTCCGGTAAGGAAATCGGTTCCTCGGCATCCATCTTCAGCGAATTGTAAACCTCGTGCGTAGGCGGTGCGGCATAAGAGCTTGCCCGTTTTGCACGGTACTCATCCGCCCCGTCGAACAGGCTGTTAAAGAGGAAGTCCTCGCCGTCCGCCGGATGCTGCTGCGGCGCCTGCTCGGAAAGAATGTCTTCAAGGGAAATGCCGGGATCATATTCCCGTGCGGGCGTTTCGCCTTCGAATACCGCATCGTCCTCAGCCTCCGGAGCATTTTCCTCAACGGGTGCTTCCGATTCAAACGATTCGGGTTCCTCTTCCGCGATAATATCCTCTGCCGGAGCTTCCGCCTCAGGCTCGGGGAAAATGTCATCCGCCGGAGCTTCGGCTTCAAATGTTTCCGGTTCGGGCGCCGGAAGAATATTCTCCGGGATGTCCTGCTGAACCGGGATATATTGCTCCATAGAAGCTTCCACAAAGGAATTGGACTTCTCCGCGGGCTTGTTCTCGCCGCGGAACAGTTCCTCTTCCGCCTGCTCACGTGCAGTTGCATCCGACGAGAAACTCCAGTTGGAGAACAGCTCGTCTACATTGTTGGCAGGTGCGGAATCAAGAGCCTCATCCTCAGCGGTTTCGGCTTCTTCACCGAAATCGATGTCGATTGTCTTAGAATCGGATTCCTCAGCCGGTGCGGGCTCTTCGGGGAGTTCGGGTTCCTCAGGCTCCTCAGGTAATTCGGGCTCTTCAGGCTCCTCGGGGAATTCGGGCTCTTCAGGCTCTTCGGGGAATTCGGGGTTCTCGGGCTCCTCCGGTAATTCGGGTTCTTCAGGCTCCTCAGGATCTTCCGGATCCTCAGGTTCCTCCGGGTCCGCCGGTCCGTCCGGATCTTCGACAGCCGTTACACCGGGATCATCTTCATCAAAGCTCTCAATCGGAATCTCGGGCTCCTCAGCATCGGGTTCGGGCTCGTCGGAAAGAATGTCAACCGGCTCTTCTTCGTCATTCCCGAAATCAATTGCGATCACTCCGGGTACCGGGCCTTTATGCTCGGACTGAAAATCTTCCTTTTCGATTTCAGCATCCTCAAATGCGGGCTTGCTTGCTGCCAATCCGATTTCAAAGGCTTCGTCTGTGTCAAATACGATATTGATTGCACCGGGTTCTTCTGCGGCCTCAGGCTCTGCTTCAAGTTCAGGCTCCTCGGCAGCTTCGGGCTCTGCTTCAAGCTCAGGCTCCTCGGCAGCTTCGGGTTCTGCTTCAAGCTCAGGTTCCTCAGCGGCTTCGGGCTCTCCTTCAAGCTCAGGCTCCTCGGCAGCTTCGGGTTCTTCTGCTGCCTTGATGATTTCCTCTTCCTCATCCGAAGCGAAATCAATCTTGATCTCTACCGGCTCGTTAGCAACGGGAGCCTTCTCTTCGGGCTCTTCCTGAGCCGCCGGCTTGAACAGGTTTCCGAACAGGATCGCAAACGGATTCTTCTTCGGTTCTTCCTTCGGTTCCTCTTTGGGCTCCTCTGCGGATTTCCCGACCGGCTCGCCGGATTCTTCCTCGTCTATATCGTCCTCGTCTTCATCGGACTCTTCGTCCTCGTCGGATTCATCGTCCTCATCATCTTCAGACTCTTCGTCCTCGTCTTCATCTTCCTCATCAGACTCTTCGTCTACTTCCGAATCATCCTCATCCTCGTCGGACTCTTCCTCGTCGTATTCGGAGTCATCCGCATCTTCATCGGAATCTTCCTCATCTTCGTCGGACTCTTCATCTTCGTCGAACTCTTCATCTTCGTCAGACTCGTCATCATCGTCTTCAGACTCTTCGTCCTCATCGGACTCTTCCGCGTCCTCGTCGGAATCGTCTTCGTCGAGCTCGTCATCCTCCTCGGATTCTTCTTCCTCTGACTCCTCTTCTTCGAGATCGCTCAGAACCTTCTCGGCTTCCGTAACGGCTTCGTTAAAGGTGCGCTCGAACTCGCTCGCGGTTTCCTCGATGGACTTCTTCAATTCGGCAATCGGGTCTTCCATGCCTTCAGTGAAGGATTTGACGGCTTCTTCCACGGTGTTTCCGACTTCCTCGCACACCTTTTCCGCCTCGCGGACAGCACGATCCACGGCCTCCTCGACTTCCTTCTCGGCAGCCTCTTTCTCGGCGGTCCGGTCCTCGTCCATCGCGCGGAACGCCTTCAGGATGCTCTCAAGATCCTTCGTATCCTCGCCGTCACCCTGATTTTTCAGCAGCAGCTTCAGATTCAAAAGCACGCTCACTCCGAGTGCCGTCCCAAGCAGCTTTACAAGACCGCTTGTCAGCTTGTCGCTCCCGGCATCGGTGCGCCGCTCGCTGTTGTTCTTCCATATTTGTTCCCCGCAATACGGGCAGAAATTCACATCATTCGGAAAATCAGATCCACATTTGCTGCATTTCATAACAAATCCTCCTCCTGGAATGTCCCGGCACACTCGCCCCGCCGGGCGTCGGCACGCGCTTCGAACCGCTCTGCCAACCGATCGGGCACCCCATATTCACCATCGAATCGGTTAATATATTTTATCCTTTTTTGAATATGTATGTCAATAGTCTGCGCCTTAATCCGTAAAGAAAATATGACGCATTATGGCGGCGGAAAATGTCATATTTTCCGTCCGATCAGTACCCGATTTCTGCCAAAATCCGATCGATCAATTCCGCATTTTTCACGGAAAATGCCTTCGTGATATGCGGCGTCTCCCCGTAAAGGATGCAGCGGTTCAGCTGCGACGTTTCAAGCGCGTAATTCTGCGGTGCGAAGATATTCCGCTCCGTCACGCCGTCCGCGTTGTATATCGTGTAGCTCAGATTGCCCTCCTGGTTGTACTCGACCGCGGAGCGGATCGACCCCTTCGATCCGTGAATGTAAAGCCGGTCATAGCGGGAATTGGTATTGGTTCCGAGATTCATTCCGACGTTAAAGGAGGCTCTCGCGCCGTTTTCAAAGCGGAGGATCACGCCGGCAAGCATATCTACGCCGAGGTCGGTAAACTCCGCTACCGCCTTCACGTCTGCAACATCGGAATTGATCAGGCTGAGGATCATCGTCGTACAGTAGCAGCCGAGATCGTACATTGCTCCGCCTCCGTGCTCCTTATGAAGACGGAAGTCCTCCTTGTATCCCTGCGTCACAAAAGCGGTGTCGATGTAATCCACATCACCGATCATGCCGTTCGCGATGTCCTGCTTGAGGCTTTCGATGAAGGGGCTGTGCAGATACGCATATGCTTCCATCAGGTAAACGCCGTTCTGCTCGGCGGTAAGGAACATCTCCTTTGCCTCCGCCGCGTTCATCGCAAGCGGCTTTTCGCAAAGCACGTGTTTTCCTGCTTCCAACGCCTTCTTTACCCATGGAAGGTGCAGGTCGTTCGGGAGCGGGATGTATACCGCCTGAACGTTTTCGTCCGCAAGCAGCTCGTCATAGCTTCCGTATGCTTTTTCAAAACCGAATTCGGTCTTGTACGCTTCCGCTTTTGTTAGGCTCCGGCCTGCGATCGCGTAGAGGCGGCAGCCCTTTGCCTTCTTCATTCCGGGGATCGTAGCCCAGCGCGCAATATTGGCGGTTCCGAGGATACCCCAGTTCACAGACGGAGCGCCGGCCTTCGCAAACACTTTCTCACGGTTTGCACGGATCGCGTCGGTCACCAGAACGTCCGCGGGAAGCCAGTCCACGCTTCCGAGTTCTTCATAAGCGAGCCATTTGGCGGCCTCATGCTCGAGAAGCTTCATCGAAGTACCCGGAACAAGTTCCGCGGTAAAGCAGTCCATTGAAAGATGGAACTCGGGGTAATCATATTCAACGGTCGTCAACAGGTCTTTGACCGTAATTTCCGCATCCAGTTCTTCGCGGATCTCGCGTACGATTGCGTCCTTTGCGGATTCGCCGGGCTCGAGCTTGCCGCCCGGGAACTCCCAGCCGTCCTTCCATTCGCCGTAGCCGCGCTGCGTGGCGAAAACCTTCCCGTCATGTACGATGATTGCGGCAACCACACGGATCGTCTTACTCATACTGCATCCTCCTGCGCTTTATAGTATTCTTCGAGACGGGGTCTTGCGGCAACGTAATACCGCTCGAGGGAAGGATCGAACTGTGTCCCCATCCCGCTCATGATAATACTGTCGGCCTTTTCAAACGACATGCTGTCCTTATATACGCGCTTCGAAACAAGCGCGTCGTACACGTCGGCGATTGCCATGATGCGCGCCTCAAGCGGGATTTGCTCGCCGGCGATCCCGTCCGGATAGCCCGAGCCGTCCCAGCGCTCATGGTGGTAATGCGCCATATTTTCCGCGACGAGATGGAACGCGTCGTCATCGGTTCCGCGAAGGATCGTGTGCACGATGCGCGCGCCCTCCTTCGCATGCTTCTTCATCTGTTCGAACTCTTCGGGCTCGAAGCGGCCGGGCTTGCGGAGTATCTTGTCGTCAACCGCAATCTTGCCGAGGTCGTGCATCGGCGCCGCCTTGATAAGGTTCTTGATATACTCGTCCTCAAGACGGAACACGTTGTCTTTGCGGATTTCGTCCGTCAGGATCCGCACGCCCTCACTCGTACGCCGTATGTGGCCGCCGGTCGAGTTGTCGCGGCTTTCCACCATGGTTGCCATACCGAGGATCAGGTTGTTGTGCATCTCCACGATGTGCTTGGTCTTCTCGTCCACCTGCTCGCGGAGTTTCGCGTTGAAGCCGTCCAGAAGTTCAATGTACTGCTGCCGCTTCGTGTCGTCGCTTATGAAGAACTGGTAGCCGCGCTTCCGCTTCCCGCTGAACAGATACGTAACGGACACGAGATAACTGTTGTCGCCGTGCTTATACGTAAACTGATTGCTCTTCTCGTCCTCATCGAACTTATCAAGCCACTCGTCCACACATTTTGCAAGCGGGTTATCCTCGGGGATGACGCGGTCCACAACGGCTCCTGCGAGTTCTGGAAATACGCCGAGCGCGGTCACGTTGCACCCGAGATAATGTCTCTTAAAGTCAAAGGAAAGGAAGCCTTTGTCGCCGGTCTGCACGAGGGAATCGATTCCCGAATCCGTAATATCGTAAAGACATACCTGGTTGATGATGATCAGGTACATGATCTGCGCGAACACGTACGCCGCGGAGATCAGCTCGATCTTTTCGGTGATCAGACTCCGGCCGCCGTAAAATGCGAACACCGCGATCATCTCCGGAATGAACATCAGAAGAATGATCTTCTTCGGCACGTTTTTCTTTTTAAAGTAGCTGTAAACCATCGCGGCAAAGCTGATCGCGAAATAGCTTAAGATCATCACGGCAAATACGGTGTGCATTACGCCGTAGTTCTTATCGGTCAGTCTGCCGACCCCGTCCTCAACCGTGAAGCCGTACGATTTATAAAAGATTTTGATGTTCTCGTATCCGACCGTCAGCGAACTCAGATAGACGATCATACTTAAGGCAACCATTGCCATCCGAAGCGCCCGCGGAACCTTAATGTCGCACAGGTTCAGAATCGTCAGCGTGATGATCAGCATCAGAAATGTCGCGCCGAGATACGTGATCTTATTGGCGAGCGTCGCCTCCTCAATGGTCCGGGAGCGCGCCGTCAGCAGATTTCCGAGTATCGCGATCGGGACAAATGTGAAGATCAGCGTGACATGCACGTCGAAATGTTTGTGCCAGCTCATCAGATAGACAAGCGTCAGCAGCACGGATACAAGCATCAGAATCTGATAATAAGCAAGAATCATGAAAAGGCCTTCCTATCTCTCTTTAATAACCAAGCAGCTGTCATTGATATCCGGAACACGCGCGAATCCGGTACAGCTCATAATAAACCGAAGTTCGTTCCCGACTCCCTGAAGGAATTCCTTCATGCCGGAAACTCCGCCCTTCTCAAGGGACGGCATCATCGAACGGCCGACCGCCGCGGCATCCGCGCCGAGTGCGATCGCCTTATATACGTCTGCGCCGCTTGCAATTCCGCAGTCCACGATAATCTTTACATCGTAACCCTTGAGTGCCTTTTTGATCTCCGGAAGGATCATCATCGGCGGAATCGCGTACGGAAGCCGGCCGTGGTGGTGACTCACGAGAATCGCCTTAACGCCGAGGTCGGCGCATTTGACTGCGTCTTCCGCGCTCAGCACTCCCTTTACGTAGAACGGAAGCTTCGTCGACTCGACATACGAGCGGATCATCGAAGACGTCTGAACGGCCATCTTCTCTCCGACAACGATATCCAGTCCGCCGTTTCCGAAGATGTGGTCGATATCCATTCCGATTCCGGCAGCGCCCGCTTCTTCGGCGTATGCCATCTGGTCTCGGACTTTGCCGTTGTCCGCGTACGGCTTCACGATCCGGACGGTCTTCGCGCCGGTCGCCGCGATGCGGGCGAACATGTCATTTTCCATCATGCCGACAAAGTTGAGGATGTTCATCTCCTTTGCCGCGATCGAGTATTCCTCAAGCCCGGTCAGTTCCCTGCCGCCCATCGGACCGAGGTGGGAAAATGCGGGCGTCATCACGGGCATCGAAAACGTGTCGCCGAAGAACTCCGTCTGCGTGTCGGCAACGACGGAATCGATGAGACGCTCTTTGATCAGGATCCGGTCCATGTACTGCGCCGTGATCACGTTTGCGTCCGACAGTCTATGGTATTCCATGGAGTACCTCCTTTAAGACGTTGAAATAAGTGATATATTCCTCATCCGTATGCAGATGCTCTAAGATGACCGGCATATCGGGGTCGATCGCGTTCATTGCTTCGACATAGCGCCGCAAAGGGAACTCTCCCTTTCCGGGCGCGCATTCCTCAAGCTGGAACGTGTACTCTTCCTTTAAATGCACATCCTTGATGTGGCAGCTTCGGATACGGTTTCCGAGAAGCGAAGCACAGCGGTCGACGAACTCGTCCGCGAAGAAGTAGCGGTCCGCGGACTGCACCATGTTGATAATGTCCATATGTACGGCAAAGCGGTCGCGGTTCACCTCTTCGATCAGGCGGAGATAATCCTCCGGACCGGTCGGAATCATCCACGGCATCGGCTCAAGCGTAAAATACGTATTCTTCACTTCCGCGCGGTCGATAATATCCTGAACCATCGCCACCGTCTCACGTCTTGCCTCTTCGGTAAAATTCTCCCGGTAGTGTCCGTCCCAGCGGGGACCGAACGCTCCCGCCACATTGACCGCGCAGCGCGCACCGAGCTCGTCTGCGAGCCTTAACTGCGCGACACAGTAATCCATGTTTCTGCGGCGCTCCTCCGGGTCCTTCGCAAGCGCGTTGCGCCATATCCCGACCTCCGCGATCAGAAGCCCGTACTTATCGGCAGCTTCCTTATATTCCGCAATTCTTTCCTTTGGCTCATTGCTCTGCACCGGAAATACGACCGACCGGCAGCCGAGCGCAATCTGATTCTTCGCCCATTCCTCCGCGGAACCATGTGCAAGGGGCGATGAAATGCCGAGTCTCATGCCGCTTTCCTCCTCATTTTTTCTATACACGCGCCTCCCTGCCGCACCCGGCGGGAAGCCTTCTTCGGGGAACGGATTCAATCCGTTTCCCTACCCTCCACTATAATCGAAATCGGGGTTGTTTGCAATCCTTTATCCGAGCGCCACATCCAAAACCATCATCAATGTAAAGTCGAGCGAAAACATCAAAACTCCGATGTTCGAATGCTCTCCGGAAGGCATCTCGGGGATCAGCCGGCCGATCCATATTTCCTTCCCAAACACATTTTCCTTTCCTCGGAGCACCCTTCGTCCGATTCGAAAAACCATCGGTTAGCACAGGCTAATCTCTTGCCGAAATCGTAGCATAAAAAGGCGGAAAATGCAACCTCGCGTCGCATCTTCCGCCCTTTGTCCGTTCTGCTTTATCCGGGTTAATCGTTATCGATATCGCCCGCCCAGCGGTACCGGCCGTTCGTCGCACACAGAAAGCGTCTGCGGAACTCGGCCTCGATCTGAAAACCGTCATAGCGGAAATTCAGCTCGTCCGCCTCCTCCGGCGTCTCCACCGGAAAATAGTGAGAATAAAATGAATCCGAGGAATCGTCGGAATGATACTCCGAACGCTGATACAGCAGGTACCCGCCGCATCCCTGGCATCGGCACAGTTTGCGGCCGCCGTCATCCCAGATGTGAAGCTTGTGGCCGAACGCAGTACTTCCGTACTCTTCCACGGTCTCCCATCCGCTGCTCCAATGCTCATGAGCATCTTCGATGTTTTTCATTTGAAACGCAATACAGGATGCCATCGTATGTCCTCCCGGTTCGTATTTCCTCAGTCAGGATTCCCTTCCGGGGATTAAACGATGTACTTTACGGCAGTACCGTAAGCAATTACCTCGGCAGCCGACTGCATAATGGCGCTTGTCGCAAAACGCATGCCGACAATCGCGTCCGCGCCGAGCTGTCCTGCTTCCGTTACCATACGCTGTGTGGCAATCCGGCGTGCCTCATCCATCATCTCGGTATAATCGCTGATCTCGCCGCCGACGATATTCTTCAATCCCGCAAGGAAATCACGGCCGATATTCTTCGACTGAACGGTGCTCCCCTTTACGATTCCGAGAATCTGAAACTTCTTTCCTTCAATCTGTTCCGTAGTAGTAATAATCATGGTTCATATCCTCCCGTAAAAAAACTGATTAGGTAATTGTATTTTACCACAAGGGGAGCCCTTTGTCACTCAAAATCTTACGCGCGGAAACTAGTTATGGGATTCTTTCAGGCGTTCCATCGCCTTTCTTGCCCGGTATTCGGACAGATTGAAGTTCCGGACGTCCTTTTTGCGGATGTCTTTTTTGTGCGCCCGCTCAAATGCTTCCGCGCTGTACGACACGTCCTTCGCCGCCGCCTCGTCCCAAAGATCAACAATCACGGGCACCGCATCCGAAGAAAGATCATTCAAAGTATACTCCCGGTCATATCCGTTCTTAATGTTGTATTCGGCAATCCAGCGGTCCGGATAGCTGAAGGCAAATACCGCCCATGTGACAACCGCCGCGGCCGCGGTGCATCTGACGAACGGGAACGAGGCTTTGAAAACAAGCGCAAGCGCTGCTGCCATGACAAGCGCGATCACCGCGAGCGCCCACAGTACGAAGGCACGCAGGAAGGTAAGTCCGTACGCCTCAATATAAAGGATCATCCGGTAAAGGCTTGAGCCGAGCATAATGTATGTACATACGCAGATTCCGGCAAGCAGCGCGCGGAGCACGCCGTTGTCCTTCGAAAACTTCCGGCAGAATAGCACCAGAACGAGGTTGATGAGGCAGACAAATACGAGTTCATAGAATCCTTCATGCACGTATGACGCATAGGTGTACCCCTCGGGAAGCTTTCCTTCCCCGAGAAACAGATAATAGATTTGAATGACGCAGTAGAATCCGTATACGAGCAGCGCCACCGAAAGCATCGTAATCGCGATCAGCGGGTTCCGGGTACGTTCGTCCCGCGGCTCTTTGCAGAGCCGGTCGATCTTCTTTGAGAAGCATGTGAATAAGGCAAATGCCCCGATGGTCATTCCGATCAGCATCAAAAGGATGATCAGAAGTCCTTCATCGACCTGAAACTCAAACACGTTCCGCGTCATCTTTAAAAGCGCCTCGGAAAATACGGCGTCCGACGATGCGAGAAGCGGAACAACCAGGAGCAGAAGCGGGATGGAAAGAATGAGGCCGATCAGAACATAACGGACCGGACTTTCCTTCCTGTCTTTCTTATCGCTGCCGTGTACCTCTTCCGTTTCCGCTTTTCTTCTTCTGATTGCCGCGAATTCGGTAACCGGGTTCGGCAGATAAGAAAACGTCGTGAACGTAAAATCAAGCATTGCCTCGCAATACCTCGTCACGTCCCAGCTCCTGTCATTGTACTGGTTATGAAGAAACAGCATGAACAGGAGCATCAGGATCAGCGCCTTATCGATAAGGATCAGCCAGATGCTTCCCGTCGTTGCAACATGAACGGAAAGAATCACAATTCCGGCCATCAAAACAAGGGAAGAGTTCTTCACTTCTTCCCCGAGCATGCGCATCATTGCGCCGTATACCGAAACCGTAATGATCATAAACAGCGGATACGTAATCCCGTGCGGTGCCTGATATAAACAAACCGTAAAGAGCACCGCATACAGAACGCTTATCGACAGTTTCTTGTAATACATATTCTCTTCCATCTCTCCCACACTCCCTGCAGATTCTTTCGTTCGAGCACAGAATACCACATTGAAATATGAAAGTCAATAAAAATTTATCGTATCACAATAAATAATTGCCGTAAGTCGTGAATTTTCTGTGTCCACTCTTACTGATCCCCGCCGGATTCGAACCGTAATGTGTATTTTGAAATTCCATGTTTTTTCTCAACTCATCATTGAAAATGGAATTTAGTCTTGCACAGAGTTGTTATACCGTTTACTCTGTTTTATGGTTATCTGTCTGTCGGAAAGGATGACCATGGAGCATAAAAA
>JAFZUW010000037.1 GCA_017618195.1 Lachnospiraceae bacterium
CGGCTCCGCAGGCTTGCGGAGCCGCTCTTTTATTAAATATCCGATATAAGGGAGACGCAGCATGGGACTCAGATTTCGGAAAAGCATTAAGATTCTTCCGGGCGTGAAACTAAACCTCGGAACGAAAGGAGCAAGCGTATCCGTCGGAAAGCGCGGCATGCATTATACGATGCATACAAGCGGCCGAAAGACCGTTTCGGTCGGCCTTCCGGGCACGGGACTTTCCTATGTGAAGACGTTAAGCTCCGGTTCGAAAAAGACCGCCAAATCAAAAACCGGATACCGCGATCCAAAGGAAACAACGGCACAGACAAGCGCAGTGGAAGAGCTTCAGCAGGCAGGCGCTGCCGCGGAAGAGGTTGCCCGCTATCAGGAGTATGTCGCGAGTCTGACCTCGCTTCATCAGCAGTCCGACCCGGTCATTGACTGGAGAGCAATCTGCGACGGCGATCTGACCGCGTTCGGTTATGAAAAGCTGAAGGACATTGCCCTTTCCGTACTGGGCGGCGATGTGGAAGCATATTACGAAGCCGTCAACCGCATGCAGCCGTACGAAGACCTGCGGGAATTCGGAAGCGAATTCGAGTTCGGAACCGATGCGTCCGATTTTGCAGAGGTACAGTTCGGCATCATGGAGGAAGAGGTCATGCCGGTCATCGAGGTGACAACGACCCCGGCCGGCAAGCTGACGCAGAAGAATCTGCCGAAGGGCCGTTATTACGAGCTTCTTCTCGATTATGTGTGCAGCACCTGCATCCGTGCCGCGAGAGACACCTTTGCCCTGCTCCCCGTTGAGACGGTTTACGTCCATGCGGTGAAAACCTCGGTCAATCCGGCCACCGGACTGGACGAGGAGGAAACGTACGTCAGCGTCAGATTTACCAAAGACTGGTTTGAGAAGGTGGACTTTTTGCGGATTGATCCGTCGCAGTTCATGTCCCTGTTTGAGAACCGGATGAAATTCGGCAAGACTACAGGACTTTCGCCCGTCATCCGGCTGCAAAGCGGGCGGGATGCGGAATAGATAACGGCGCAAGCCGGAACGGAGTGAACATGAAAGAATATGTAATGGGTAACGGAGCGATTGCATACGGCGCGCTGAAGGCCGGTGTCAATCTCGTTTCGGGATATCCCGGAACGCCTTCCTCGGAAATCGTGGAAACGGTTGCGAAGGCGAAGCCCGAGGGCGTTCATGTGGAATGGTCGGTCAACGAGAAGGCCGCCATGGAGGTTGCCGCCGCGGCCGCATACAGCGGAGCGCGGACGCTGGTGACGATGAAGCAGGTCGGACTGAATGTGGCCTCCGACCCTTTGATGTCTCTTGCCTATGTCGGTGTCAAGGGCGGCATGGTCGTGGTTTCGGCCGATGATCCGGGTCCGATTTCCTCGCAGACCGAGCAGGATACGAGACGGTTTGCGGAATTCGCTCGGATTCCCGTGTTTGATCCGAGCTCGCCCGAAGAGGCGTACGAGATGATTCAGGACGCCTATTTGTGCTCGGAAAAGTATGCAACACCGGTGCTGTTCCGCCCGACGACCCGTGTGGATCACGCCTACGCGGCGATTGACCGCCCGGAGAAGTTCAAGCCGAACCGCGTATCCGGCTTCATCAAGAATTCGAAGAAGTGGGTCATCTTCCCGCGCCTTTCGTTCGCCAATCACGCGATGATCGAAAAGCGCAACGTCGAAATCGGCGAGGAATTCTCCTCATACCGCTTCAATACCGTCGAGGGCGGCAATTCCCAAAAGGCAGTTGTTGCCTCGGGCATCAGCTACGCTTACGCGAAGGAATTCCTGAAGGATTATCCGGACGTGAAGCTGATCCGCATCGGGACGCCGTATCCTTTTCCGGAGTCGTTTGTGAAGAAGGCTCTTGAAGGCGTTACAGAGGTATTGAGCCTTGAGGAATTAAGCCCCTATAACGAGGAGCAGATTGCAAGGCTTTGCGGCCGAAACGGCATCGTCCTTACGATTCGCGGCAAGCTGACCGGCGACGTTCCCGCAAGCGGAGAACTGAGCACAAACCTGATTGCCGGAATTCTCAGAAAATATCTCGAACTTCCGGGCGAAGCCTCGGAAATCGACGTGAGCGACGCGCCGGAGCTTCCGGTACGCCCGCCGGTTCTGTGCGCAGGCTGTCCGCACCGCGCTTCGTTCTATGCGGTCAAGAAAGCGATGAAGGGCCGCAACTGCTATTTCTGCGGCGACATCGGCTGCTACACGCTCGGCAATGCGATGCCGCTTGACATGTGCGACACCTGCCTATGCATGGGTGCCGGCATCACGATGGCGCAGGGCTTCACGTGGATGGACAAGGAAGGAATCGGCTTTGCATTTGTCGGCGATTCGACCTTCTTCGCCTCGGGCATGACCGGCGTCGTGAATGCGGTTTACAACAACGCCAACATGATTCTGTGCGTGCTTGACAATTCGACGACCGCGATGACCGGCCACCAGCCGCATCCGGGAACCGGACGCAACATGATGGGCGACATCGTCGAGAAGGTGGACATCGCTTCGGTGCTTACGGGTATCGGCGTTTCGAAGGTTGTGACCGTTGATCCGCTTAATCTGAATGAGGCGATGGGCGCCGTCCGCATGTGCGCGGACCTGCCCGGCGTAAAAGCGATTATCTTTAAGTCGCCTTGTGTGGCGATTTCAAAGCCTGTTGGCAAATGCCATATCACCGGCGGGTGCCTCAACTGCGGCAAATGCATCAAGGAAATCGGCTGTCCCGGTCTGATCCGTGTGAACGGACGCGTGACGATTGATCCGAACCTGTGTACCGGCTGCGGACTTTGCTCGCAGATCTGCCCGGTTGATGCGATTCAGGAGGTGACGCAATGAAGAAAGATATCTTAATTTGCGGCGTCGGCGGTCAGGGAACCGTCCTTGCCTCTAAAATCATTGCGGCTTCGGCGATGGAAGCCGGAGACCTCGTTCACTCCGCCGAGACAATCGGCATGGCGCAGCGCGGCGGCCCGGTAACGAGCCATGTTCGCATCGGCGAGGAAGCATATTCGCCGCTCATCCCGTTCGGAAGCGCCGACATGATTCTGGCGTTTGAGCCCGCGGAGGCGGTTCGAAACCTCCGGTATCTGAAGCCGGACGGAATCGTCATCGTAAACAGCGTTCCCGTGAAGCCGGTTACCGAATCGCTTATGCCGACCGGATATGACGGAACCGAAATGATTGCTTATCTCAAAAAGAAATGTACCTGCATCGTCGTAGACGGCGAGGCGCTTTGCCGCCCGTTCGGCTCGAGCCGGTACTTTAACATCGCGATTCTCGGTGTGGCGGCTGCGTCCGGCAGACTCGGCATCGCAAAGGAAATCATTCTTCGCGAAATCGAGCGGAGAGTTCCGGCCAAATATCTGGAAGCCAATAAAGCCGCGTTTCAGGCAGGCGCGGAGATAGGAGCACAATATGAAGTTAAATGAGACACAGCTTCGTCAGGTGGACGCGCAGATTAAGCGCCTCATCAAATCGGGAAGCTACTACGGCAAGGTTTTTGAGGAGGCCGGCATCACCGGCTGCGCCAGTCAGGAAGAGTTCGAGAAGCTTCCTTTCTCCAGCAAGGCAGACCTTCGTAACGCGTACCCCCTCGGAATTCAGGCGGTTCCGGACGAGGAGGTTGTCCGCATCCATTCTTCCTCGGGAACGACCGGCAAGCCGGTTATCATCCCCTACACCGCAAAGGACGTAGACGACTGGGCCATCATGTTCGCGCGCTGCTATGAGATGGCAGGCATCACGAACAGGGACCGCATCCAGATTACGCCCGGCTACGGTCTGTGGACCGCAGGCATCGGTTTCCAGGCAGGCTGTGAGAAGCTCGGCGCCATGGCCATCCCGACCGGCCCCGGCAACACCGAAAAGCAGCTGCAGATGATGATGGACCTGAAGTCGACGGTCATAACCGCAACGTCTTCCTACGCACTTCTGCTGGCGGAAGAAATCAACCGCCGCGGCATCAAGGACAAGATTCACCTGAAGAAGGGCGTGTTCGGTTCCGAGCGCTGGAGCGACAAGATGCGGAAGTACATCCACGAGGAACTCGGCGTAGAGCTTTACGACATCTACGGTCTGACCGAAATTTACGGACCGGGTATCGGCATCAACTGTCAGTATGACACCGGCATGCACTACTGGGATGACTACGTATACATCGAAATCATCGATCCGAAGACCGGGGAAACCGTTCCGGACGGCGAAGAGGGCGAAATCGTCATCACGACGCTTGTGAAGGAAGGCGCTCCGCTGATCCGCTTCCGTACGCATGACATTTCCCGCATCATTCCGGGCGAGTGCCCCTGCGGCAGCAAATATCCGCGCCTTGACATCATCAAGGGCCGCAGCGACGACATGTTCAAGGTACACGGCGTGAATATGTTTCCGAGTCAGGTGGAAGAGCTCCTCGGTTTGGTGGACGGCGTATCGAGTGAGTACAAGATTGATATCGCGCACGACGAAGAAATTAATAAGGATGTCATCCTTGTTACCGTCGAGGCAGAGGGCCGCGTGAACTTCGAGCGCACCGCCGCAACCATCCGCGACCTGTTCAAGTCCCGCATGAGCGTAACGCCGAAGATCACCGTCGTTCCGATCGGAACACTTCCGCGAACCGAGAAGAAGGCAAAGCGGGTCTTCGATCACAGAGAAAACTAGAAAAAGTGCAAAATGACAGAAAATATTGCGGTATTGTGGCGTGAAACCCACAATACCGCATTTTTCGTAAAAAGGGGAAAGAAGTGTCATTGAAAAAGGAACCGCAAATATCGTAAACTGAATATATAGGGCATAACTGCATAAAACTTCAGACAGGGACAGTGCCGTAATGTACCGTTTTTGTTATCCGGCAGGCGCGCCCGGAGGAGATTTTCGAAGGATTTTCCTCCTGAGAAAACCGTCTGTTGAGGCAGCCTGCGTGAATAACCTGTAATGCGGTGGTATGCAGTGGTAAGGAGGTATTATATGAAAACAGTATCGGGGAAGATTAAATGGGTATTCGCAGTCGGCCAGCTCGGTTGGTCGATCCTTGCCGGCATCATTGCCAACCTGTTGGTAAACTTCTATCTGCCGGATTCAACGGAGAACGGCATCATCACATTTGTCACAAGCGCGACCTTCATCGGACTCACGGTCATCGGCCTGATTACCGCATTCGGCAGAATCGTGGATGCAGTAACCGACCCGTGGATTGCGGGAATGTCGGACAAGTGCGGCAGTAAGCTCGGGAAGCGAATTCCGTTCATGCGTTATTCGGCCCTTCCTTTCGCACTTCTGACGGTATTGATTTTCTGCTGTCCCGTGCGCGGAGAGTCGACGGTCAACATCGTGTGGCTTGCCGTGACGATGATTCTGTTTTATATCTTCATGACGGCCTACTGCACGCCGTATAACGCACTCATTCCGGTGCTCGGCCGCAGCCAGAAGGACCGCATGGATATTTCGACATACATCTCACTTACCTATATTGTCGGTACCGGCGTCGCATTTTCCGGGAAAATGATATGGGAAGCCCTGAAGAATGCGACGGGTTGGGACTACTACTTCTGCGCCAGACTCGTGCTCGCGGTGCTTGCGCTGATTGCCCTCATCTGCATGCTGCTTCCGGCGTTTTTAATCAACGAAAAGGATTACGACAATACGCCGCCGGTTACGGAGAATGCGTTCCGGTCGCTCGCGAAGACCTTTAAGAATAAGCATTTCCAGGTGTTCGTGCTTTCGGACATCATTTACTGGATCGGCATCACGATTTTCAACACGGGATTCATCTATTACGTGGAAAACCTGCTTGAACTGAACAACTATATGGTGCTGTTCATCTTCATGACGTTCGTCACATTTGTCTGCTATCCGGTCGTCAATGTTCTGTCCCGCAGATTCGGAAAGAAGAAGCTTCTGACGGTCGGCTTCGCGCTGTTCGGTTTCGCGTTCCTTGTTTCGTCGTTTGCGGGCAAGGTTTCCTTCATCCCGAATCTTGCGTACGGATTCATCATCTGCGTCCTTGTCGGCGTGCCGCTTTCCATCCTCGGCGTCATCCCGCAGGCAATCGTTGCTGATATCGCGGAGAGCGACTGCGTTCTGACCGGAGAGAACCGTGACGCGATGTTTTACGCGGCAAGAACGTTTGCATTCAAGCTCGGACAGTCCATCGCCATGATTATCTTCACCTCGCTTGCGGTTGTCGGCCAGTATAAGGAAACGGTGGACGGTGCGGAAGTGATTAAGAACAACGGAACGGGTTACCGCATCAGTCTTGTCATCGCCATGGTTCTCTGCATCATTGCGATGGTCATCATTCTTTTCTACGACGAAAAGCGTGTGATGGATGTCATTGAAAAATCTCACGAAGAGGAGGGGGAGCATGCTGAAGCTTAGTTATTTCACAGGCGGGAAGCTTTACAGCACCGCCGTCGACGATGCGCATATCAAGGTGGAAAATGTGAAATCTGCCGGCCATCGCACCGTCACCGTCACGGCGCTTTGCGACCTGGTGCTTAAGAAGGCGGAGTTCCCGCTTTTGTATGAGTATGCCGATGGGGATAAGATTCTTGCGAACGGGTACCAGTCCTGGACCGAGACGCGGGAAACCGATCCGACGGAAACACTTAACAACCTTACGAGAGTCCCGAAGCCGATGGAAGATAAATACCATTTCAAGGCATACGGCTCGCAGGCATTCTTTCCGCATCGCAGAAGAACGCCGGTCGGCTTTGACTTCGGTTACGTAACCGGAAAGGCCCCGTTGTTCTTCGGAAACCTCAATTACCGGAATGCTTATCTTTTGATTTGGTTTGATAAGGATGCGAACCGGATCGTTCTTGAGAGTGACGTTGACGGCAGGGAACTGAAGGCAGGTGAAAGCTTTACCGTTTTTGATTATTCGGTATCCGGAAACGGGAAGGAATACTTCAGTCGGTTCATGCCGAGGACTGATCAGAAACTGTTCGGGTATACATCATGGTACAACCACTACCAGGACATCAATGAAGAATTAATCCTCAACGCTCTTGCGGGAGCGGATGACCGCTTTGACCTGTTCCAGATTGACGACGGTTTTGAGACGTACGTCGGCGACTGGATGGACATTGACCCCGTGAAATTCCCGAACGGGCTGAAGGGGATTGCGGATCGGATTCACGCAAACGGAATGAAAGCCGGAATCTGGCTGGCACCGTTCGTTGCGGAAACGAATTCGAAGCTGTTCGCCGAGCATCCGGACTGGATTGCAAAGGATGCGGACGGGAACCCGATATTTGCGGGCGGAAACTGGAGCGGTTTTTATCCGCTTGATTTCAACAAAGAAGAGGTCATCGGCTATATCCGCGAAGTGCTGCGGTTTTATAAGAAAACCGGGTTTGATTTCTTTAAACTGGACTTCTTATATGCGGTGAACCTCTGCCCGCTTGCCGGAAAGACAAGAAGCGAGACCGCGGAATTTGCCTACGGACTTCTTCGCGAGGAGCTTTCAGACCGGCTGATTCTCGGGTGCGGTGCCACCCTTTCAAACGGTTTCGAGCGGTTTGATTATTGCCGCATCGGACCGGATGTGTCGCTCCGCTTTGATGATGTTGCCTATATGCGGGCATTTCATCCGGAGCGGATTTCCACGAAGGTTACGATTCAGAACAGCATCTTCCGCAGCGGTCTCGACGGGCACGCTTTCCTGAACGACCCGGATGTCTTCCTGCTTCGGGACGACAACATCCATATGTCCTTTGAACAGAGAAAAGCGCTTACCAAGATGAATGCGCTGTTCGGTTCGCTTCTGATGACATCCGATCAGGTCAGCGAGTATGACGACGAGAAGAAGGAAGTGCTCGAGGATGCACTCGCAATCTTCCGAAGCGGCAGACGAATCGGATTCCGAAACAGGGGAAGATACGCCGTTGCGGAGTTCGAACTGGACGGAAGAAAGCGGTTCTTCGCCTATGATTACCGCCGCGGCATTCTCGCGGAAAAGATGAAGCCGACCGCGGAGGAAATCGAAGCCGACAAATCCGGCGTGATATTCGGAAACCGGATTGATACTGTGACGTTAAGAAAGGCGGAACGCAAGAAACAGAAATACGTTGAGAAGTACGGGGATGATTCTGAAAAGAAATACTGTTACGCCGCTGAGGATGTTCCGGCACTTTCCAATATCGGAATTAAAAAGCTGGTTCTTTCGGACGAGCCGACGGAGCTCGGCGACAATCCGCTTGTTGTCGGGAACATCCGAATGGGATTCGGGCATTACCGGATCAGCATCGCGATGGCTTCGTGCGCGAGAGCGCTCGGCTATACGCCGTACTGGCTGGACCTTGCCGGAATGGATGCGACCGGAAGCAAGATGATCCGCGAGCAGAACGACATGTATTCCTTGGCCTCGAGAATCTCGCAGAAATCAAGGCTTTTCAATCGTTTTGTCTGGGAGCCTCTCAACAAGGAGGGCTTCCGGAAGATTACATACAACGCCGCGGACCAGAAGAACGCGGAGCTTTTGACGCCGCTTCTTAAGGCGCTTCCGAAAGACGTTCCGTATATTGCGACGCATGTGTGGCCGAGTCAGGCGGCAATCCACGCCGGCATGACGCACGTGGTGAACGCGATTCCCGATAACTGGCCGATGGCGCTCCATCTCTCGGAGGGAGCCATCCATACGGTGCAGACGCCGTTTGCGTATCTCGGATACAAAATGCTTCACGGGTTCTCTAAGGACAATCTGAAGGGCATTCCCGAAAAGGACATCCGAATGGTCGGGCGGTATGTCGACCATGAACTCCTTGTAAATTTGGAGGAGGATAACGAGCTTCGAATCCGAAGGGCCCGGGAGGGTGCCCCGATGCGGTTTTTGATGACGGTCGGCGGCGCCGGCGCCGGATTTGCACAGTTCAGGGCGATGCTTAAGCATCTGATTCCTTATGTAAGGGAAGGAAAGGCAGCAGTCTTCCTGAATTTCGGAGACCATAAGAACGTTTATAAGAAGATTGAGGAGCTCCTCACGGATGTGTCGGTTCATGAATTCTCAGATGATTATGACGGCCTTACGGAATATGTGAAGGGTCTTCGGAGCAAAGAATCGGACGGCGTGACAATCATCTGCGATTCGGATATCTTCAAGGCTGTTTACGCGACCAATCTGCTGATGCCGGAAAGCGACGTTCTGATCACCAAACCGAGTGAGCTCGCGTATTACCCGATTCCGAAGATGTTCATGAAGCACATCGGCGGTCATGAGGTATACGGCGCCATCTGTTCTCAGGAGGCCGGCGACGGTACCTTCGAGTGTGAAACGGATGCAGCGGCAAATGACATGATTGACCGATTCCTCAGCGACAAAGAACTTTTCATTCACATTTGTCAGCGAATCAATCAAATGAAAGAGAACGGCGATTATGACGGAGCCTATGAATGCGTAAGACTCGCGGCTGAATCCATTATGTAAAGAAAAGGTCCCGGAGGGGCAGTGATATGTACCCTCTTTACTGGACTTCCAGTAAGGAGGGTATTTTCATGCGCTATACCTATGAGTTTAAGCGAAAATGTGTTGAACTGTATTGGCAAGGTCAGTGGCCTGAGACGCAGGAGCAGGTATTGTTGATGATTAATCACATCAATAATACAACAAGGCCTAAACTTCATGGTGCGACACCCATGAAGAAGGCCTTGAAGTCATTCGATAAAAATGCGATGGAACGGATCGGGCTCACGTTCATCTTGCCGGATGACGTCAGC
>JAFZUW010000038.1 GCA_017618195.1 Lachnospiraceae bacterium
AAAAAAACGCTCAAAACTTGTAATAATCCTATTGACAAGTTGATTTTTATGTGCTATAATGCACTTGTAATCAGCGAGGTTACAAGAAAGAAATCAATTTTCAGGAGGATTTTACAATGAAGATCGCAGTAGTAGCCGCAAACGGCAGAGTAGCACAGAAGGTTATCAAGGAAGCTCTTGACAGAGGCTTTGAAGTCAAAGCATTCGGCCGCGATGATGAAAACAAGACCGCAGCAAAAGACTACGTTAAAAAGGATATCATGGACCTCACAAGAGAAGATCTCGCGGGGTTCGACGCAGTCGTTGACGGCTTCGGTGCATGGAAGGATGAAGAACAGCCGATGCACGTAAAAACATCTCAGCATCTTTGCGACATTCTCAGCGGAAGCGATACCCGTCTTCTCGTTGTCGGCGGCGCTGGTAGTTTATACGTCAACTCCGAGCACACGGCAGTCGTATGCGATGCTCCGGATTTCCCCGCTATGTTCCTTCCTCTCGCCAAAGCGCAGGGTGAAGAGCTTGCAGAACTTCGCAAGAGAAACGACGTGAAGTGGACGTTTGTAAGCCCCGCCGGAGATTTCCAGGCGGACGGTGAGCGCACAGGTAAATACATTCTCGCGGGTGAAGAGCTGACGCTTAACTCCAGAGGCGAAAGCATCATCAGCTATGCGGACTACGCCATCGCAATGGTAGATGAGATCGAAAAAGGCGACCATATCAAAGCGCGTATCAGCGTCGTCAGAGAATGATCTATGTATTCTTGTAACATCCGCATTGACAAGTCGCGCCGAATGAGTATAATATGACACGGGAGGATTAGTTCAATGCAGATTTCAAGTAAGTTTACCATAGCGGTGCATATCATAACCGCAATCGATTATTTCAATGACAGCGAGAAGGTCACCAGCGGTTTTCTTGCCGGAAGCGTGGGTGCAAATCCCGTGATCGTCAGAAACGTGATGCTTGATCTCAAGGAAGCGGGCATCATCGATATCAGTCAGGGCAAAAGCGGAATTGAACTTTCCCGTGAACTCTCAAAGATAACCCTATTGGACGTTTTCCGCGCGGTCGACTGTGTCAATGAAGACGGGTTGTTCCATTTTCATGAAAATACGAACGCGAACTGCCCTGTCGGAAGGAACATCCACAAGGTGATGGATCCGAAACTCAACGCCGTTCAGGCGGCTATGGAAGAGGAGTTAAAACGGCTCACTCTTGCCGATATCGTCGAGGATACGAAGGCGGCGATTAAAAAAGAAAACGAATAAAGGAGATACCAAGCATGAAGAAAGTGCTTATTGTTACAGCGTCCAAACGCAGAAAAGGCAATTCCTATACGCTTGCGAAACGCATCGGCGAACAGCTTGACGGAAAAGCAGAGGTCACCACGTTCCATATCGGCGAAAAAGACGTCCGTGCGTGTCTTGCCTGCGACGCCTGCAAGCGTCAGCATACCCCCAACTGCATACAGAGGGATGACTTCACCGCGCTGATCCCCGAGATCGATTCCTGCGACGCTATGCTGATACTCTCACCGGTACACTGGGATCATTTCCCGGCACAGCTCAAAGCGTTCCTTGATCGCACCTATTCCTTCATGGATTTCACACAGCCCGATTTTTCCATGGCGGGAAGGAAGGATAAGAAACTCGCCGGATATTTTTTCGCAGGATTCGGTCCCGTGGACGTATATACCAATATGGTCGAGGCGAACGTCAAGAGCTTTGCTACCGCAGGATTTACGGATTACAAGGTGCACGTTGCCGGTGACGCAAACGTTCCCGGAAGCGTTATGGAAAAGCCGGAAGATCTGAAAGCGGCAGACGAGATCGTCGAGTGGCTGCTTGCATAAATAAGTTTACATGATTATCGGGGGCTGGACATGATTACGTCTTGCCCCCGTTTTCTGAAAGAGTGCATTATGGAAAAAGCAGAAAAATACTTTCGATACCTTATAGATGAGATTCATACAACGATTGTGGCGACTGTCACCGACGACGGACTGCCCGTTACCGCCGCCATTGATATGATGGACTGTGATGAAAACAGTCTGTATTTCCTGACGGCAAAAGGCAAAGGATTTTACGACCGGCTGACAAAACGCGGCTATATCGCGCTGACCGGAATTAAAGGCGAAAGTACGATGACTTCCGTCGCGGTTTCCGTGCGCGGGAAAGTGCGCGAGATCGGTTATGACCTTATCCCGAAGCTCTTTGACAAGAACCCGTATATGAAAGAGATCTATCCTACTGAGGAATCGAGAAAAGCGCTTACGGCTTTTCAAATCTACGAGGGCAGCGGCGAATGGTTTGACCTTTCAAAGAAACCGATAGAGAGATCATCATTTACATTTGGTGAGGCGGAACAAAAGCCGGAAGGATACTTCATCACCGACGCCTGTATAGGCTGCGAGACCTGCGGCTCGATCTGTCCGCAAAGTTGTATTGATTTCGGCAATACCCCTGCCGTGATAGAACAGGAGCACTGCCTGCGCTGCGGTAACTGCGCCGAGATTTGTCCCGCAGGCGCGGTGGAAAGAAGATGATACTATGACGCACGAAGAAAAAAGGATATACTTGATAAATTCTCTCCTTGCCGAGCAGCCGAGATACATAAACATAGAAATACCGCCTGAAGAACAAGGACAGAAAGACTTGCTCCGTTCGCTGATGAATGTCCGACTTCCCTCGCCGGTGTCGGACGAGTATATCGAAATCGAGAGCGAATACCTGAAAGAAGAAACGACGGCGAAAGGCATTGCCCGCCTTGCCGATCTGAAACCTATCGAAGACGGCATATATCTCTGGCAGGGCGATATCACGACGCTTGAATGCGATGCTATTGTCAATGCGGCAAACTCGCAGATGCTCGGCTGTTTCCAGCCGCTTCACAACTGTATCGACAACTGCATCCATTCTTTCGCAGGCTTGCGGCTTCGCAACAAATGCGCTGAGATCATGCAAAAGCAGGGACACGAGGAACCGACCGGTCAGGCGAAGATCACACCGGCGTATGATCTGCCGTGCAAATACGTTATTCACACCGTCGGACCGATCGTAAACGGGCGACTGACGGCAAAGCACGAGGAATTGCTCGTGTCGTGCTACAAATCCTGCCTCTCGCTCGCGGACGAAAACGAGCTCGGCAGTATCGCGTTCTGCTGTATCTCCACCGGCGTTTTCGGCTTCCCGCGTGATCGCGCAGCGGAAATCGCCGTTCAGACGGTACGCGATTACAAAGCAAATACCCACAGCAAAATCGAGGTGATATTCAATGTTTTCAAGGACGAAGATTACGACATCTACCGGGAGTTACTCGGATAATATACAAAAGCTCAAAAAGGCGCTCACCGAATGCGACGCGGTCGTCATCGGCGCGGGCGCAGGTCTTTCCACGTCGGCGGGACTGACCTACAGCGGTGAGCGGTTTGAAAAGTATTTCTTTGACTTCAAAGAGAAATTCGGTATCACCGATATGTATTCGGGCGGTTTTTATCCGTTCCCGAATGAAGAAACGCTCTGGGCGTGG
Organism: Lachnospiraceae bacterium; assembly: GCA_017618195.1. GTDB lineage: Bacteria > Bacillota > Clostridia > Lachnospirales > Lachnospiraceae > ISDg. The sequence continues at coordinate 3,529 of JAFZUW010000038.1, forward strand.
TGGGCGCGGCACATTTATTTCAACCGCTATGTCGAC
>JAFZUW010000039.1 GCA_017618195.1 Lachnospiraceae bacterium
ACCTTCTTGATGGAAGGATTCTCGTGAGACTTACGAAGCGTCTTAGCAGCGTCGTTGTCATAGAGAGCCTTAGCGCGGAGACCGCGTACGTCTACGAAGTTGCGAACCTCGGAATCAACAAGAGGCTGTCCGCCGCCGTTGATGCAGCCGCCCGGACAAGCCATGATCTCGATGAAGGTGTACGGCGAAGTGCCGGCCTTGATCTGATCCATGATGATACGAGCATTGCTGAGAGAGGATGCAACAGCAACCTTAACTTCAAGATCGCCGACCTTATAGGTAGCTTCCTTGATGCCTTCCATACCGCGGACTTCCTTGAACTCAACATTGGTAAGTTCCTTACCGGTGATAACTTCAACTGCGGTACGAAGAGCTGCTTCCATAACACCGCCGGTAGCACCGAAGATAACTGCCGCACCGGTGGACTCGCCGAGCGGATCGTCGAACTCGCCGTCCGGAAGGGCTGCGAAATCGATGTCGTTACGCTTGATCATGCGGGCAAGCTCACGAGTCGTAATGGAGATATCAACATCCGGAAGTCCCGGAACTGCGCTCTGGTCTCTCGTAACCTCGAACTTCTTCGCGGTACAAGGCATAACGCCTACGCAAACGATCTTAGCGGGATCGATACCCATCTTCTGTGCGTAGTAGGTCTTAACGGTAGCACCGAACATCTGCTGAGGAGACTTGCAGCTCGAGAGATGTGCGATCTGATCCGGATAATAGGTCTCGCAGAACTTAACCCAACCGGGTGAGCAGGAGGTGATCATCGGAAGAACGCCGCCCTTGGTTACACGCTCAACGAGCTCGGTTGCTTCCTCAACGATCGTAAGGTCTGCTGCAAAATCGGTATCGAATACCTTGTCAAAGCCGAGTGCACGAAGTGCGGTAGCAAGCTTGCCCTCAACGTCGGTTCCGATCGGCATACCGAATTCCTCGCCGAGCGTAGCACGTACGGACGGAGCAGGCTGTACAACAACGATCTTCTCGGGATCTGCAAGAGCTTCCTCAACCTTGTAGGTATCGTCTTTCTCGTAAAGGGCGCCGGTAGGACATGCAACGATACACTGTCCGCAGTGTACGCAGCTCGTCTCGGCAAGGCCCATGTCAAATGCGCTGCCGATGAAGGATGCGAAACCACGGTTGTTCGGTCCGATTACGGCAATGCCCTGTACCTTCTCGCACGCGCCTACGCAGCGGCGGCAAAGTACACATTTGTTGTTATCACGTACCATATGTACGGCGGAAGTATCCTTTTCATACTCGGGACGGAATCCCTCGTAAAGCTTCTCATCTTCCACGCCGAGCTCGTTACAGAGCTTCTGGAGTTCGCATTTGCCGCTGCGTACGCAGGAGAGACACTTGCGGTCGTGGGTGGAAAGGATGAGCTGCAAAGTCTTTCTTCTGGAATCCAGAACCTTCGCGCTGTTCGTCTTGATCTCTGCACCCTCATCGGAAGCAGCAAGCGGATACATGCAGGCAGCTACCAGTCCGCGAGCCTTGGTAGACTCAACGAGACAGATACGGCAGTCACCGACTTCATTGGTATCACGAAGGAAGCACAGCGTCGGGATCTTTACGCCCGCCTTATGGGCAGCGTCCAGGATCGTTGTTCCTTCCGGAACGGACACCGGGATTCCGTTAACTTTCACATTAACCATTTTAATTTCATCTGCCATAGTTGTTTCCTTCCTTATTGTTTACTGATTGCCTTGAACTTACAGTTCGCCATGCAGGCGCCGCACTTCACGCACTTAGCGGAATCGATCGCCATCGAAGCGAGCTTGTGGCCGGGAGCGATGTAATCGGTTCTCGTGATTGCATCTGCCGGGCAGTTCTTAGCACAGAGACCGCAGCCGATACACTTGTCCGCATCGATCTTGAACTGAAGGAGATCCTTACATACGCCTGCAGGACACTTCTTGTCAACGATGTGTGCAATGTACTCGTCACGGAAGTAACGGAGTGTGGAAATGATCGGGTTCGGAGCGGTCTGGCCGAGTGCGCAGAGAGAACTCTTCTGCAGATGAGCGGCAAGCTTCTCCAAACGATCCAGATCATCCATCGTTGCCTGACCCTTGGTAATCTTCTCGAGGATCTCGAGCATACGTCTCGTACCGATACGGCACGGTGCGCATTTACCGCAGGACTCGTCAACGGTGAACTCAAGGAAGAACTTGGCGATATCAACCATACAGTTGTCTTCGTCCATTACGATAAGTCCGCCGGAACCCATCATGGAACCGATTGCGATCAGGTTATCGTAATCCATCGGAACGTCCATCTGAGATGCAGGAATGCATCCGCCGGAAGGACCGCCGGTCTGAGCAGCCTTGAACTTCTTGCCGTTCGGAACGCCGCCGCCGATTTCTTCAACAACTTCACGGAGCGTGGTACCCATCGGGATCTCAACGAGACCGGTGTTCTGAATCTTACCGCCGAGTGCGAATACCTTGGTACCCTTACTCTTCTCGGTTCCCATTGCTGCGAACCATTCCGGTCCCTTCATGATGATCTGAGGAATGTTCGCCCAGGTCTCAACGTTGTTGAGGATGGTAGGACGCTCAAACAGACCCTTAACAGCCGGGAACGGAGGTCTCGGTCTGGGCTCACCGCGGTTACCTTCGATGGAGGTCATAAGAGCGGTTTCCTCACCGCAGACAAATGCGCCTGCACCGAGACGAAGACCGATATCAAACTTGAATCCGGTGCCGAGGATGTTGTCGCCGAGCAAGCCGTACTCTCTCGCCTGCTTGATGGCGATCTCGAGACGCTGTACTGCGATCGGGTACTCAGCACGAACGTAAATGTAACCCTGGGAAGAACCGATGGTGTAACCGGCAATAGCCATTGCCTCAAGTACTACATGGGGGTCGCCCTCAAGTACGGAACGATCCATGAATGCACCCGGGTCACCTTCGTCGGCGTTACAGCAGACATACTTCTGGTCAGCCTTGTTGGCCTTTGCGAACATCCACTTACGTCCGGTCGGGAAACCTGCGCCGCCGCGGCCGCGGAGTCCGGAATCCAAGAGAATCTGGATAACGTCGTCGGGAGTCTTCTCGGTAAGAACCTTGGCAAGAGCCTGATAACCGCCGGTACCGATGTACTCGTCGATGTTCTCGGGATCGATAACACCGCAGTTACGAAGCGCTACACGGTTCTGCTTCTTGTAGAAATCCGTCTCATGCATCGAGATGATGCCGTTCGGGGTAACCGTCTTCTCATAAAGATACTTGGTTACGATGTTACCGTTTACGAGATGCTCGGTAACGATCTCCGGAACATGCTCAATTGCCATGTTGGCATAGAAAGCAGCTTCGGGATAAATGATAACGATCGGGCCGAGTGCGCACAGACCGTGACAGCCGGTACGAACAACGCAAACATCGTTCTCGATCCCGTTCTTCTTAATTTCTTCGTTAAATGCGACAATAATGTCTTCACTGTGGGAGGAAGTACAGCCGGTACCGCCGCATACAAGGACATGATGCTTGTAATTCTTGCCCTGTGCACTCAAATCGGCAATCTTGGCTTCGCCCTCGCGGCGCATCGCAACGATGCCTTCCTGCTCCGCCTTAATCCTGTTTAATTCCGTAATGGATATCATTTGCGTCCTCCTGTTACTCGTATTTTGCAAGGATCTCGTCAAGCTTGTCTACGGTGAGCTTTCCGTAAACTTCGCCGTTGATCGTCATGACAGGTGCAAGTCCGCAGGCGCCGATACAACGGCATGCATCCAATGAGAACTTGCCGTCCGGCGTACACTGTCCGCCTTCAATTCCGAGTTTCTCGCTAAGCTTGTTGTAGATGTCACCTGATCCTTTTACGTAGCAGGCTGTACCAAGGCATACGGAAATAGCGTATTTTCCCTTCGGATAGAGAGAAAACTGCGCGTAGAAGGTAACAACACCGTAAACCTTCTCCAACGGGATCCCGGTTTCATCGGAGATCATCTTCTGAACTTCGATCGGCAGATAACCGTAAATGTCCTGTGCTTTCTGCAGAATCGGCATCAGCGCGCCCCGCTCATCCTTAAGCTCACGAATAACTTGCAACAACTGTTGCTTCTGTTCTTCAGTTCCACGGAAAGGAACTGTCTTTTTGTCAGCGCCCATTGAGCGTCCTCCTTTACATAATTAGTTAATCGTATTCTATCACTAAAGAGGGTGGAATTCCAGCAGTTTTTCCGCCAAAAGGGCGGTTTTCACATTGTTTTTTTATTTAATTCATGTATACATGTATACCGCATTGTATTTGTCAGATTAAAGATTTCTCCGGTGTAAATTTTCAGAATATTTTATCCAATTTAATTGTGCTTTCCGTTGCGGAAAATGTCACTTAAAATGACATTACTCCGTAACAAAAAGGAAGCCGCTCTTTTCCTGCGGCTTCCGTATCTTTCTTTTGTATTTCGGGGCTGCCGATACGTTGTACGGTTGTATAACGCATCCGTAACGCTCCCCTTCCGGACGAATGTATTTTATTGTTTAAGCCTCGTCATGTACCTGTTTCATTACATATTCCTTGGCTTCCTGTTTGCTCATGTCAAGCGAGATCGCAAGCTCTCCGAGGAGCCCGTCTTCCGCCATTTTGAAGTATTTTTCATCGCTGGAGGTCGTCTTTTTGCCCTGGGCGAGACGCTTCGCCCTGCGCTCGTCGATCGTCTTAATGATCCGTACGAGATCTTCGCACTTTCCGGAACGGATCGCGTCGCGGTACTCCTGTTCGCGGCGCTTGTCTTCCATCTCGCCGAGGCTCTTAATCTTGTTGATCCCGGAGATCAGTTTCTCTGCTTCGCTTCTGGTAAGGATCGGACGGATCATCACCTTCGGGTTGTCGACAGGCGAGTAAATCGTGCTTCTCGTGTAGCACGTCGTCAGCGTATAGTAGTCCCGGTCGCCGGATGCGGACATGCCGGAAAGAGGTCCGATTTTCTCGACCCTGCATGCTCCGTTGCTTCCGTGAATTACATAATCGCCGACCTGAAACATTTCTTACTCCTTCTTGTGATGTGCCCGGACATACACTCAAAAAACGGTGTGTAACCGGCGGAAAACCGACGAATTTCGGGCAAACCCAATTGCCTCCATATACATATTAGCACAAGAAAAAGAAAAATGTAAGTCTTTTTTCTCATTTTCCGCAAATAGTCTGATAATTCAGAATTTAATATGGTTGTCACCGTGTGCAATGTATGATAAACTGAAGGGCAGGCGCCGGCTCTTATATCCTGCCGGCGTTATCCATTCCGATTCGGGAGGCAATCATGCTCTACCTTTTTACGGCAATTCATCCGGAAGCCGCGCCGGTCGTCTCGCATTACGCGATGCAGAAGACAGGCGGGCATTTCGGCAGCATATACCGAAGCGATGAAGCGGTTCTGGTCCTTACGGGAAGCGGTCCCGTGCAGACTGCCGCAGCAGTCGCGGAGGCGCTTTCCTGCTGCCCTCCCGGTGAAAACGATATTCTTGTAAATCTCGGAATCTGCGGTGCTCCGGACGGGTATACGGCCGGGCAGTGCTTCCGTATCCATAAGCTTACCGATGCCGGTTCGGGAAGGGATTTCTATCCGGACATCATGATGCCCTCGGCGTTTCCGGAAGCCGCACTCGTAACGGTTTCAAAACCCTGCCCCGCTCCGGAAACACTTGTTGACATGGAGGGCGCGGCCTTTTATATGACCGCTTCGAAACTTGTTTCTTCGGACCGGATATTTGTTTACAAGATTGTTTCGGACCACGGCACGGACGCCGCGGTTCTTACCCCGCAGAGGGTTACGGAGCTTGTCGGAAACGTGCTTCAAGGGATTCTTTCGGAAGCGGAACAATACGCTTCCGCTTTGCCGAAACAGCCCGCATTAAGCGCGGAAGCACAGGCTGCCGCGGAAAAGCTCTGCGAATACCTGGACGCTTCCGTTACCATGAAAAGCGAAATCATGAAACTTGCCTTCTATCTGGAACTTCGCGGTGCAGACGCCGCGGAAACGATCCGAAGCTTTCTCTCCGAAGAAGGGCTTTCGGATCCTTCCGGACTCCGCAGAAAGGAGGGCAAGCATGTGCTTAAACAGTTCCGGCAATACTGCCTTCGATAAGACCGGTACCGCCTGCCCCGAGACCGGAAACAGGCCCGCTCTTCGCAGGGCATTGTCCCGCGTCTATGTGGAGGAAGGCGCGTATGCTTACGAGAGGACACAGTCGATACTCGGGAGGCTCCCCGGCAGTACGGTCATTCCGATAAAGGATTATAAAAACGTATTCAACCGCCCGAACCAGCCTGCCGCCATGCAGAAGCAGGCGCCTGCGCTGATCCTGGCCGTTTTAAAGCCGCCGTATCTGTATCCGGGCGCGGCCGTGTGTCAGGATTTCGGCGAACGGCATTTCTTTTACACTTCCTGCGTGATGAACTGCCCTTATGACTGCGAATATTGCTATCTGCAGGGCATGTACCCGTCGGGAGACATTGTAATATTCGTGAACCTCGAAGACGTGTTCCGTGAGATTTCCGAAGTTCTGAAGGAACATCCGCTTTATCTGTGCATCAGCTTCGATACCGACCTGCCTGCCCTTGAAGGGCTCACCGGGTTTCTTTCGGACTGGACGGATTTTGCCCGAAAGAATCCTTCGCTTCTTTTGGAGGTCCGCACGAAAAGCGCTGCGTTATCGGCGATTTCCAAACTGCCGGTAACCGGCAATATGATCTTCGCGGTGACCGTGTCGCCTGACCGGATCAGCCGCCGCTTCGAGCACCGTACGCCTCCGCTTGCGGACCGGCTGAACCTTGCCCGCACCGCCCTCTCGCAAGGCCGTCAGGTGCGGCTCTGCTTTGATCCGATGATCCGGACCGAAGATTTCGAAACGCTTTACGGAGAGCTGTTTGAGCAGGTACGTACCTCTCTCCCGACCGAAAGGCTCCGCGACGTGAGCGTCGGAACGTTCCGCATCTCCGCGGATTATCTCAAGCGGATGCGCAGAAACCGCCCCTGCGAGGTAACCGTCTACCCGTACACGAATACGGACGGCGTATACGGCTATGAGCCGGAACATGTACGGCAAATGCTCGCATTTGCCCGCGAAAAACTGACAGGCTTTCTTCCTAAGGAGAAAATCTTCTTCAGTGAAGAACTGCCGGAAGGACAACCGTTATGAATACACCGATTGCACTTGTTACGGGTGCTTCGTCCGGGATCGGACGAGCCGTCAGCGAGGAACTTCTGAAAAACGGATACGAGGTATACGGGATCGGACGCACATTTGCCGCAGATGCCGATCCGGCGCTTCACAGGCTCGTCTACGACCTTCGCGATACCGAAGGGCTCCCGGCCTTTTTAAGCGAGAACGTACCGAAGCCGCTGTCGCTTCTTGTCAACTGCGCGGGTGCCGCATATTACGGGCCGCACGAGACGCTCTCTCCCGCCGCTATCCGCGAAATGGTGACGGTAAATGTGGAAGTTCCCCTTCTGCTCACAAACCGCTTCCTACGAGATCTGCGTGAGACACAGGGCGCCGTTGTGAATGTTTCGTCCGTGACCGCCAAGCAGAGCAACAACACGCACGGCTGCGCCTACGGAGCGACCAAGGCCGCGCTGTCGCATTTTTCGGAATCACTCTTTGAAGAGACAAGAAAGTCCGGCGTGCGGATCATCACGATCCATCCGGACCTGACCGACACGAATCTTTACCGTAACGCGGACTTCCGTCCCGCGGACGATCCGGAATGCGTCTTAACCGCTTCCGAGGTCGCAAAGGCAGTTATTCTCGCGGTTCAGGCAAGAGACGGACTCGCGGTTACCGACATCACGCTCCGCCCGCAGAAGAACCGTATTATCAGAAATCCGGAGAACTGACCCGCATCGTAAGAAATACGGCGGACTGCCCCCGGCGCACACCTCTTCCTGCCGCGGAAACCGCACAAAAGGCGGATCGACCCGCCCCGCACAAAAACGAAAAGGCTGCCTCGACGATTTTTCATCGCCGAAGCAGCCTTTTACACAGTAATATGATAACCCCCCATTCCGGCACCTATGCCGGAACGCACCGGCCGAAACCGTCCGGGCGTTTCCCCCTCAAAAAAACCGATCAGATGTCGATCTTTACATTTACATCATTACGCTTCGCAGCCTCTGCCTCGAAGAATGCCTCTTTTGTGATTCCCATGATTCCCGCAACAATGCTGGTAGGGAAGGAAACAATCTTCTGGTTCAGTACGGATACGTTTGCGTTGTACGCGCGGCGTGCTCCCTGAAGATGCTCTTCCACGTCCATAACTGCGATCTGCAGCTGGCGGAAGTTCTCATTTGCATGCAGCTGAGGATAATTCTCAGCAAGGAAATTCAGTTCTCTCTGAACGTCGCCCATCTTGGCGGCAGCCTCGTTCTTCTCGGAAATGGTCATGCCCTTACGGAGCTTGATCGCTTCGAGAATGGTCTGCTTCTCAAAGGTTGCATAAGATTTGGCAACGTCAACCATCTTGGTCAGTACGTCATAACGTTTCGTCAGCGCAACATCGATACCCGAGGAAGCCTCTTCGATCTTAACCTTTGTCTGACGGAGTCCGTTCACGGTGGAGATCCACCATCCGAAGAACACCAGCAATACAGCAGCAACAATGATTACAGGAACTACCCACTCCATACTCTTTCGTATGAGCCGCTGTGCGGTCTCATACATCCTCCTTTCTTGATTTGGAAAAGTTTATAAGAAAATCTTACGATCCAGATTCATACTTACGACAAATGAGGTGATCGCGTTAATCTCTCTCGTCACTTCATTAATGTCGGCATCGGTAATCGTCCTCCACGGAGGCTCAAGCGAGTCTTTCTTCGAGTTGACCGCCACATGCATCCGGTTGTCGACAAATCCGACCATGATCTTTCCGTCCATCGCCTGCGCCAGTCTCATAAGCCCCTGCATAACGCCCGGCGTCAGCAGGTAGAACGCTTCGGCCTCATCCTGGCAGAGACACTGAAACTCTTTGTTGAACAGCTCGTCCTCGGTCTTAAATACGTGTCTGCGGTCGGCCTTTCTCGTAAAGAGACCCTTCCGCTTGTTCGCGAAATTGAATCCCTTCTGAACGATCTGCAGGTCACCCTGGAACGTCTTGTTGGATTCAAAGACCATCCACCGCCCGCGCAGATACGTCGTCGTCGTGGTATGACCTTCGGAGTCGGTCGATTCATCCTCGATCACGACATCCGCCCGCTCAAACGAAACACCGTTAAATGTGCCGCGGATATAATCCTCACTCGCGTACACGTTACCCATGGACATGAGCCCCGTGCCGCTGATCATCGATCTCTCAAATCCCTGATTCGGTTCGTAAACCGCGTCCGGAATCGCCTGCAGGATCATCTTCTTTACAAAAACGTCCTTGTAGTAGGCCCGGTACTCTTTCCGATTCTTGCTGACCTTCTTTTTGTAAACTACGACAATCGCAACGATCACGCCGATGAAAAGTATCGGGTTGATGTAAACGGAAATGAATGCGAGGAAAATCAGCGGAATGATTATCAGCATTCCCTGGGATGCTTTCTTACGCAGAGAATCCATATACTGAATATCTTCTTGCATAGATCCGTCTCCTTTCGGGTGGATTTGTCTATACTATATCACATGTAAACTACATTTACCAGTGTTTTTTTACGATTTTACAATGATTTAACAATTCTCACTGCCTGCCGTGCACAGACCGATCAGGATCTTAACGATTGCTTCCATCGATTCGAGCACGCAGTATTCAAACCGCCCGTGGAAGTTGTGCCCGCCGGTGCAGATGTTCGGACACGGCAGTCCCATGAATGAAAGTCTTGCGCCGTCGGTACCGCCGCGGATCGGACGGATCAGCGGCTTAATGCCGAGCTTCTCCATCTCCGCTGCCGCATTCTCGATTAAGAAATAATAGTCCGGCTCGATCTTCTCCTTCATGTTGTAATAGGAGTCATTGATCTCGGTTTCCACGGTATTGCCGCCGTACAGAATGTCAAGCCGTCTGCCGATATTCTCTGCAAGCGCCTTCTTCTGTTCGAATTTGGCGCGGTCATGGTCGCGGATAATGTAAACGAGTTTCGCCTCCTCGACGTCGCCCGTAAAATGCAGCAGATGGAAGAAGCCTTCATACCCTTCGGTCAGCTCCGGCTTCTCCGCTTCCGGAAGCATGCAGTCGTACTCCATGCCGATCCGGACGGCGTTCTTCATCTTGTTCTTCGCGTCACCCGGGTGCACGCTGATGCCGTGTACGGTAACCGTAAGCGAGGCCGCGTTAAAGTTCTCGTACTCAAGTTCGCCGAGCCCGCCGCCGTCAACCGTATAGGCGACATCGGCGCCGAACTGCTCAAGATTAAAGAAGTCCACTCCCCTTCCGACTTCCTCATCGGGGGTAAATGCGATCGCGATCGGACCGTGCTCCAGCTCGGGATGCTTAAGCAGATATTCCGCCATCGTCATGATCTCGCTGACGCCTGCTTTGTCGTCCGCTCCGAGAAGCGTCGTTCCGTCCGAGGTGATGATCGTCTTTCCGACATAATTCGAAAGCTCCGGATAATTCTCCGGGGAAAGCACGATCTTCTTCTCTTCGTTTAACAGGATGTCCCCGCCGTCATAGTCCGCAACCACCTGCGGCTTCACGTTCAGCCCGGATGCGTCCGGAGAGGTGTCCATGTGGGACAGGAACCCGAGCACACGCTTCTGCTTTCCGCCGTCCGTTTCGGGAATCTTCGCGTATACATAGCCGTTTTCATCCATTACGACATCGGACGCACCGATCGAGATAAGCTCGTCCTTAAGCATCCTGCCGAGCACCTTCTGCTTTTCCGTGCTCGGAAACTCTTCGCGGTCCTCGGCGGACTGCGTATCAACCTTCACATAGGTCAGAAAACGTTCCAAAACGTCCATATTAACGCTCCTTCTTACCGAACCAGGAACGGATCGTATAAATCCCTTCCACCGCGGTATCTTCGCAGGAAATATTGATCCAGTCGCCGACGCGGATCAATACAAGGCTCTCATCCTGATTCAGGTAGCCCTTGTATACGCGTCCGTCCGAAGCCGTCACGTAAACGGTCGGAAGGTCGCCGACATTGATCATGCGCACATCGGTAACCTCAACCGTCACCGATTTCAGATTGTCCGTAATAACGGCCGTGATGCCGTCGCGCTCTAAGAGCTTGCGGTAAGAACTCATCGCTTCCTGCTGCGTCGCTCCGGTCGCAACCATTGAATACTTCTCTACGTTAACAAGGGCATACAGCTTAACAAGTCCGCCGCTGTCCTTAAGAACCATAATGTACGTTGCCTGTCCGCCGACGTTGATCAGAGACGGGAAGGATGCCTGGTAGCCCTTCTCCTGAACCTCGCCCTCGGCCGCATGCATCGCGGAATATTCTTCCGCGCCGATTACGGGATAGAATTTGTATTTGCCGGTACGCGCGTTCGTCAGAATGAAGCCGATGTTGCTCTCGTCCTCGTTCACGCTCGTTACGCCCGTAAAATACCACACGTCATCGTTCAAAACAATGTAGCCGTAGTCGCTCGTCGCGCGCTTACAGTTCTTGTTGCCGATCACGCTGTTCCAGAAACCGCCGGAAAGCGTGCCGTACCAGTTGTATTTTTCGCTGGCAAGGTCGCCGTCAAATACGATGTCGACCCAGCTCGGAACGTCCTCAAGCGCATACAGCTTGCTCGTGCCGTCGCACGGATTGAAGATGATGACTTCATTTACGTCCATGGCGCCGAACAGCCCCGCATGAGGCTTCTTACAGGATACGATGTAGTAAGGGTTGCCCTCGTCATCGATCTCAAAATAATACTTGTGGAAGATCTTGGTCGGATAAGCGAACCGGAGGGCACGCTTCAGGTCCTTGCCGAAGTACGCGCTCTCGACGTATTTCATCGGTTTTGAAAACCGGATGTACTCCGCCGTATTGTTGAGCGGGTCAACCATAACGAGTCCCGGAACGCCTTCGGAGCGGTTCTGGAACCACTTGAAGAAGTCCGCATATTCGAGGTTCGCAACCTTCTTCGGGGTATTGCGGTAATTGATCTGCGAATAGGTGTTGCTGATCACGTACTGGGATACGACCTGCGAAAGGGAACCGAGGGTACGGTTACCGATAATGGATGCCGAAGCCGTATCCATCAAAGCGATGTTGTTGACGTTGGTCGTTTCGGGCATATCCTCTTCAAAACGCGCGGTCTCCACTTCGATCAGACCGGCAAATCTGCGCGCGTTGAAAAGCGTCGCGGACGAAATTCCGCCGATCACCAAAACGGCGATGATCGCAAGGATCAGATAAAACGGATACTTCACAATCCTGCCCGCGGCCTTCGTATCGAAAGTCATCTTCCTGGTCGTGCAGAACGCCGCGCTTACCATAAATACGGCGCAGATGGACAGCAGCCATCCCCAGAATCCCGAATTGTAAATACTCAGTGCCGGTAGCACCAGATAAAACGAAATCAAGCAGTACAGCACGGTACACGCACAAGGTACGATCACCTTCCATGCCCCGCTCGGCTCACGATAGCGGACAGGTTTCTTCTCCTGACTCATAATTACGCTCTCCTTTATACACAAATAATCCGCAAAATGCGGTAGCTTACCATCGCTCATCATACCATACGGGGCGCTGAATGTCAATAATATTTACCACATTTTCCGTAAAAACATGCCGTTTTGAGGCGGCATGTTTTCAGGACACTCACGGGGTTCGCAAGATAATCGTTTTATTCGTTGTTGGCCTTGATGAAGCTTACCAGCTCATCAACCTGAGCAAATGCGAGCGCCACAACCGTATCGGCCGCGCCGTAATAGATGGCGATGCGTCCGGTTGCGGCATCGGTCAGCGTTGCACAAGGGAAGCATACGTTCGGAACGTCGCCGACACACTCGTAAAGGGTCTCCGGGTGAAGCAGGAACGGCTTGCAGCGGTACTTCACCTTCCAGGGCTCGTCCTTATCAAGGATGCAGGCGCCGACCGAGTAGATCAGGCCGTTGCAGGTCGTGCCGACACCGTGGAAGATCAGAAGCCATCCTTCGTCAAGCTCGATCGGGATCGGGCCCGCGCCGATCTTGGTCCAAGCCCAGCCGCCGTGGTTCATCACGTGATGATGATATCCCCAATGCTCCATATCGGGGCTCTCGGAAAGATAGATGTCGCCGAACGGGGTGTGTCCGTTGTCGGACGGACGGGAAAGCATCATGTATTTGCCGTTGATTTTACGAGGGAACAGAACGCCGTTCCGGTTGAACGGAAGGAATGCGTTCTGCAGCTGTACGAACTTCTTAAAATCGTAGGAATACGCAACACCGATGGTCGGGCCGCAGTTTCCTTCGAACTGGTTGCACCAGGTCACATAGTAGCGGTCCTCTATGAAGCACACGCGCGGATCGTATCCGCATGCAACACCGGTCTGCTCTCCCTTTTCGTTATAAAGCGGAAGCGGATCGGGCTCGATGTCCCAGTGAAGGGCGTCTTCGCTCTTTCCGAGGAACAGATGCTGCTCCATCGCCTTGTTATCGCTTCGGAATACTCCGACAAATGCGCCGTCCTTCGCGATTACGGCACTGTTGAACACGCTGTTTGCAGACGGAATGGCGTGGCGGCCGATGATCGGGTTCTCCGAATAGCGCCAGATTACGTCCGTACACCCTGCGGGTTTATCCTGCCAGGGGATGTTGGGAAGATTGTTTCCGATGATCATATTCTTCTCTCCTTTATACGCTTGCACCGCCCGTACCTCCGGGCGGATTTCTGTTTGTGATTTCACTATAGCATTTTCCGCGCGCCGCTGCTATAATATCTTGTATAAAAAATCGTACAAATCTATCCAACCTGCCGAATGCGTATTCCGCCTCGGCGTTTGACAACGCGGGCTCGGGCGCCGCGAACAGATAACCGTCCCGAAAGAAAAATATGACTCAGCTTTATGAACCGATTGATACGCTGAACACGCCTTACGATGCGTTTTACGTGGACAGCCGAAACCTCAACGACCCGCCGAGACCGCATTGGCATTACTATATTGAGTTAATTTATGTGGAGGAAGGGACGCTCCGCGCGGACTATGACCGAAGGAGCGCCGTTCTGCACCCCGGGGATCTTGCGGTCTTCTATCCGAAGCAGATTCATACGTTAAGTCCGGAAGGCTGCGGCCGCTACCGCTACGGCGTCATCAAATTCGACGTCGGGCGCCTGACGATGTCGACGGTTTATACTCCGAAACTCCGCACGCTCATGGAGACCGCGCGGAACGACGCTTCGATCCTTCCGATCGTCTCGAAGGAGGATCTCGCTCCCGTTCAGGCGGGCAGCACGTTTCAAACATGCATTGAAGAGCTCGATCGCCGCAATTACGGCTATGACATGATTGTGCAAAGCGCCCTCTCTTCGCTTCTGATCTCGGTGATCCGGGTGTTCAAGGACCGCGGGCTCAACGTGACCGCGCAGCGGAGCGTGCCCGAGGAAGCAAGCATTGATTCGGTGACGGAATACATCGACGCGCATTCCGCGGAGCCGCTCCTCGTTGAGGATCTCGCGAAACGCTGCGGCATGTCCTATTCGTATTTCGCGCGGACTTTCCGCCGCATGTACGGGAGGGGCTGCCGGGAATACATTGAATTTGTCCGCGTATGCAAGGCGGAGGACCTGCTGCTCTTCACGGACTTCGACCTGACCTATATCAGTCAGGAAACCGGCTTTTCGGACTGCAGCCATTTGATCAAGACATTTAAGAAATGGAAAAACGAAACCCCGAAGCAGTACCGGCTGCGCCGAAACTGTCCCGGGGTCATTTCCGAGTCATAAATTGTCTTACTCTCTTACCGCATTGTCCGCGATAAATGCGAGCGCCTTTTCCATCTGCTTGCTGTAAGTAAGGAAGTCTTTGCCGAACAGCTGCTCCACGGAAGCATTGTCCGCATAGCCGCCTTCGGTCCGAACGCCGGTCACGTACTCCTCGTACTCCTCGTCCGAAACGGTAATGTTCTCGGCTTCCGCGATTTTCTGCAGAACCATGAACTGCTTGACCGAATCAAGTGCCATCTCCCTGCTCCTTGCGTACAGTTCCTCTGCGGAGGAATAATCCGTGTACAGTTTTAAAAAGGCCGAAAGCTCTAAGCCGCTCTGCTGAGCGTAGCTCTCATACGGGGCAATAAGACGGCGGTAATAATACTGAATGTCCGCCTCCGGGATCTCACCGAATTTCGAAGCGTTAACCACTTCATCAAGAAGCTTAAGCCCCGCCTCTTCTTCGGCTTTCTCCCTCGCATCCTTTTCAAGATTCTCTTTCACGAACTTACGGAAGTCTTCGACCGTCTTGTAAGAACGGGAATTCTTCGCAACGTATTCATCCGTGATGTAATCCGCCTTTTTGCTGATATAATTGATCGTCACTTCGAACTGCGCCGTCACGCCGGCGAGGGAAGGCTGTCTCGTATAAGTTTCCGGGAACGTGGCATCCACCGTCACCGTCTCTCCGGGCTTACTTCCGATCAATCCTTCTTCGAAGCCGCTGATCAACGTTTTGGATCCGATCTCAAGATCATATCCCTGCGAGGAACCGCCCTCGAAAGGCTCTCCGTTCACGGTTCCGACGAAATCGATGTTGACAAAGTCTCCTTTTTTCACTGCATCGCCCGCACGGTCCAGATCCTCGACGTAATTCGGACGCACAGCCAGAAACTCCTTAATCTGCCTGTCGATATCCGCATCGGTGACCGCCGGGACTTCGATCTTCATTTTAAGCCCTTTGTACTGTCCGATCGTGACCTCTCCGGTACACGGGTGAAACACGATGTCCGTGACCGCCACGGTCGGTTTTTCATTTTTCTTACCGCAGGCCGTAAACAACACCGCCGCCAGTAAAAGGAAGAGCAGCGCTCTCCGTCCGTTCTTCAATTCCGTCAACCTCCGCATACCTGATTCTTTCCGTTATGCTTTGCCTTATAAAGCAGTTTATCCGTAATCTGGAAGAATTCCTCCGCATTCATGCGGTACGGGCTGCACTGGAAGACGCCGCAGCTGAACGTAATGCTTCCGCTGTGCCAGTCATAGTGCGTATTCCGGAACGCATCCAGAATGTTCATCATCGTCTGCCTTGCTTCCTTCTCTCTGGAATTCGGGAAGATAACCGCGAATTCCTCGCCGCCGTAGCGGCATACGTAGTTCTCGCTTCCGCAATAGTCCTGCATGATCTTCGAGAGCGTCAGAATGACCTCGTCGCCGTTATCATGCCCATAGGTGTCATTTACCTTCTTAAAGTCGTCAATATCGACTACCGCAAGCGTCAGCGGCTCGTCGCCCTTCATCTTAACGCAGCGGTCCAGAAACTCGTAGAACGCGGTGTGGTTGTAAAGACCGGTCATCTGGTCGCGCAGCAGCTGTTTTTCAAGCGCCATGTTGTCTTTCTCATGGCTTTGAAGCATCGTATCCTTCTTCTGCAGATGTACGAGCATCAGATGTCCGAACAGTCTTGCAAGCGCAACGAGAAGGATTCCGAGGATAATATTCAGCCAGAGCGTGTTGATTCTCGTATCATCCGACATATTGAGCAGCACGTCGCCGTCAAACACCTTGCTTCCGCCTTTGATCCCGTCCGTAACCTTTTCCGCAAGATCATCCGCGTCGACGATGATCGTACGGCTGCTCGAGAGCACCGACGAAGTAACCGTCAGCTGCAGGATACCGATCTGACACAGCAGATGCGTGACACTGCACAGCAGCTTGTCTTCGAATACGGTCGACCAGAGCACCGGGATTACGAATACCGCAAGCAGAACCGGATAGTCGTTATGTGCGGTCACGACAACCGTACAGAGGATGACAAATCCGATTGCGCACGCATAGTTCATAACGATCGGCTTGATGTTCGGGCTATTGATGATGATCCCGATCGCAACCACTACCGAAAGATTAATCGCAAGCGGCACGTAGAAATTGCCTACGCAGTAATCCTGCCAACTTACTTTACTCGGCTTCTGTACGTAAATGTACAGGGCGACCTCGGTCAGTGCAACAATCAGCGTGCTCAGCGCGAGGACCATCAAAAACTGTTTTCTGGCAGATGCAAATTTCTCTTCCACAGGTTATTTACCCCCAATATGCGTCACAATCGAAGGAACATCGTTGCAAACGCGAAATAAACGAGCAGCGAAACGGCATCGACAATCGTTGTGATAAACGGACTTGCCATAACTGCCGGATCAAATCCGAGCTTCGCGACGATCATCGGCAGCGTACAGCCGAGCAGTTTCGCGCAGAGCACGGTAAGACACAGTGTCAGACACACAACCAGCGCAACGGGAACGGTAATCTCCCGATGCATCAAAAGCTTATCAACCAAAAAGATCTTTCCGAAGGTTACTACCCCAAGCGAGATACCGCACATCGCCGCAACCCTTATTTCCTTCCAGATGATCTTCATGATATCGGCAAATTCGACTTCTCCGAGCGAAATCGCACGGATGATCGTAACGCTTGCCTGCGAGCCGGAATTACCGCCGGTATCCATCAGCATCGGAATAAAGGCGGTCAGAACGACCTGGGCGCGCAGCGCATCCTCAAAGGAGGAAATGATCATTCCCGTAAAGGTTGCCGAAACCATCAGCAGAAGGAGCCAGATGATACGGCTTCGCCAAAGCGAGAAGACCGGTGTTCTTAAGTAAGGCGTTTCGACGGGCGCCATAGCGTTCATCTTTGCGAAGTCCTCTTCCGCCTCGTCCTGCATGACATCGATAGCGTCATCGACGGTTACGATACCGACGAGACGGTTCTCTTCGTCCACGACCGGAAGCGCGAGTACGTCGTACTTACTGATGGTCGCCGCCACATCTTCCTTATCATCGAGCGTCTTAACGCTGATGACGTTATCCTGCATGATGTCCTTGATCTTCGCTTCATAATCGGACAGGAGCAGGTATTTGACCGTTACCATACCGATCAGATGACTCCGGTTGTCGGTTACGTAACAGGTGTAAATCGTCTCTTTGTCAATTGCGACCTTCCGGATCAGGGCAAATGCCTCCTGAACCGTCATGTCCTCCTTCAGGCGGACAAACTCGGTCGTCATAATGCTTCCGGCACTGTCTTCCGGATACTTTAAAAGCTCGTTGACCGTCTTACGGTCCTCGGCGGACGAGTTCGCAAGAATTCGCTTTACGACGTTGGCCGGCATTTCCTCGATCAGGTCAACCGTATCATCCATGTAAAGCTCATCCAGAACTTCACGAAGCTCTTTATCACTGAATGCTTCGATCAATACCTTCTGGAAATCGGGGTCCAGCTCGACGAAAACGTCGGCTGCCAATTCCTTCGGCAGGATCCGGTACAGGATCGCAAACTGGTTCTTCGGGATTTCTTCGAACATTTCCGCGATATCCGCCGCGGGAACGTCCATCAGCATCTTCCGAAGATCCGCGTATTTCTTCTCATCGAGAAGAAGCTTTGCATCTTCCAGGGTAAAAACATCTGATTCCATGCTCTAACCTCCCGTTCACAAAAAATCTATTTACAGGCAGAGCGGCAAAGGATCAATCTTTGGTAAAGGCAAATGCCACGATTGAAAATCGTTTGTCCGGGCTCTTCGGAACAACGCTTACCGTGTGTTCCGCAGGCTCCCCGTAAGGCACGGCGAGCATTGCTTTGCTATGCGTCCAGCCGATAGCAAGCGGATTGTATTCGTATTTTACTTCTCCGTCCACGACAACGTCGCACGGGCCGAAGGCCGGGTCTCCGGTGTCCTTGAAGATGAAGAAGAACGAGGAACATTTCATCGTAACCGTGAACGGCTCCTGCGACTGAAGCCCGCGGCTCCAGGAACCGTCGAACGTGTATGTTCCGTGATGGTCAAGATCCTTCTCGGCATACTGCAGGTCCGTGTCATTGTCCGTAAAGTCGCCGAACGAAACCGTGAATCCCGCATATTCGCCGATGGTCTTCGGGTATACGGTTACGGTCTTGTCGTAATAACGTCCGAGGCAGCTTTCCTCCGGATAGGACACCTCGTCGCTCACATGAGCAAGCGACTGCTCGATCAGATAGTTCACACAGTCCGCCATGACTCTGTGTCCGTCATTGGTCGGATGATAGATATCGTAAAAATACTGGCGCTTCGAAATCACGTGACCTTCCGCGTCCGCGGGGAACTGCGGTGAAACGCCGTCCAGAACGCTGACCATAGGATAGTCGTAATGGCGTCCGATCGGCTCCAAACGCTCCTGCAGGTTCCAGTCGTTCATGAATACCGAGAACAGAAGGATCACGGCGGGGCCGTTGTCACGGTGGAACGCTTTCGAAGCAAGGCTTTCAAAGCAGATTCCGTTCGTCTCGTCGCCGGCATCGTTAACCGCGAACTCAATGATCAGAATGTCCGGATTAACCGTACCGTTACGAAGAACGTCCTTCTCGTAACGGAGCACGCCGAGCTCGCTGCTCGTTCCGCCGATACCGGCTTTTACGAGGTGTACCTTCTCGGGATCCTCGGCGTAGGTATTGCGGAAATTATCGAAAATGCGGTACGCATAACTCTTCGATTCGATCGGCTTCGCACCGGCGCCCTGCGTAATGGAGCCGCCGATAAACGCAATCGTTACGTCCTCGCCTTCGGATGCCTTCTCAATCGCACGGCGGAGTCTCGTCGTATTGCCCATCGACATGAGCGACCGCTCGAGAATCTTCTGATAATCGTCGCTTTCCCAGTCAATCGGCTTATCAAGTACCGGTTCGGGAACGGTATATCCGTCGTTCAGGTAGAAAATGATCGTCCCCTTTGCCTGCAGCGATTCACTGTCCGAGAAAAGGATCAGCGTTCCGAGAATGTCATCCTCGTCCGTACACGGAAAATCCGACACCGGAAATACGCGTTCCGCACCGTCGCAGAGCACATCCATGCTCATGCGGGTTCCGGAATTGTAACGGTCGGTCTTTCCGTAGTGCTGCAGCACGACCGACATCGGATGGTCGCGGTCCTCTTCGCGCTCGGGATCCATAATAACGCCGATGCTGTGAACGATCTTCATAAACTCAGCGCTCTTCTGGAGCCCTCCGGCGATCTCGTCGGGGATATCCGGACAGATCAGCTTCACGTTGCCCGCAACGCGGTTCTCGAGGAAGCGCAGTTCCTTCGGCTTTCCGTCGTCCGCAAAACTCGTTGCAACAAGATCATCGAGCATGAAATAGACCTTAGGCCGTTTCACGGTCGGATCTTTCGGTGCAACAGGTCCTTTTACATTGGTTGTATTCACTTTCTACTCCTTCTCTGCCGCCGTGAGGGCGAAAAGCATGCCCGTGTAGGCCGACATTATTATCGTGATTTCGCAGGCGTCCTGACGAATATCATTTATTTCACCGCTTCCTCCGAAACGCGCATCATCGGAGTTCAGCAGCAATTCCGCTTTCTCTCCGTATAAGGGAAGACAATAGGTCTGTTTCAATCCGGAGAAATTCATAACCGCAAGAATGCGGGAACTCTCTCCTCTCCGCTCGATCGCATACAGGCACTGTTCCTGCGAGTTACAGTCGCGCCATACAAAACCGTCGCCCGCGTAGTCCCTAAAGAATGCGTCGTTCGTCGTGAGAATGCGGTTCAGTTCCTTCATGTATGCGAAAAATGCGTCGTGCTTCGGATACGACATCAGCATCCAGTCCTGTTCGCGGGACTCGTCCCACTCCCTGAGCTGCCCGAACTCATTGCCCATGAAGTTAAGCTTCTTGCCTGGATGCGCCGCCATATACAGATACAGGAGGCGGGCCTGCGGGAATTTGTCCTCGTAATCGCCGTGCATCCGCTGCAGTATCGTTGCCTTTCCGTGAACGACTTCATCGTGCGAAAACGGCAGCAGGTACCGTTCCGAGAAGAAATACATCATGGAAAACGTGAGTTTGTGATAGATGCTTCCGCGAAGCCATGCGCCGGTCTGCATGTAAGAAAGCGTGTCATGCATCCAGCCGAGGTCCCATTTGTAGTCGAAACCGAGTCCGCCCGCCCAGGTCGCCCGCGTCACGCCGGGATAGGCGGTCGAGTCTTCGGCGATCAGCATGCACGTCGGATGAAGCCGCTTCAGGCTCTCGTTCATGAATTTTAAAAAGTTCAGGGAATTCGGATTCACGCCTCTTCTTTCATTGCCCTGCCAGAAGATCAGCCGGCTGACCGCGTCAAGGCGTAGTCCGTCAAAGTGGAATTCCTTCAGCCAGTAGTTCGCACACGACTGCATGAAGGACCGCACTTCCCCTCTCGAATAATCAAAGTTGTATGTACCCCATTCGCTGTTTGCGACATCCGCCGTACGGTATTCGTAAAGCGGTGTTCCGTCAAAGCGGCAAAGCCCGTAGGAATCGACCGCGAAATGCGCCGGCACGAGATCAAGGATGACTCCGATGCCCTCCACGTGGAACCGGTCCACCATGGCCCGCAGCTGATCCGGCGTTCCGTACCGGGAAGTCGGCGCGTAAAAGCCGGTGTTCTGATAGCCCCAGGATGCATCGCACGGATGTTCCGAAAGCGGCAAGAATTCCACATGGGTATATCCCGCTTCCTTCACATACGGAATCAGCTGTTCCGCAAGCTCAGGGTACGTGAGAAACCCGTTTTCATCTTCGTCGGAATGTCTCTTCCAGGAACCCGCGTGCACTTCGTATATGTTAACCGGACGGTCATAGCCCGTGCTCCGTCCGTTCATCCATTCCCAATCCGAAAACGAATAGGAATGCAGTTCCGTGATCACCGAACCGGAGCCCGGCCGCAGTTCCGTACGGAACCCGTACGGGTCGCTCTTCTCGACGCGGCTCCCGTCCCTTCCGTAAACGACGTATTTGTAAAGATGGCCCGGATACGCAAACTCCTCCCACTTCGTGAAGACGCCGTCCGCCTCACGGTCCATGGAAATCTCCTTCCAACCTGTCCAGTCGCCCATGACCGTCACGCCGGCGGCGTTGCGGGCATATACACGGAACACGGTTCCTTTGCCGGTCGGATGAGCTCCGAAAAACTCATATGCGTCCATCGCCTTTCCGGCGAAAAAATCCTTCCGTTCCATATCTTCCGATGCCTCATTTTTACACGCAAAAAAACAGCAACAGCATACAGAATTATAATAACTGATTTTCGCCCCTTTTTCAACCCATAAAAGCGCGCGCGTATATCGGAATATGCAAAAAGCGATTGCATTTTCCGCAGGAAAAGAAGTATACTGTTCATACTTACCGAAAAAACGTAATATTGAGGTCATAAACCGATGAGAAAAATGAGATTGCCCGCACTGCTCCTTTCGCTTACGCTGCTGTGCGGCTGTACCCAAAAACCGACGGCTGCTCCTTCCGCGACGGGCACGCCGACACCGACTCCCACACCGGTTCCCGAACCGAACTATTCCTTTTCCGTAAACACGGATGAGCGATTCCAGGAAATTGACGGCTTCGGCGCCGGATACACCTGGTACGCGGACCAGATCCTTGACCACGGCCATGCCGACGAAGTGTTCAACCTGCTGTTCGGCGAAGGCGGCATGACGATCCTGCGTTTCAAAAACGAGTACGGATACACGAAATTCGAGACTTCGGCGCAAACCAATCTTGCCTTCTACGAAGGCGCGAAGAAATACGCCGACGCACGCGGGGAAGAAGTGACCGTTCTGTATACGAGCTGGTCTCCCGCAGGCGGAACGAAATCCAACGGGAGCGTCAACGGTCACGGAACGCTCATTAAGGACGCGGACGGTCAGTTTGTATACGATAAATTTGCGGCGTGGTGGACCGAAGGTGTTGCGGCTTACCGTGAAAAAGGCATCCCGGTCGACGTTGTCAGCATCCAGAACGAATGCGATTATGCGGTTACCTACGACGGCTGCGAATTCGACCCGCAGGAAGGTAATAACGCCTCTTACGCGAAGGCGTTTCTTGCGACATATGCCGCTTTTCAGGAGGCGTTCGGGCCCGATATACCGAAGATGATCGCTCCCGAGACAATGACCTGCTCCGCGACCAGGATCAAGATGTATCTGGCTGAGATTCTGGAAAAAGCTCCCGAAAGCATCTACGCGGTAGCGCATCATCTGTACGACGGCGGAACAAGCACCGACAAGCCGGACAACTGCAGCTACGATTCGTTCAACACGAATCTGAGACAGCTCAAGGATTACGCCGGCCCGAAAGGCTACCGTCTCTGGCAGACCGAGTTCTACCGCGGTACCGCCCTGCAGACCGTCAACATGATCAACAACGTCCTGACCGTGGAAAATGCGAACGCCTACATTTACTGGGGCGGCGTATGGAGCAGCGATGTAACGAACGATATGGAAACGAACACGCTGATCCCGCTCTCCCGTGCGATGTCCCAGAAGGACGGCATGACCGGCTACAAGCTGACCGGAGCATATTACGCGATGCGGCACTTCTCGGAATATATCCGGCCGGGCTACATCCGCGTGCAGAGTTCCTTCAGCCTCGTTTCCGGCGAGCCGGTTTCCGGCCTGCGTCAGAGCAGTTTCATAAGCCCCGACGGCAAGCGCATCGTCTCCGTACTGATCAACAACAGCGCTTCGGATCTGCTGATCGATCTCGACTCCCTGAAGGGCAGTTCGAGTCTTGTACGGCAGTCCGTATTTACTGCCGGCTTCACCGCCGACATGATGTACAAGGATCTCGGTTCCGTTCCCGCGGACGGTCTTCTTAACATTCCCGCGGGCTCCGTTACAACGGTTGTGACGGACCGTTAAATCAAATCAGGGAGTACCCGAAGGTACTCCCTTTTTTCATGCCGTCTTTTCTTATCATTCGCCGTATCCGAATGCCATGATCGTGAATTCACTCTCCTCGCTTCCGGCAGCCATCTTCACTTCCACCTTATGGGAAGCGACGGTGTCGGTATTGAGGATTACCGCCGTGTACGGATTGTTCCATCCGCCGGCGTCATAACCGTTGATCGTGGTAACTTTCTTGCCGTCCACGAAAACGTCCACGCTTCCGAACGTCTTGCTCGAACTCTTCTTGTAGGTAAGAAGAATCGTTTTCGCCTTTACCGTAAAGCTGAGCGCCTTATTGCCGGACTTTGCTTCATGCTTCCAGTTGTCCGGGAACGTCTTCGCGTTATCGTAGCGCGTCGTTCCGATCGTCTTGTCCGTTCCGGTGAAATCGCCCGCGCTGACTTTGACATTCGTGCTCTTCGAAGTGATCATGTGAACGTTGTCAAAGGACGAACTCTTAAGCGGGTCTTTCTTAGGAGTGTCGGCTGCGGAAGGCTCCTCTTCCATAACTTTCTTAAACAGATTCTCAAGGCATTCCGCCATGATGGTGTGTCCGTACAGCTTCGGATGGTATTCGTCGTTAAAGAACTGCGCGTTCGTGATCTTGCCGTTATTGAGACAGGGAACGACAGCATCCTTGATGCTTACCATCGGAAGCTCATAGTGCGCGCCGATCGGCTTGCAGCGGTCCTGCAGGTTCCATTTGCTGCGGAACACGCTGAACAGAAGAACGACAGCGGGCTCATTGTCCGAATAGAGGGCGCGGCGGATCAGGCCTTCGTAGGTCTGACCGTTCGTAGGGTCGTCTCCGTCATTAACCGCGAACTCGATGATCAGAAGGTCCGGCTTATGACCGTCGTTCTTCTCAATCAGATCACGCTCGTAACGGATTACGCCGAGCGTCGAAGGAGTTCCCGAAACGCCCGCGTTGATCATGTGAACGTTGTCCCCGGTACCGTACAGCTCGGCAAACTTCTGCGCCGTCTGCATCGCATAACATTTCTGATACGAGGCTCCCTCACCTTCCGTGATGGAACCGCCGATAAATCCGATATATACGTCCTCTCCCGCCTTTGCCTTCTCGATTACCTTACGGAGACGGTAATTGTTACCGGTCGTAACAAGCGAGCGGCCGATCATCTCATCGTACCAGGCATTGTCCGGAACCGGTGTCGGGGTCGGCGTCGGATCGGACGTAGGGGTTGGGGTTGCCTCGGGAGTCGGCGTCGGTGCTTCGGTTGCCGCTTCCGTAGGGGTCGGCGTTGCATTTCCGGCGCATGCAGTCAGGGACAGTACCATGACCAGCGCAAGTATCAGACAAATAAGACTCTTTTTCAAAACTCTGTTCCTCCGAAAAATAATGGTGCGGGATATGAACCCCTTATAGCGCTACGGGATTAAAAACCCGCTTAATAACGCAACGGCGCAAGCCGAAAGCGAAACCAGCACCATTCCTTTGCCGCGGTAGGCAAGAAACAGGGCCGTTGCCGTTCCGAGCGCTGCCGGAACCGGCGATTTGGTTGCATACAGTACGGCGGGAAACGTCATCGCCGCCAGGACCGTATACGGAATATAATACAGGAACGACCGGAAGAACCGGTTCCGTACCTTTCTGCGGAACACCATAAACGGAACGGCGCGCAGCAGATAAGTGACCAGGGCCATGATCAGCAGGTAGACGGCAAATAAATGCTTCATGCGGCCGCCTCCTGTTCCTCCGGTGATTTAACCGGAAAGAAGAACGCCCCCGCAAGCGAAGCCGCCACGGCACATATGACCGCCGCGTAACCGCCTGACAGCGAAGAAAACCAGGGCACGTAATAAAGCAGGCAGCTGATCGCCACCGCGAGCAATACGATCAAAAGCGTGTGACGCTCCTGCTTAACCTTCGGAACGATGATTGCGATGAACATTCCGTAAATCGCAAGTCCCATCGCATCGGAGAGCGACTCGTTCATGATGTCTCCGAGCACGGCGCCCATCAAAGTACCGAGCGTCCAGCCGAAATACGGAAGCGTCATCAGACCGAGAAAGAATATCCTCGAAACCGGTTTCTTCCGGTTGGCTGCCACGCCGAATATCTCGTCTGTGATGCCGAATCCGAGCACTGCCCTGCTTCCGGTACCGAAATTCTCATCGGTGTTCTGCGAAAGCGATATGCCCATAAGCGAGTATCTTAAGTTGATGACGAACTGCGAAACCGCCATCTCAAGATACGAGCCCTGCGCCGCAATGATCAAAACTCCGGCGAACTGCCCCGCACTCGTCAGGTTGGTCATCGAGATCAGCACGGTCTCCCACCAGAGAAGGCCGTTTTTCGATCCGACGATGCCGAAGGTGAAGGACACGAAATAATAACCGAGGGCTATCGGAATTCCGTTCCGAAAGCCCTCCATGTATTCTTTCCCACGACTCATAACAACTGTACTCCGCGCTGCTCGGCGTAATCCCTTACTGCCTGCGGCCATACCGACGACTGTACTTCGCCGATATGCACTTTGCGGAGGTAGAACATGCAGATGCGGGACTGTCCGATACCGCCGCCGATCGTATAAGGGAGCTTCTTCTCAAGCAAAGCCTTCTGGAACGGCAGTTCCGCACGCTCCTCGCAGCCCGCCTTCTTAAGCTGTGAAAGAAGTGAATCCTCATCCACGCGGATACCCATGCTCGAAAGCTCAAGCGGAATATCAAGCGCCGGATAATATACGATAATATCGCCGTTCAGTTCCCAATCGTCATAGTCGGGAGCACGGCCGTCATGCTTCTCTCCGTTACTGAGCAGGTCGCCGATCTTCATTAAGAACACGGCGCCGTATTCCTTGGCCGCCATGTATTCACGCTCTTTCGCGGTCTTATCGGGATAGCGGTCGAGAAGCTCCTGCGTTGTAATAAACGTGATCTCCTCCGGCAGGATGCACTGAACGTATTCGTACTGGTTCGCAACGTATTTCTCCGTTACGCGGAGCGCCTCATATACGGCTTTTACAACCGCCTTTAACGTGGTTACGTTGCGGTCCTTCTTCTCAATGATCTTCTCCCAGTCCCACTGGTCCACGAAGATCGAATGGATGTTGTCGGTGTCTTCATCTCTGCGGATCGCGTTCATGTCGGTATACAGTCCTTCGCCGACATGGAATCCGTAGCGTCCGAGCGCCATACGCTTCCATTTGGCCAGAGAATGAACGACTTCCATGATGCTTCCGCTTTCCAGTACGTCAAATGCGACCGGACGCTCCACACCGTTCAGATTATCGTTGAGACCGGATTCCTTCGGTACGAACAAAGGTGCCGAAACGCGGTACAGATTCAACTGCGTCGCAAGCTCCCTCTGGAAGAAATCCTTTACCTTCTTAATTGCTATCTGGGTTTCTTTCATTCCGAGCGGGGACTTGTAACCCTCCGGAATGCGGATGCTGTCGCTCATAAAAAAGCCTCCTTGCTGATATGTATCGGCCGGTGCATGCACCTTCCGTTATTTGTGATACAGTTTCTTGGTCTCGTATACCGGCTCGCACGTCAGGTGCATTCCGAGCTTGCGGAATACGCCCTCGTCAACGCCCGAAAGGATAACGCTCGAGTGCACTTCGCAGCACTTGAGGTTTTCAAGCTGCTTCATCGCTTCCTCGGCGATCGGTACGTTGCTTGCAACGATGGACAAAGTAAGCAGAGTCTCATCGGTATGAAGTCTCGGGTTGCGGTTTCCGAGATGGTTGATCTTAAGATCCTGGACAGGCTCAAGAATCTCCGGTGAAAGGAGTCTTATGCTGTCATCAATGCCCGCCATATACTTGAGGGCATTCAGAATGGCTGCGGAACTTGCTCCGAGAAGCGGGGACGTCTTACCGGTAATGATCGTGCCGTCGTTCAGTTCGATCGCAACGGCCGGGGCTCCGGTCTCTTCCGCTTTCTGAAGCGCTGCGGGAACGACCTTACGGTCTTCCTTACGGATGCCTGCCTGCTCCATCAGAAGCTCAATCTTATAAACCGCGTCTTCGTCCGCACGGTTCTTGCGGCACTCGCAAAGCGTCGAATAATAACGGCGGATGATTTCCTCGCGGGATGCGATGCGCGTTGCCTCATCATCGATGATGCAGTTACCCGCCATATTAACGCCCATGTCGGTCGGGGACTTATACGGAGATTTTCCGAAGATACGCTCGAACATTGCATTCAGAACGGGGAAAATCTCAACGTCGCGGTTGTAGTTGACCGTCGTAACGCCGTATGCTTCGAGATGGAACGGATCGATCATGTTCACGTCCTTCAGGTCCGCGGTGGCCGCCTCGTATGCGAGGTTTACCGGATGCTTCAACGGAAGGTTCCAGATCGGGAACGTCTCAAACTTCGCGTAACCGGCACGGATGCCGCGCTTATGCTCGTGGTAAAGCTGGGAGAGGCAGGTTGCCATTTTCCCGCTTCCCGGTCCGGGTGCGGTAACGACAACGAGGGAACGGCTCGTCTCGATATAATCGTTCTTGCCGTAGCCTTCGTCGCTTACGATCTTGCTGATATTCGAAGGGTAGCCCTCGATCTTATAGGAACGGTATACCTTAAGACCGAGTTCCTCAAGTTTCTTCTGGTAGCTGAGCACGTTGTCATGCTCGGTAAACTGTGTCAGTACGACGCTGCCGACATAAAGTCCGTAGCCGCGGAAGGCGTCGATCAGACGAAGCACGTCCACATCGTAGGTAATGCTCAGATCGCCGCGGACCTTCTTTTTGATGATGTCGTTCGCATTGATGGCAATGACAATCTCCGCATCTTCCTTCAGCTGCTTTAACATGCGGATCTTACTGTCCGGCTCAAAACCCGGCAGTACGCGGGAGGCATGGAAATCATCGAACAGCTTGCCGCCGAATTCCAGATAAAGCTTTCCGCCGAACTGTGCAATCCTTTCTTTGATGTGTTCGGACTGCATCTCAAGATACTTGTTGTTGTCAAATCCCACTCGGTACATGTGTCGTACTCTCCTTCATCAGCTTAATTCTTCGGTATCTCCGCCGTCCATGTTTCTCATCTTGATACTCTCGCGTTCCACATAACGTCTGATATCATCCTGGAGATTCAGTACGGCGATTGCAATACAGGGTTCGAAGTGCGTTCCTTTTTCCTCACGGAACACATCCATAACCTGATTGATATCCATGCTCGGTTTGTAGCTGCGCTGGCTTAAAAGCGCGTCAAGCGCATCGGCGGCGGCAACGATTCTTGCAAGCAGCGGAATGCTTTCTCCGCTGTATCCGTGCGGGTATCCGCTTCCGTCCCACCACTCGTGATGGCACAAAGCCACGTCCTTGATCGCCGTATACAGTTCGCGGTCGGTCAGGTTCGAAAGGTTCATTTCGATAAGCCGTCCGCCCTCGGTCGTATGGGATTTGACGATCTCATACTCCTCCGGAGTCAGGTTTCCGACTTTCTGCAGAATGGAGTCGGGGATGT
This sequence comes from Lachnospiraceae bacterium, assembly GCA_017618195.1. GTDB lineage: Bacteria > Bacillota > Clostridia > Lachnospirales > Lachnospiraceae > ISDg. The sequence continues at coordinate 29,170 of JAFZUW010000039.1, forward strand.
ATACTTTGCCGGCGTCATGAAGCGGTGCGGCAATGACAAGATCCTCGATCGTCTTCGGGGTCAGTTCGTCTTTATGGTAGCCGTTTCGGACAAGTTCGTCCGCGATCATCTTCGCGTAATCCGCGGTTCTGCGGATGTGGAATCCGGTATTCTCATCCTTAGACTCCATGAAGTTTGCGAAACCGGCAATCAGCTGCTTCTGCATCCTTCTCATCTGCTTGTTCTTCGCAAGCGTCGAAATGATTGTTTCCTCAATCTTCGAAACAAGAAGAAGCAGAATGATGAACATCACAAGATATTCAAGCGTCATACGGAAGCCGTACGCACCGAACCACTCGAAGGAAGTGAGCTGGTCCGGATCGCTGCTGTCGGCCCTTGACGCCACTTCAACGGTCGCACGGAGCCCGAGCGAGATGAGCATCATGCAATAGCAGACTTCACCGATGCGGATCGTGAACCATTTGCTGAAATACAGACACGACAAAGCCGGTACGATCGCATATGCCATATACAGGTTAATGTCGACCTTCGTTCCCGCATAGCATATTCCGAGATGCAGGCCGATCAGCAATACGTATTTGATCAGCTCACTCGACGGATTGTACCAGTACAGGAAATTAGACAGTCCGAAGACCAGAACCGCTCCGGCGCCGATCACGATGGCATCCGCATAATCAAGCGGCTTGTATTCGAGATACTTCCTCGCAAGCGCAATGGCCGGTCCGATCAGGATGACAAGAAGGCCTATCCGGTTTAAAACGATATTGACTTTTCTTTCATTTTCCGCAAAATATGCGTTCCGCTTTTCTTCCACCGTAACCCCTTTCCGCTTCCGTGCCGCCCTTCCGGCCGGCGGGAAGTCTTCTTATCAGGTCGCGTTCAGCTGCTCACGAATCCAGTCTTCGTCTTCGAAATAATTGATCTTCATTGCGTTCTTTACTTCGAGAAGGGTCTGTGCGGCTACCTTTTCCGCTTCCGCGCTGCCCTTCTTCAGGATCTCGATGATTTCGGGAATGCGCTTCTCCCACTCGAGTCTTCTCTCTCTGATCGGCGCAAGCTCGTCATTCATGACGGCAAAGAGGAATTTCTTCACCTTTACGTCTCCGAGGCCGCCTCTTTGATAGTGCTCCTTCAAAGCGTCTAACGACTCATACTCGGGCAGAAACTTCGCGAAATGCTCCGGCCTGCAGAACGCATCCAGATACGTAAATACCGCGTTGCCCTCGAGAGAGCCCGGATCCGTAACCTTGATGTGGTTCGGATCGGTATACATGCTCATAACCTTCGTCTTAAGCTCCTGCTCCGTATCGGAAAGATAGATGCAGTTGCCGAGCGATTTGCTCATCTTGGCCGTTCCGTCGGTTCCCGGGAGACGTTTGCAGATCTCATTGTCCGGAATGACCGCTTCGGGTTCTACGAGCACCTCGCCGTAAGTCTGGTTGAATTTTCTTACGATTTCTCTTGCCTGTTCGATCATCGGAAGCTGGTCTTCGCCGACCGGAACGGTAGTTGCCTTGAACGCCGTGATATCGCTCGCCTGGCTGATCGGATACGTAAAGAATCCGACCGGAATGCTCGTCTCGAAGTTCCGCATGATGATCTCGTTCTTTACGGTAGGGTTCCGCTGCAGGCGGGATACCGTAACGAGGTTCATGTAGTAGAAGGACAGCTCCGTAAGCTCCGGAACCTGCGACTGGATGAAGATCGTAACCTTCTCGGGATCCAGTCCGACCGCAAGATAGTCGAGCGCTACCTGCATGATGTTCTGGCGCACCTTTTCCGGATGATCCGCATTGTCGGTAAGCGCCTGGGCATCGGCGATCATGATGTATATCTTTTCAAATCCTCCGGAATTCTGCAGTTCCACACGGCGCTTCAGCGAGCCTACATAGTGGCCGACATGAAGTCTTCCGGTGGGCCGGTCTCCGGTCAAAATAATCTTACTCATGGCATTCCTTTCACGCGCGTACGCTACGCGCACAGATAAATAAATAAAAATCTATTCCAGTATAGTCTTGCGCGCACAGATAAATAAATAAAAATCTATTCCAGTATAGTCTTGCGCGCACAAAAAGTCAATGAAAAATCCCGCTCCGAAGCATAAACAAATTCCCTCTTCCGCGGATTTCGGAAGAGGGAATTCCATCCTGTTTTATTTCATTGCGACAGCGGTGTCGAGAGCCAGCGTGATCATTTCGGTAAAGGAGCTCTGGCGCTCCTCGGCGGTGGTCGCCTCTCCGGTCACAAGGCTGTCGGAAATGGTGCAGATTGCAAGCGCACGCTTTCCTGCGCGTGCCGCGTTCATATAAAGGGCCGCCGCTTCCATCTCAACAGCCAGTACGCCCATCTTGCCCCATGCGTGAAGCGGTTTCACCATCTCGGGTGCGTCGGCAAGATCTCCGTAGAAGATGTCGCTCGAGTGAATGTTTCCGACATGGTAGCGGATCCCGTTCTTTTCCGCCTGTTCCACACAGGTGCGGAGCAGCTTGAAATCCGCGATTGCGGACAGTGTTCCCGGCAAATGGAACTGCGACACGTAATTCGAATCGTAGCAGGCGCCCTGCGCGATAACGACGTCCCTGACCTTTACGTCCGGGCTGTAAGCTCCGGCGGAGCCGACGCGGATAATGTTCTCCACGCCGAAATAGTTATACAGTTCGTAGCTGTAGATGCCGATGGACGGCATTCCCATGCCGCTCGCCATTACGCTGACCTTCTTGCCTTTGTAGGTGCCGGTATAGCCCTGCACGCCGCGCACGTTGTTCACGAGCTTCGCGTCGGTCAGGAACGTTTCGGCGATAAACTTCGAACGAAGCGGATCGCCCGGCATCAGTACCGTTTTCGCAAAATCCTTCGGCGACGCATTGATATGAGGGGTAGGATAATTCTTTTTGCTCATCGTAAACTCCTTTCATCTCCGGTTTTATCCCGGAACACACGAGATTCCCGTGTCCCATAAGTCACACATCCAAAAAGTCGGTTTCAGCGGAATGCCCAATCAGGAGAAGAAACTCAGATCCCAATGGTTGACGCGCTGTACCATCGCTTTTACTTCGCTTACGACGCGGCTTGTTCCGAGCCGCTCCGCGCCGAGTTCGAGGAACTCTTCGGCATCCTCAAGCGTTTTGATCCCGCCTGCCGCCTTGACGCGCTTGCCCTTTGTTTCGGCAACCATCAATTCGATGTCGCGGGCGGTTGCTCCGGCACCGCCGAATCCGGTCGACGTCTTAATGAAATCCGCGTCCGAAGCCGCAACGGTTTCGCACATGCGGATCTTCTCCTGCTCCGTCAGCATGCAGGTCTCGATAATGACCTTTAAAAGCTTGCCGTCACAGGATTTCTTTACATGGTTGATCTCGCGGAGAATGTCGTCGTAGCGGCCTTCCTTCACCATTCCGAGATTGATGACCATATCGATCTCCGAAGCTCCGTTCTCAACCGCCTCCGCGGCCTCGTAGCATTTGACGGCGGTCGTTGAGTAGCCGTTCGGAAATCCGATCACGGTACATACCGGGATCGCGCCCTTCACATAGTCGGCAGCCTGCTTTACGAATGACGGAGGGATGCATACCGATGCGGTATGAAAGCGGATTCCGTCGTCGCAGAGTCTGCGGATTTCTTCCCATGTCGCCGTCTGCTTTAAAAGCGTATGGTCAACGGCATTCAAAATCTTCTGTAATTCCATAATGACTGATACCTCTCCTCTATTCTACGCGAGTAGAATTATTATTTTACTGCTATTCAACAGTTTTTTACAATCTGTTTCCGCTGTCCTGTCCGGCGCGGCACGCTCTGTCCGTTACCACTCTTCCCGCAGCAGTTCGGTGATGAAATCCGCCAGTTTCTTTGCGGCCTTCTCATGCGTTGCCTCGCTCGGATGCCAGTCGACCGCGACGCCGTCCTTTGCCTGGTCCTGCTCTTCAAACAAAAACGTCGTAATGTTCTCATCGCCGCTTTGTTCCTTGTATTCCCTGACTGCGGTTTCCATACTCGGGCAAAGGTCCGTCCCCATAATACCGAGCGTACAGATGATCTTCGCATCAGGGTTCTTTTCGCGGACGGTCTTCAGGAACTCCTTGTAGCCGTCGATGTACTCGCGGCGCTTGGCTTCATCCTTACAGTAGCTCTGATCGTTCGTGCCGAGGTTGATGACAACGATGTCCGGGCGGAAAGAGTCAAAATCCCACGTGATCTCCTCCGCGTTCAGGTCACTGCCGAATGTCGCGTCGGATTTGCCGATCGTCAGATAATAAGGCGGAAGGATCTTGTCCGCCTGCTTCTCTCCGGTCGCGGTATATCCGGACACGATGCCGAAGCCGCTGATGCTGACAAGACTGTAATCCGCATTCAGACGCTGCGCGGTTTTATATGCGTAAGCCTTCGTGCAGTCTTCGTTGGACGTAGCGTAAACATCCTTTTCAAATTCGCCGTCCACGCCGTATCCGCAGGTGATCGAGTCGCCGACAAATTCAATCCTCGTCGGCAGGCTTGAAAGCGGTGAAATCGCGCCGACAACGGTAACGCAGTCCAGCCCGACAAAGGAATCCGAGACTTCGGATAATTTGACCACACGGACGGTTGCGATCGTATCGGTCCCGCTGTCGATTACCTTAACGCTCTTCTCGGGAGCATCCATCAGAAAATCGGCCGCCCTCTCTCCGTCGACAAATACGGCCACTCTCGCTTCATGACCGGGATTGTCATACCGGTCGTCGGATTTGAAATGAATGGTGCATTCGCGTCCGGCGAAGAAAAATTCCACGCCGCTTCCGGAATATCCGCACCAGCGGACGTCCCTGTCGTAATACGTTCTTCCGATCGTTTTCACGTTATCTTCGGTCATCAGATAATCGACCGGATCATAATTCGGTACATAAGGTGCAAATGTAGGTGTCACTGTTTCGGGTCCTTTCGTCGGAATCGGAATAGGGGTAAGGGGAACCGGTCTCCCGGGGTTTCTGTTCGTTGTACAGCCGCAGCAAAACAGCATTAATCCGAGGAGCATCCCCATCAAAAACAAACCTTTTTTCATATGCTTCCTCCCGTAACACTTCTTTTATCATCATACTGAAATACGCCGTTTCCGTCAATAACGTTTTTCCCCTCCGGGCATAAAGAAGAGGATTGCCGATTGACAATCCTCTCTGTTATTTGCGTCATATGATTGTGTCCCGCGCAGGGCGGAAAATGTAATGCTCCGGTCCTGCACTTATCGCTCAGTGGATCTCGCTGTGGATTTCCTGAAGCGACTTCACGCTGTGCTCGCTGTGCGTCTTTACGTAGTGGATGCCGTCCGCGGTTGCAAGCGCTGCTGCCATCGTCGTTACGTACGGAACCTTTGCCTTGATGGCTGCCTTACGGAGGTAGCTGTCGTCATGCAGGCTGTTCTTTCCGATCGGGGAGTTGATGATCAGCTGGATCTGTCCGTTCGTGATCAAATCGTAGCAGTTCGGACGTCCTTCGTACAGTTTGAGGGTCTTCTCCGCGGGGATTCCGGCTGCGGTCAGACGGTCGTAGGTGCCGCCGGTCGCGTAGATCTTGAAGCCGTCGCCGACAAGGGATTCCGCAACCTTGAGTGCCTCTTCCTTGTCCTTATCCTTTACGGAAATCAGAACGTTACCGGAAAGCGGAAGCTTGCTCTGGATTGCTTCCTGCGCCTTGTAGAACGCTTCGCCGTAGGACGGGGAAAGTCCGAGGACCTCACCGGTGGAACGCATCTCCGGTCCGAGGATCGGGTCTACCTCAGGGAACATATTGAACGGGAACGCGGCTTCCTTTACGCCGTAGTTCGGGATAACCATCTCATGAAGCTCCGGAACCGGGGACTTGCGTCCGGTCAGTTCGGATGTGATGATATCGGTTGCGATCGGTACCATGCGGATGTTGCAGACCTTCGATACAAGCGGAACGGTACGGCTTGCACGAGGATTTGCCTCGATTACGAATACCTTGCCGTTCTCGATTGCGTACTGCATGTTCATAAGACCCTTAACATGCATCTCTTCCGCAATCTTTCTCGTATATTCCTTGATGGTCTTCAGATTTTCCTCGGAGATGTGTACCGAGGGAAGGATACATGCGGAGTCGCCGGAGTGGATACCTGCAAGCTCGATGTGCTCCATAACCGCAGGGACAAATGCATGTGCGCCGTCGGCAATTGCGTCGGCCTCGCACTCGGTTGCGTGATTCAGGAAACGGTCGATCAGGATCGGACGGTCGGGTGTTACGCCGATTGCCGCCTTCATGTATTCGGTCATCTGCTCGTCATCGTATACGACTTCCATGCCGCGGCCGCCGAGTACGAAGGAAGGACGAACCATTACCGGATAGCCGATTTTCGTTGCGATCGCGATCGCATCCTCAACGGTAACCGCCATGCCGGACTCGGGCATCGGGATGTCGAGTTTCTTCATCATCTCACGGAACAGGTCACGGTCTTCCGCCAGAGCGATAACCTCAGGCGAAGTACCGAGAATCTTAACGCCGTTTCTCTTCAGGTCCGCAGCAAGGTTCAGAGGCGTCTGGCCGCCGAACTGGGCGATTACGCCGAGAGGCTTCTCCTTGTTGTAGATGGAAAGAACGTCCTCAAGGGTGAGGGGCTCAAAGTAGAGCTTGTCGGATGTATCATAGTCGGTCGAAACGGTCTCGGGGTTGCAGTTAACGATGATCGTCTCGAAACCGAGCTTCTTAAGAGCCTTTGCGGCATGTACGCAGCAGTAGTCGAACTCGATACCCTGGCCGATACGGTTCGGGCCGCCGCCGAGGATCATGATCTTGCGGTTATCGCTCGAAGGACTCTTATCTACCGGAATGTTGTAGCTTGAGAAGTAGTATGCGCTGTCCTGCGTTCCGCTTACGTGTACGCCCTCCCATGCCTCGGTAAGGCCGATGGCAAGACGGCGGTTTCTTATGTCATCCTCGGATACGCCGACAAGCTTTGCGATGTAGCGGTCGGAGAAGCCGTCCTTCTTCGCCTGAATAAGCTCTGCGTCTGCGGGAACCGCACCCTTCTTCGAAAGAAGTGCCTCTTCCTCCTCAACAAGCTCCTTCATCTGCTCGATGAACCAGCGCTTAACGTGCGTTGCGGTGAAGATTTCCTCAACCGTTGCACCCTTGCGGAGTGCTTCGTACATCTGGAAATGACGCTCGCTCGAAGGATTTGCAAGCTTCTGGAGAAGCTCTGCCTTCGTCATATCGTGGAAGTTCTTCACGAAGCCGAGGCCGTAACGTCCGGTCTCAAGGCTGCGGATTGCCTTCTGGAAAGCTTCCTTGTAGTTCTTACCGATGCTCATTACTTCGCCTACGGCGCGCATCTGGGTGCCGAGCTTGTCTTCCACACCCTTGAACTTTTCAAATGCCCAGCGGGCAAATTTAATCACGACATAATCTCCGCCCGGAACGTACTTGTCGAGCGTGCCGTGCTTTCCGCACGGAATATCCTTTAAGGTAAGACCGGTTGCGAGCATTGCGGATACAAGCGCGATCGGGAAACCGGTTGCCTTGGAAGCAAGTGCCGAGGAACGGGACGTTCTCGGGTTGATCTCGATTACGATGATACGGTCGCTTACCGGATCGTGTGCGAACTGTACGTTCGTTCCGCCGATAACCTGTACGCGGTCAACGATCTTGTATGCCTGCTCCTGCAAACGCTTCTGCACTTCCTCGGAAATCGTCAGCATCGGAGCCGCGCAGAAGGAGTCTCCGGTATGTACGCCCATCGGATCGATGTTCTCGATGAAGCATACGGTAATCATGTTACCCTCGCAGTCGCGGACAACTTCAAGCTCGAGCTCTTCCCAGCCGAGGATGGACTCTTCAACGAGAACCTGGCCTACAAGGCTTGCCTGAAGACCTCTTGCGCAGACAACCTTCAGTTCTTCTTTGTTGTATACGAGTCCGCCGCCGGCACCGCCCATCGTGTAAGCCGGACGCAGTACTACGGGATAGCCGAGCTTGTCGGCGATCATCAAAGCCTCGTCAACGCTGTAGGCAACTTCGCTTCTTGCCATCTCGATGCCGAGCTCGTTCATCGTGTTCTTGAATTCGATACGGTCCTCACCGCGCTCGATTGCGTCAACCTGAACGCCGATAACCTTAACATTGTATTTGTCCAAAACACCTGCATTGTAAAGCTCGCTGCAGAGGTTCAGTCCGGACTGTCCGCCGAGGTTCGGCAGCAATGCGTCGGGACGCTCCTTTGCGATGATCTGCTCGAGACGCTCTACGTTCAGCGGCTCGATATAAGTTACATCGGCTGTCTCCGGGTCGGTCATGATGGTCGCGGGGTTCGAGTTTACGAGAACGATCTCATACCCGAGCTTCTTGAGCGCTTTGCAGGCCTGCGTGCCGGAATAGTCGAATTCGCACGCCTGGCCGATGATGATCGGGCCGGAGCCGATGATCAGTACTTTGTGAATGTCTTCTCTTTTGGGCATTTCTTCTTCCTCCTCAAATGTGTGTGTGTTCGGTCTTTTTAAAGAAAAAGACGGAATAGAAAAACTATTCCGCCAAATAGAAAACAATATTCTGTTCCGTAGTATTCATACCGTTATGCAGTTTTCCGAAAGCCATGTGTGTCATGTTTTTATCCTCCGAAATGCATCGGTCTTCGCAAGACCTGATTTAATATATCACAAGCCTATATAGAAATGCAAGAGGAAATTTCGCGAATTTTGACTTTTTCGGAAAAGCCCGTTTTACTCCTTCGGAATCCAGACGCGCATCTCGTTAAGACCGCGGTTGCCCCACGTGTAATACGGGATCAGCCGGATGACTACGGGTTCCTTCTCGGGCGCGTCAAATGAGTACAGCTCGTCGCTTGTTTCGATACGGCTTCCGGCTACCGTTAACATCGGCATGCCGTCGGGCGCTTCGCCCGCAAGCTCGCGGATCGGCGCGGTTCTCGAAACGCGCAGCCCAAGCACGTCGCCGTCATTGTCCGTTCCTTCCGCGCAGTACACAAGCGGTCCGCGGAGGAACGCGATCTTTCCGGTATCGGCCGCGATGTGACGGTTCGGGTATACTCTTCTCGCACTCATATCGATGTTTACGATCAGGCTGTCGCCGGCGCGGAACAGTCCCTGGATATAGGCGTATCCGTCATCGATGTCCGGTACGAATACGGATCCGTTCCGGAGGATCTGCACCTTCTTCGCGTAACCCGGGATACGGACCGCAAGCTTCACATCCATCGGCTCCGTTCCGTTCGGGGCAAATGTGTACAGGATATGCCCGCTTCTCGGATAGTCGCACTCAACGGTAACCTTGCCGCCGAATTCCTTCTCCATGTCGATCGTGCCGCCGAGGAACAGATGCTGGTAAAGCGCACCGTCCTCCACGCTGTATGCGTATTCCGCTACCGAGCCGACAAGTCTCGCCACGTTCGGCGGGCAGCATGCACAGGCGAACCAGCCCGGTCTTTCGGGAAGCGCGTGGCGCATTGAAGCCGCAACGCCGCTCGTTCCGGGAACCGCCTCCAGCGGATTTACATAGAAGAAACGCTTTCCGTCGAGCTGCATTCCTCCGAGCACGCCGTTATAAAGCGCACGTTCCATGACGTCCGCATATTCGCCCTTCTTCTCCATACGGAGCATATGCCGTAAGAAGAAACATAATCCGACCGCCGCGCACGTTTCCGCATACGCGGTATCGTTCGGCAGATGATAATCGGTCGTGAACGCTTCGCCTTCATAAGCGGAACCGATTCCGCCGGTCAGATACATCCGCTTCCTGGTAATACTCTGATAAAGGTTCCGGCACGCCTGCTTTAATTCCTCATCGCCGGTTTCCAAAGCGAGATCCGCCATACCGGTATAAAGATATACGGCGCGCACCGCGTGGCCGACCGCGTCCTTCTGCTCTCTTACCGGAAGGTGGGTCTGGTTGTATTCGGGCGCCGCGGGATTCTTACCCCACAAAAACCAACCCCGCTCATCACTTTCCTTTTGGAAGAAAGCTCCTCCGTCGCCTCTTGCGTTGATGAAATGCGCCGCCAGTTCCTTATATTTCTCCTCGCCGGTCTTACGGTACATCCGAAGAAGCGCAAGCTCCACTTCCTCGTGTCCGGGAAAGCCGGGATTTCCTTTTATAATGAAATGATCGTAAATGTGATCCGCAAAACGGCACATCACGTCAAGCAGTTTCGTCTTTCCGGTCGCGTCCGCATAAGCAACCGCCGCTTCCATCATGTGTCCCGCGCAGTAAAGCTCGTGGCACTCCGATAGATCGGTCCAGCGCCGTCCGGGCTCCTTTACCGTAAAATAGGTATTGAGATATCCGTCCTCATGCTGCGCGCCTGCCACGATATCGATGATCTCGTCGCAGTGCTTCTCGAGTTCCGCATCGGGCGTCATCGCAAGCGAATATGCCGCGGCTTCGAGCCATTTGGCCACATCGCTGTCCTGAAATACCATGCCGTAGAACTCGTCTTCGCATTTACCTTTCTTAATCCTCTCCGCGGCCGCCTTAAAGTTGTCGATTGCGTGGCTCTTCGCTACGCCCGGCACCTCATCCTTTAATACCGCCTCCTGATAAGGAAGCACGACCGTGCGGATCTTCTCCTCGAGTTCCGAGAAGAACGTATCCTTCATTTGAAATCTGGGAATCATACTTTCCATATAAAACCTCCGTCCGGCCTGCGCCGGAGCCTGCCTTTCCGATCTATCCTCGGGACCGCCGTCCCTTCCTTTCCATTTTATCGGAAAATGCCATGCCCTGCAAGGGTGTATCTTTCCGTTTCGGTTTGTTTTTTTATCGGATATCATCCATTTTCCGTAATTCATCTTTCTTTCGAAAACATTAATGAGATTTTAATCTTTGCTCAAATCTCTTTTAAAAATGGTCGGATATACTGAAGCCCGTAAAGAACATGAGTCATGCAGACGCAGACAATAAGGAGGTTGTGACAGTGAGTATTTTGTTTCGGTACATCCGAAAGAACATGTTGGAAAAGAAGGGGAGGCTCCTCCTGGTGATCCTCTCCGTAGCGATCAGCGCGGGACTGCTGGTCGCCTGTATGGGAATGATGGACACCATCTCGAACAGTTTCACGGGAACCGCGAAGAAGGCGATGGAAGGCAGAGAGCTTTCCTTAAGCGCGGTCGAGGGTGTCTGGTTTGATGAAACGGATTTCACCTCCCAAGGTCTCACGGATCTTTGCGGAGAGATCGCAAACATCGGCGTGATCGTGGAAGACGAAAAACTGTACTATGTATCTCTTCACGGACGCAAGAGCTTCGACGGGGCCTTGAAGGAAGGACGCTGGAGCAATGACAGTGAGCCCGGGATTATCATCTCGGACCGAACCGCGAAGGATCGGAACCTGAAGGTCGGCGACACGCTTTCGATGAACATGGACGGTGTTCCGGTGGATTTCAAAGTAAGCGCGATCGCCGTCACGGACGGGCTCCTGTACGGTGATACGAAGGAAACGTTCAGCGTGATCGTATCCTACGACTGGATGAACGGGCAGATGGGGAACCCCGACGCATACAATGTTATGTATGCGAAGGTCGAAGCGAAAAAGGCCGGCAAGGAAGCGACGGATACCGAAGTCGAAGACGCCGTAAAGAAATTTAATGAGCAAAACGAAGCCGTAAAAGCTTCCTCCCGTGTGAACACCCTGTTCGTCGGGGATGTCTCCTCTCTCGTTCTCTCGGTCGGTTCAATGCTTGCGATCGTCGTGATTGTCAGCGTCCTGATCATCAGCGGCGTATTTAAGATGATCATCAGCGAACGGCTTCCGGTATTCGGAACATTCATGAGCCAGGGCGCTTCCAAGAAGCAGGTCAGCCGGATCGTTCTTCTGGAGAGCATCTTCTACGCCCTGACCGCCGGCATCATCGGCGCGGCGCTCGGCGAAGGAGTCCTCTATTTCGTCAACCGTTACGTCTCCCCTCTTCGGGAATACGGAATCTACCTTCCGTTTGAGATCAACTGGCTGCACGTAATTCTCGGAATCGTATTTGCCGTAGTCATTTCGGTTGCGGCAGCGTGGTTCCCGATCCGCCGGATCGGCCGCCTGCAGACTAAGGACGTCATCTTAAACCGTGTGGAGCACACGCACAGAAGTCACGTCATCCGGGCGGTCATCGGAGCTGCTCTTCTGATCGCGGCCGTTGTTGCGAACCGCCTCACCTACGGCGAATTCACACCGGTCAGCATCTTTAACATGGCAGCCGCCTACATCGGCGTGATCATGCTCGCCCCTGCGCTTGTAAAGGGTCTTATGAGTATCCTCTGCAGGGTAACGCGCGACAATACGAACCTTTGGCTTGCATGCAATAACATCCGCACTTCAAAGCTTCTTATCAGCAACATCGTACTGCTGATCATCGCGCTCGACGGAATCCTCGCCTGCGCTTCGACCGGCGTAACAATGACAAAGGTTGTCATCGAAGCATACGAAGAACTCGATTATGATTACGCGATTGAAAACATCATCGCCTCCCAGACCGGCGAAAGCACTGCAGACCGCATCATCGCGGAGCTCGAAGCGAACCCCTACGTCGTTAAGGAAAGCATCAACCCGCAGTCGTACCGTGCCGCAAAGTACAAAAACACCGACATACTGATGACTCCGGTTGAACCGGAAGCATACCGTAACTGGAACCGCTACATGCAGTTCGACAGCGACCGTTACCGTGATCAGTATGATGATTTCTCCAACGCAAAGGACGACACGATCCTCGTAACGACCGCACTTGCAAGAACGCTCGGCGTAAAGCTCGGCGATAAGATGAGCATTGAGTACGGCGGCATCGAACACACCTGGCGCGTTGCGGCCATCGCGGATGCCAAGCTCTTAAACGGCGGACAGTTCGTTCTCATCCGCAGAGCCGATTACCGCAACGTTTACCACGATTATGAAGCGGAAGGCCTTTCCTTTAACGTCATCGGTGACAAGAAGACCGCCGAAGAATCCTTCAAGGCCATGATCACCTCCTACGGCGCAACCTACGAAAGCCGTGAGGAACAGACGAAGGCCAATGTGGAACAGAACGCGATGATCGTCAATCTGATCTCGATCTTCTCCTACCTGGCCATCGCAATCTCGGCAATCGGTATCTTCAACAACATTGTGATCTGCTTCAACCAGCGCCGCAAGGAATTCGCGGTTATGGCTTCGGTCGGAATGAACGCCCGCAAGAGAAAGAACCTGATCTTAACGGAAAGCATGCTGTGCGTCGTGATCGCGGTTCTGATCGCGGTACCGTTCACGCTCCTTGCGAACAAGCTGATCAGCGGAATGCTCTACTATATCGGAATACCGTTTGACATCCTGTACGACTGGAAGGGAACACCGATGTACCTCATCGCATTTGTCGTGATCGTAACCATCGCTTCTCTCTCCACCATGAAGAAGAGTAAGAAACTCAGTGTTGTAACGGAATTGAAATACGAATAAAACGAACTGCCCCGGAGCGGTTCCGGGGCAGAATAAATAAAACAGAAAGAAAACATCTATTGAATAAACGGAGGAATGAATATCATGAATGCAATCACCATTAAGGACCTGAACAAATCTTTTGTTAACGGCAGCGAGACCGCGCACGTTTTGAAGAATATCAACCTGACCGTCGAGGACGGCGAATTTGTCTCCATCATGGGACCTTCCGGCTGCGGCAAATCCACTCTTCTTTATCTTCTCGGCGGACTTGACCGGCCGACAAGCGGCAGTGTTTTGATCCACGGAACGGATCTCAGCACGATGAAGGAGAAAGAACTCTGCGACATGCGCAGCGACAAGATCGGCTTCGTGTTCCAGTTCTATAACCTCGTTCCGAACCTCAATGTGGAGGACAACATCGCTCTCCCGCTGATGATCGCGGGCCGCAAGCGCTCCTCCTATAAAAAGCGCATTGACGAAGTTCTTGAGATCATCGGCATGACCGACAAGAGAAAGCTCACTCCCCGCGAACTGTCCGGCGGACAGCAGCAGCGCGTGGCGATCGCGAGAGCGCTCGTATTTGACCCCGAGATCATCTTCCTTGACGAGCCCATCGGAAACCTCGATTCGAAGACCGGCATGAAGATCATGGAGCTCTTCCGCGAGATCAACCGCAAGCTCGGCAAGACGATCGTACAGGTAACGCACTCGGAAGAATCCGCCCGCTACGGCACGAAGCTTGTACGCGTGCTCGACGGACAGATCGAATCCGTTGAAATAATGGATAATACAAAGAACTCCTTTACGGAAGACCGCAAAGGAGACCGGCAGGTAAGCTGATATCGGCGGGCAAACCGCCTCAACCTCCGTATAAACGACAAAACCTTCGGTGGGATGTTTCCGAAGGTTCTGTCGTTTCTTTGTATTACGCGAGGGGAAAAAAATGAAAAATGTGTTTGTTTGTCCGTATTATATTGCTGTTATACTAAGATAATCTATTGCATTCTTGCTCAAATATGATACAATCTTACTGAACCTCAACAAAAAAAGACCGATTTACGGGCCGATACGCCCAAAATCGGTACTCTTGCGTCTTTTCTTATCGATTTACACCGGAGGTATATATGGACCTTCCCATTCAGTTGAAAGATACCGTTCCGCACGGGAACAGCCGCTACCCGTTCGCCGTCCACGAAACGATTGCCATCGCAGAGGATATGCTCCTTTTATACATGCACTGGCACGAGGAAGCCGAGATCCTGGTGGCTCTCGAGGGCGATGCCGTAGTAAGGATCAATAACAGCACCTTCCACATGAAAGAAGGCGACGCCGCATATATCGAGCCGTATACGCTGCACGGCTGCTACAAGGGCAAGTCCGACAGCTGTCATCTTCTCGCGCTCGTATTCCGCCCCGAAGTCATTGCTCCGGCTGGTGAACCCGCGCTTTATGAAGCGTATCTTGCACCGATCAAACGCGGCCAGGTCCGTTTTACCGCCCATCTTCGGAAGGAAGTGCCCTGGCAGGAGCACGTGATCCGTCTTGTCCGCTCGACGCTTCCGTACTGCACGCTTCCGTATGAGCGCTTCGATCTGGCGCTCCGCGGTATTTTGTACGAAGTCTGGGCGGAGCTTTTCCAGAACGCACAGTCGGACATCCAGCCCGCCAAAGCGTTCTCGCGCCTTGAGCCGGCGCTGAATTATATCTACGAAAACTACCGCTTTCCGATCACGATCAGCGACATCGCGGCACAGGTAAACCTGAGCGTAAGCCGCTTCAGTGCCCTGTTCCGGGAAGCCTTCCACACGTCTCCGGTTTCCCATCTTTTATACTACAGACTGCAGAGATGCACCATTCTACTGCTGTCGACTGATTTAACCGTCGCAGAGATTGCCTTCAGCTGCGGCTTCGATAATCTGAGCAATTTCAACCGTCAGTTCCGTGACCGTATCGGCAGCACGCCGACCGCTTACCGCAATAAGGCCCGCGAGATCCGCGAACAGCAGACTTCGCTTCAGACCGAGCGCAACCGGATATTTGAAACCTTTATGCCCTCTTCCGATACGGCAAATGCCACCTCGTATAACCCGTAGGACATACCGTACGTTCTCTGCGGGTCATTCTGGTACGCGGGTCTCGGATCAAGCGCCAGCACGTCGGAAAGCGCCTGTATCGTTTCCTCGTCCATCCCGAGCTGTTTTGCTTCGGCAAGAGCCTCTTCGCAAAACGTAACCGGCAGCCGGTAATCCGTAAACGCTCCCGCAAAGCCGTCTTCCGCTTCCGGGTGGCAGTCCGTATACGGCAGGTACGGTTTGATATCAAAGACCGGCGTGCCGTTCATCAGGTCGGCTCCCGCCACGATCAATACGGGGCCGTCCTTTGCTTCATAATCGATTCTAATAAGGCGTACCGACGACAACCCGATCGGATTCGGCCGGAACGGGCTTCTCGTAGCGAACACGCCCATTCTCGTATTGCCGCCGAGCCTCGGCGGGCGAACCGTCGGGCTCCATGCACCCTCTTCTTTCCCATTTTCCGAGAACTCCCACAAAAGCCACACGTGCGAATACCCTTCAAGACCGCGCAGCGCGTCCGGATTCCGAAACTCGGGCTCGAATACGATGCGGGCTTCCTCGGCGTCCGCAAGACCGCTCTGCCGCGGGATCCCGAATTTGCCGACGAAACGGTTCTCAATGTGCGCTATCTTTTTGATTTCCATAAATCCCGTATGCTCCGGTCAGCCGACGCCGGAGTCTTCCTTTCCGAGTTTTTCAAAATGCCGCCGCGGAAACCGATCCGACGGCGGCATATTACTATCCTCTAAAACAGCAATGCAATGGAATGAGCGGCAAATGCGACAACCCATGCGATCGCGCACTGGGATACGACCATTGCGACGGCCCATTTGCGTCCGAGTTCGCGGCGGACCGAAGCGATTGCCGCGACACAGGGCGTATACAGCAGGCAGAACACGAGAAGCGACGCGGCTGCGGCAGGCGATATCACTGCCGTCACGCTGCTTCCGAACAGAATTTGAAGCGTCGATACAACGCTCTCTTTCGCGATAAATCCGGTGATCAAAGCGGTCGAGCACTGCCAGTTTCCGAAGCCGAGCGGCTTGAATACCGGAGCAATCAGTCCGGCAAGCATCGCAAGAAGACCTTTGCCGGAATCGGCGTCTCCGATGTAATTCAGTCGGTAATCAAAGTTCTGCAGGATCCAGATCACAATCGTCGCTACGAAGATAACCGTAAACGCTCTCGTTAAGAAATCCTTCGCCTTTTCCCAGAGAAGACGTCCGACGTTCTTCGCGCCCGGAAGCCGGTAGTTCGGAAGTTCCATTACGAACGGAACCGCCTCACCGCGGAACATCGTAAGCCTGAGCACCAAAGCGGCAGCGATTCCCATCAGAATGCCGAGCACGTAAAGCCCGATCATCACGAGCGCGGCGTGCTTCGGGAAGAACGCAAGCGAGAAGAATGCGTAGATCGGCACCTTTGCCGAGCAGCTCATGAACGGCGTCAGCAGAATTGTCATCTTACGGTCTCGCTCCGAAGGAAGCGTACGCGAAGCCATAACCGCCGGCACCGTACAGCCGAAACCGATCAGCATCGGCACGATGCTTCGTCCCGACAGACCGATCTTACGAAGCAGCTTGTCCATGAAAAATGCGACTCTTGCCATATATCCGCTGTCCTCAAGAAGCGACAGGAAGAAAAACAGCGTCACGATAACCGGCAGGAACGAAAGCACGCTTCCGACACCGGCAAATATACCGTCGATCACAAGACTCTTAACGACCGGGTTCACGCCCCAGAGATTGAGTCCCTTTTCCGTCAGGGCACCGAGCGCGTCGACGCCTTTGGCGGTCAGATCCTGCAGAAACGCGCCGATCACATGGAAAGTAAGGAAGAACACGAGACCCATGATCGCGATAAATGCGGGGATTGCCGTGAAGCGTCCCGTCAGAACCGTATCGATCTTACGGCTCCGGATGTGCTCCTTACTCTCAACCGGCTTGATCACGGTCTCGCGGCAGATCTTATCGATAAAGCGGAACCGCATGTCCGCGATGGCTGCCGAGCGGTCGAGTCCGCGCTCCGTCTCCATCTGCGAAATGATGTGTTCAAGCGTTTCCTTCTCATTGTCATCAAGCTTCAGCGCTTCGAGAATGATCTCGTCGCCTTCCGCCAGCTTGCTTGCGGCAAATCTGACCGGGATTCCCGCCGCTTTCGCGTGGTCCTCGATCAAATGGCGGATACTGTGCAGGCATCGGTGTACCGCGCCGCCCGCCTCTTCCGCGTCACAGAAGTCGATTTCTGCGGCGCCGGCAGGCTTTTCCTGATAACGCGCCACATGAATCGCATGGTCGACAAGCTCGTCGATACCTTCGTTCTTCGCGGCCGAAATCGGAACGACCGGGATGCCGAGTCTTGCTTCCATCTCGTTCACGAGAACCGATCCGCCGTTCTCGCGCATCTCGTCCATCATGTTGAGCGCCAGAACCATCGGAATATCGAGTTCCATCAGCTGCATCGTCAGATACAGGTTCCGCTCAAGGTTGGTCGTATCGACAATATTGATAATGCCTTTCGGCTGTTCATCGAGAATAAACCGTCTCGTAACGATCTCCTCGCTCGAGTACGGCGACATGGAATATATTCCGGGCAGGTCGGTCACAAGCGTCTTCTCGTTGCCGCGGATCTGTCCGTCCTTCCGGTCAACCGTCACGCCCGGGAAGTTTCCGACATGGGCGTTTGCTCCGGTCAGCTGGTTGAAAAGCGTCGTCTTTCCGCAGTTCTGATTGCCTGCGAGGGCAAATGTGAGGATCGTCGAGTCCGGCAGAGCCGTCGTCTCTCCCTCTCTGTGATAACGGCCGCCCTCACCTAAACCGGGGTGCTCCACGGGACGCTTCCGTTCGTTTCGGGGCTTTCTTTCCTTCTCATCCCGTACGTCATCCACCGCAATCCGTTCCGCGTCCGAAAGACGGATCGTAAGTTCGTAGCTCTGCACGCGGATTTCAATCGGGTCTCCCATGGGTGCATGTTTTACCATGGTGACCTCCGCTCCGGGGATCAGTCCCATATCGAGAAGGTGCTGACGAAGCGCTCCTTCTCCGCCGACACTTAATACCGTAGCAGTCTTTCCGATTGGCAATTCCTTAAGATTCATGTGCGTTCCTCCTGCTGATTCACCAAAATTATACCTTCCAAGCGGTATTTTTACAAGAGGGGCAGGCATGGGATTTTCCTTCCCCTTACAACCGTTTTTGAAGAAACCGGCCGGGTTACGAAAACCGCATAAAGAAAAGTACCCTCCTTACCGGTTGTCCGGCCAGGAGGGTACGCATCATTTCATATTACCGCCTTTCGGCGTTTTGTCAGTTACTGCACTTCCGCTTTTTTTCTGTGCGGACCGTTCTTCGAACGGATCACACCGCGCTTTCCGTCAACGAAGCAGAGTTTCGGATTCTTCGGGTTGTAATTAACGATAACCTCTTCCTGAAACCTGTCATTGGTCTGCGCCATGCCTTCGATCTCCGCAAAATAAGGCTGACCGTCTACGTTATATTCGTAAACGGGTGTGATCAGGCTTGTCGCGACACCGGCCCCAAGGTGTCTCTCAACCTGCACTCTCGCATCCTTTTCATAGAACACATACTTACCGGTCGTGCTTGCCGTGCATTTCTTCTTAAGCCACGGAAAGCTCCAGTGCATACACACATAGAAACCTGCGAGCAGAACAACTGCGGCAATCACTGCGTAAAGCCACCACATACAATTAACCTCCTGTGTTATGTTAAATGAATGCCTGCGCGAACTTGCGTCCCGCGGGCTCCTTTTTGTTCTTTCGGATATCTTACCACATTTCAGGTAAATATTCAATACCTTTTCAGCAAAAAGTCAGTACAATTTACACAATTTTATTGAGACATATACAAAGGACCGGTCTCCGAAAAGACCGGTCCTGTTCCGTTATCGGTTTCATTCCATGCTTACGGCCGGCCGCAGTCTGCCTCGCCGCCTTTTTTGCTTTCGCCCCGAACACCGGCTGCTTCGCCGCTTTACTCCTTTCGTTCGGTCCGCAGTCTGCTTCGTACTGCTGCCGATTAAAGAATGCTTCCTATCTTGCCGCCCTGTAAATCGCAAGCATATCCTCTTCCCGGAGGAATTTCGCGGAACCCATGCCGCCCTTCACGCCGACGGCGCATTTGTACGCCATTTCGGCAAGCTCCGCATCGGTCGCCGAAACGCCGAGCTCACGGAGATTCGTGGGCATGCCGATCTGCCGGTAGAAATCCTCAACCGCCTCGATGCCTGCAAGCGCGATCTCCTCGTCCGTGCCTTCGTTCTTCACATCCATGACATTCAACGCAAACCGCTTAAACCGCGGCAGACAGTCCTTCATAACATATCTTGCCCAGCTGCCCCAGATTGCCGCAAGACCCGCGCCGTGAGCAACGTCGTAAAGACCTCCCAGCTCATGCTCGAGCTTGTGCGTCATCCAGTCGCCGCCGTCGTTTCCGCAGCCCGTAAGACCGTTGTGCGCAAGGCTTCCGGCCCACATTACTTCGGCTCTCGCGTCGTAGTTCTTCGGATCCTTCGCGAGGATCAGCGCATTGGCCTTTACCGTTCTGAGAAGTCCCTCCGCGAGCGAATCGGTAATCTCCATGTTGCCGCCGTTCGTGAAGTAACGCTCCATCGTGTGCATCATAATATCCGTGCATCCGCACGCGGTCTGGTAATTCGGAAGCGTCATCGTCAGTTCGGGATTCATGATCGCGAACTTCGGACGGCAGTAGTCGCTGCTGTAGCCGCGCTTTACAAGTCCCTCTTCCTTCGTGATAACGGACGAATCACTCATCTCGCTGCCGGTAGCCGCAATCGTGAGGATTACGCCGAGCGGCAGGCATGCCTTAGCTTTTCTCTTATAATCATAAAAATCCCAGACGTCGCCTTCGTTGGTCACACCGTAGCCGATCGCCTTTGCCGAATCGATCGCGCTGCCGCCGCCGACTGCCAGAAGGAAATCCACGCCTTCCTTTTTGCAGAGCTCGATTCCTTCGTAAACAAGCTTAAGATGCGGGTTCGGTACCGCTCCGCCCAATGTGATGTATGCAATTCCCGCGTCTTCAAGCACCTTCGTAACACGCGCAAGAAGTCCGGAGCGCACTACGCTTCCGCCGCCGTAATGAATGAGCACCTTCGTTCCGCCGAACTCACGGATCATTTCCGCCGTCCTCAGTTCGGTCTGCTTCCCGAACAGAACCTTCGTAGGGGTATAATACTGAAAACCGTACATTTTCCTTCTCCTTTCGCGTTCCCGCCTTTTGATGGTAACATTGTAGCATAAGAAATGCCTCGGGAAAATGGCATATTCCATCTTCATTCCGGGGCATGAAATAGATTTTCCGTTTATTGGATCCGACAGCTGCCCGAAAGCGTCATACGCTGTTTCTGTTTACCAGATCCGGTAGTTGCCGGAAAGAGCAAGCAGCGCGAACAGATAGAGGCAGTTATCGTAGTATCTGCGCACACCCTTACGAAGCGGCTGGTTCCAGAACCACTCAACCCACTGCTTCGCAACCGCGAAATCGCTGTCCGGCTTGTCGGAATAAGGGATTGAAAGTGCACTCTGCGCGATCGTCGCAACCAGTCCGACCGGATGCAGTACCGGGCGTTCAATCGGCTTTCCTTCGATCGTGTAGGAGCATCTTACCGCCTCAAGATCGGTACCGAAGAACTTCATCATGCGAAGCGGAGCCGCTGCCTGACCGGCGTCCTCGCCGAACCATTCGCAGTCCAGTCCGATGTTGGCTGCGGTACGGTAGGCGTCGCTGAAGAACGTTCCGAAGTTGCCCCACGGAAGAGGCTTGTCCATCGGCGTTCCGTCAAAGTTCGCGTACTCGCTGTTGAGTCCGGTTTCCGGATGGCACGCCTTTGCAAGAAACTCTCTGCTCACCTGCGCGGCACGCTTCCAGAACGGGCGGTCCTCCTCATAAGCCCATTCCGCGAACAGCTCATAAAAGTGCGGCAAATGGTACGACGGGTCGGTATGCGGGCAACCAGGTACGAACAGAATCTGTCCGTTCTCGCGGTTCCACATCGGCGCTCCCTCGCGACCGTTCTCACCCTTATGAAGGCAGGCGCGCAGAATCTCCTTTGCCTCATGGCTGTAATTGAAGATGCCCTCGCCGTCGCCCCAGCGGTGCGAAGCGAACATCAATGCCATCGCGTAGAACTCCTCGCCGTCAGGCGCGGGACCGTACGCGTTCTTCGTTCCGTCAGTCTTGCAGGACCACGCAAAATACCCCTCGTTAAAGCCGGTATCCATGTACATGTATGTCTTCGACCATTTCCAGATGCGGTCGAATTCTTCCTTCATATTGCGCTGCACGCACATCATCATGCCGTAGGACATTCCTTCGGTACGTGCGTCATTGTTGCCGGTATCCTCGAGGTATCCCATATCCTCTCCCGCCGGATGATAGATCCGCTCCTCTTCATCGTAGAAGAACGTGTCAAAAGCCTCCTTAAGGCGTGCTTCGATCTCCGCTTCGCTCTTACCGATCTCGGCCAATACGTTGCGGTATTTCTTGGTCTGATATGCTCCCATGATTTCTCCCTTTTGATGTGTTTTAATGCATGTTCTATCATACACCGTGCCCATTGTAAATACAACACAAGCGACGCAAGTGTATCGAATTCTACAAATCTTGTATTCGATGGTTTCGGTATGCCGTCTGATTTTGATCATCCGGTCCGGTTTTCGATTCTTTTTCGAAAAAGTACGGTGGAATTGCGTCTGTTTCCGTTAAACCACCGCATGATTTTTCTTTTTCAATCACGCCAAAAATACACTTTCCGCAAACAGCGGTGGAACAAAAGAATGATCCGGTTTTCCACCGCATTATTCCCGAAAACAAGATGACCGCGAAACCTGAGAAACCGATATCTTACGGTGGAAAGAATCATGATTGATGCAATCCACCGCAAATCTCAGAAAACCTATTTAATCTTGTAAATGCAAAAGGAAATCTGTGCGGTGGAATCGTCCGGAAAGCAGACATCCCACCGCTTTTTTTCGAAAATCTCTTTATTCCGGAAACCCCAAAAGAAAACATTGCGGTTGGACTGCCGGAAAGCAGTAACCAAACCGCAATTAACCGGGCAACCCACAAAGCAGCTGAATAGCCGCAATTATCATCAAATCAAGAGTGCCCCAAACGCCGCGTTTACGCCACATAATACTGCGCCTGCGCTCGGAACATCTCGGCGTAGATGCCGCCTTCGATGCCGACCAGCTCGTCGTGCGTGCCGTACTCTTTAATGGTGCCTTCGCTGAAGACGGCAATCCGGTCGCAGAATTTACAGCTGCTTAAGCGGTGCGAGATGTAAATTGCAGACTTATGTCCGACAAGCGTATCGAACTTCCGGTAGATTTCATACTCCGCCATCGGGTCAAGCGCGGCCGTAGGCTCGTCGAGAATAACGATCGGGGCGTTCCGGTACAGCGCGCGGCTGATCGCGGTCTTCTGCCGCTGGCCGCCCGACAGTTCGGTTCCCTTTTCATCAAAACTCTTGTAAAGCGTTGTCTCGATTCCGTTCGGAAGCTTCTCCGCATCCTCCTTAAGCCCGGACAGTTCGAGCGTCTCCATCACCTTTGCCTTCCGCTTCTCCGCGTCATCCGGCTCGTAATCGCTGTCTCCCATCTCGATATTCTCCTGTAAGGAAAATGCGAAGATGCTGAAGTCCTGGAACACAACCGAGAACAGTTTCCGGTACTCTTCCTCCGAGTACTCGCGGATGTCGATGCCGTCCACATAGATGGCTCCTTCGGTTACGTCATAAAGTCTGCACAGAAGCTTGATAAACGTCGTCTTTCCGGCACCGTTCAGTCCGACTACGGAAAGATGCTCGTTCGGCTTGATCATAATGTTCACATGACGGAGCGTATACTCTTCCGCACGCGGATACTTGAAACTCACGTCACGGAACTCTATCGTATGCTCCCCCGCGGTAACCGGCTTATCGCCCTTCACGGCCGTATCCGGATAATCGAGGAATTCGAGGAAACGGTACGCGTAGTTACATTTTTCGGAAACCTCCTGGATGTTGCTGCCGATTCCCATAAGGCTCTGGTAAAGGCTTGACGCGGCCGAAACCGAAAGCGTGAATTCGCCGACCGTAATCTTCTTACGAAGTACGCGGAGCCCCATGTAGAAGTAGCTGACGCCGTCACGGAGCGCGTTGACGATATCGCTTCCGACGGTATTCTTAAGCTGCCTTCTCGCCTGTTCGCCCCACAGATTCACCTGCTGCATGCCGAGCCAACTCCCCTTATTGCACATCATCTCGGAGCTGTCGTAAAGGCGGATGTCCTTGCCGTAACAGAACTCGGCAAGCTCATACAGAACATAGCTGAATATCCGGTTCGACTTCGCGAGTTTCAGGAAGAACTCGGTGTTGATAAGCTGGTTGCGGTACTTGAAATAGCATACCGTTGCCATTAAGACGATCTGGATCGGCAGGAGCAGCGGGCAGTAAACCGCGATCACCGTTACCGAAACCGCCATCAGTAAAATGTTGTAGATCACATAGTAAAGCCGGTCGAGAATCGATACCACGCCGCCGCTGTACCAGCTGATTCCCTCCTTCGCTTCATTCTGCTTATCAAGCACCTTCGGGTCCTCGGTGTAAGCGAAATCCATACCCATCGACTTCGCCGAAAGCATCTCCGAAAGCCTTGCGTTAAACATTTCGGAATACACGTGCCGCGTCGAGTCGGAAATGTTGATGAGGACCGACGACAGCAGTTCCGCGGTAACCGTTATTCCCGCGTAAATGACGATGTTTCGGATATGCGCATTCGCGTCGGCGCCGCCGATCACCGCCATCAGTTCGTCCACGAGGAGCTTCGGAAGAAGAAGTACCTTCAGCTGTCCGAGGACGTCTCCGACGAACCGGATCAGGTAGAAAAGGTACAGTGCCTTCTTCTCCTTCCAGGCAAATGCGATCATGTATTTCAGTGTCTTCTTCGTCACGCCTTTCGCGGTCGCGCTCTGCTCACTGCCGAGCGCCTGCTCCAGTTCGCTTTCCTTACGCTTCTTTTCTTTCTTCGCCATCTTCTTCCCCTCCTTCCACATAATACTGTGCCTGCACGCGGAACATCTCGGCGTATGCGCCGCCGGCCTGCAGCAGGCTTTCGTGTGTCCCGTACTCGACCATCTCGCCGTCTCGGAACATCGCAACCGCATCGCAGAAACCTGTCGAACTCAGACGGTGGCTGATATATACGGCAGTCTTTCCGCCGATCAGGTTATCGAAATTCTGATAAAGTCTTGCTTCCGCAAGCGCGTCGAGTGCCGCGGTCGGCTCGTCGAGAACCACAACCGGCGCGTTCTTATAAAGCGCTCTTGCGAGTGCAAGTTTCTGCTTTTCACCGCCCGAAAGGTCGATACCGTCGTCGAAGATGATCTTCAGAAGTTCGGTGTCGATGCCCTTCGGAAGGCTGTCAAGCTTCTCCGAAAGCCCGGCGTCGCGAAGGCTCTTCTCCGCTTTCGCGCGGTCCGTTTCCTCTTTCGTGTCCATCGACACATTTTCCGCGAACGGATACGCGAAGATGTTCACGTCCTGGAATACCGGAGAGAAGATCTTATAGTACTCGCTCCGCTTGTAGGTGCGGATGTCGACGCCGTTCAGGAGGATGCGGCCCTCGGTCGGTTCGTAAAGCCTCAGAAGCAGCTTGATGAAAGTTGACTTCCCGGCACCGTTCAGCCCGACCACTGCGAGCCGCTCTCCTGCCTTTAGCGTCACATTGAGGTTCTTAAGCGCATACTGTTCCGCCTTCGGATATCGGAAGCTCACGTTTTCAAATGTAAATTCGTAACTATCGTAGGAAGGAACCTTTTCAAGTCCCTCCTCCGCGCCGTCATCGATCTCGAGGAAGCTTCTCCAGTCGTCCACTTCACGGCTTTTCGCGAGCATCGCGACCATGCAGTCGAAAAGGGAGATAATCTGCGAGAAGAACGTCGCCGCCGAGCCGAGATACAGCGTAAAGTTACCGATCGTCATGCCCTTTTTGATGACCGCGTACACAAGCCACGCGTATAGCGCACACTGGCTTAAAAACCACAGCACGTTGCCGGCCTGTCCGGTATACCACCAGATGATCTGGTTCCTGCGCTCGGCGTCGATACGGGTCTGGTTGAGTTCCCGCATCTTCTTTACCAGCCGGTCTTTCAGACCGAATGCGCGGATGTCCTTCGCGGTCTTGAAGTCGGTCGTCGCATTTTCCATGTAATAGCGCTTCCGCCACCAGGTCGCGAGCGGATCCCAGATTTTCTTCTTCGTATAGCTGTTCGTGCGGTTTTTGATGAAGAAGTTGGCGAGCGCGAGCACGATCATCCCGAGCATGATCCAGACGTTCATCGTTCCCATGATCGCTAGACCGAAGCCGACAACCAGAAGCGTTGTCACGAAATACTCGATCTGGTGCATCATGCCTTCGACACCGTCACTGTTGTTGCCGACCGCGTTGCCGGCCTTCTGGTAACAGTCCATGACGTCGGTATCCTCGAGGTACTCGAATTTCATCGTCATGACCTTGTAGTTCTTCTCGACCATCATCTTAAGCCGCGCCGCGATGTAGCGCCACCAGAGCTGGCTGTCGGTATAGGACTTAAGTATCGTCGACGCGCACTGTGTGCAGAAGACAAATACCATCATCTTAATAAGGTCTTCAACCGGCGCCTCTCTCGTCACCATATCGAGCACGAATTTCGCGATGAAATTCCACAGGTACCGCATCGCCATCGTTGACACTGCGGCAAGCAGAATCAGCCACGGCAGGCGCTTCTCCATGCGCGCCATGTTCGTGAATATGTATTTCACGTTGGACCAAAGCCCATGCTCCCTGTGATAGCGGTTCTTCGGTTCTTCATTCTCTTTCTTACGTTTCTTCATAATTTCTCCCTGTCTTTCGCCTTAATCCGGCAAGTGCTTGATCCAGCTTTCCTCCCGGTTATTGATATGCATGCTGTACGAATCGGCCGCGTTGCAGTATGTGTCAAGCAGCGCGACAACGCCCAGCAGAAGGCCGCTCAGTGTCTTGTTGATTCCGTATACGGTCTCTTCCTTTCCCGAGCCCTTCATAATGCTGATGCGGTACAGCGGATGATTGCACACCCCGATTTCCGAAGTCAGTTTGTTAAGCGTCTCCGCAGCCTTTTCCTTCGAAATGCCGGTCTCCTTCGAAACCGTCTCCGCTCCGGCAAATTCATGATTGTTGAGCGTATACATGTAAAGCAGGACGCGTACGCTTTCGGGATCCGAAAGGAGCTTGATCATCGGTACGATCTTGCCCGCTCCCTCAAACCACTTGAGAAAGCCCTCTTCGCAGTCCGGCTGCTTTAAGAAAAGATACCACTCATGGTTCTGATTCATCCGCATGAAACTGTAACCGAACGAATTTAAGATCGCGCTGTCAAGTTCCCCGCTTTTCTCCGCCACACACGGACGGTCGAAATAATCAGGATTCTCCGACCAGCCGGCAATCTGAAATGCCCAAAGAATCCGGTGAAGCTTTTCCATAAACTTCTTCGTAGCTTCCTTATGGTCTTTCTCCTCCTTCCAGACTGCATTTAACCCCCGCACAACCTGCTGCTCCAGACTTGCCTTCTTCTCTTCTCTTCCATACAGATAATCAATGGACACGCCGAACTGGTCGGCAATCTTCGGGATCAGGTCCCCTTCCGGGAAGCTCCCGTTCTCCCATTTGGACACCGCCTGTGCGCTGACGCCGAACTTCGACGCGAGCTGCTCCTGGGTAAGTCCCGCTTCTTTTCTGAGTGTTTGTAACGTAACGGCAAATGACATATTCTTCTCTCCTTTCCGATGATATCCGGATCGGATGAATGCTCATCCGAATGTTAACTTTTACTTGATTCTTCTCTCCCGAAAACATCTCTCGGTTGATTTGACTGTATCATATCACAATCGCTGGTTGTTCACAATGCATAATTCAAATATAAGTTAAATTTAAAGGATAGAAAATGCCATTTTCCCACCAAAGGTTGAATTCGGACTAAAAAACCGCCGTATGACCGGTAAGTCATACGCGTAATGTGTATTTTGAAATTCCATGTTTTTTCTCAACTCATCATTGAAAATGGAATTTAGTCTTGCACAGAGTTGTTATACCGTTTACTCTGTTTTATGGTTATCTGTCTGTCGGAAAGGATGACCATGGAGCATAAAAA
>JAFZUW010000005.1 GCA_017618195.1 Lachnospiraceae bacterium
TCGAGGGTAGCTCCAGCCACATTAAAACGAAACCTGGCGCTAATCAACGCCAGGCCTCGAAAGATACTTAATTATGTTTCTGCACAGTTTCTATGGGAACAAGAACTCCAAAACTGTTGCACTTAGTTTGACAAATCACTGTGCATTATTTTATTACCGCCATGCCGTTTACGCGCTGCGGTATACGGCTGTCCGAAGCCGAGCCCGTTCACAGCAGGGGCTGCTCCAAAGCCGGGTCTTCCGTGAATTTAACGGTTTCTTCTGCTGCGGAGAGCCTTTCCGTGGATATATGCGCGGATTGCGAGAAGCACCGCGATCACGATCAGAAGAACAATCGCCCCGGGAAGAAGGTAACGGCTGATTCCGCCGTCTTCGGAACCGTTTCCGCTCTTTGTGACATTGTCCGCATCGGAACTGTCGACGGCCGGCTCCGCAGGCACCGGAGTAGGTGTTAACGTAGGCGTCGGGGTCGGTGTGGGAGTCAAAGTCGGAAGAGCTTTACGGATTGCCGCGCCGCACTCCGTGCAGGTGAACTCGCCGGTTCCCTGCTCGGTCAGAGTCGATTCAATGATAACGTTATAATCTTCCGAAAGAGTATGTGTCGGAAGCGTGTAATTGTCGAAATAGGAGAAGCCGCATGTTTTACAGAGGTGAAGCGTTTTGCCGGGTTCCGTGCAGGTCGGAGGAATCACGGTTTCGGTATATACCGATTCGTTGCAGTCGCCGTGCGGCACGAGCTCGCGGCTGTAATCCTTCCGCTCATCGCGCGTAAAATGGTAAGTGTTTCCGGAATCGGTGAACATCCAGTCCATGATCTCGCCGCACTGCTTTGCGCAATACGCGCGTCGGTCGGAGTTGTGTTCGAAGAACGTGATGAATCCGTCAAGCACGTTGTTTTTAATGAAACCGTCACGCTGGAATCGCTTCGGATATACGATGTACATGCCGACCAGTCCGCCGCTGTGTACGTATCCGTGATCGGAGAGGAACCCCTGCAGGTTGATCGTGCAGCCATCGATATCGGGATAACCGGCAGCGCATACGCCGCCGAGAAACTCCTCATCGCGGTGCGCGGAATCCGTATCGGTATTAATGAGCGTCAAGTCGGCTTTGCATCCGCGGATCACGCCGTTGCCGTAACCGATGATTCCGCCGACGCCGAACATCTTCGCGGATACGGATAAGCGGACCATCCCGCTCAGCTCGCAGTTCTCAATCGTGCTTTCCGATGCGAATCCGGCGATTCCGCCGCAGAAGCAGTCTTTATCGATCGTCGTATAGCTGCTGATTCCAAGTAGCCTTACGTTCTTTACTTCCGCATGCTCGAGGATCGCAAACAGTCCGCAGAATACCGTGTCATAAGTCTTGCGGTTTCCGTCATAAGTAACCCTCGTCTCGGCGGAGACGGCAGGATTCGTCAGGTTCAGGAGGATGTGACCTTCGCCGTCAAAGGTGCCGGTAAATGTGATCGCGGGCCATTCGACTCCTGCTAAGTCGAGGTCGCTCTTCAATACGTAATTGCCGGAAGGATTGTCCGCGATCTTGAGAAGATCCTCAACGGTGTAGATTTCCGCCGCGGCGGTACCTGCCGGAGCATCCGCGGGATCGGCGGCAGCTGCTTGGCCTGCGGACTTCGTTACAAAAGGAATCGCACACACAAGGCATACGGCCAATGCAAAGACAATGAAAAGATGAATGATCGGAGTAAGTTTCGTTTTCACGGTCAGCCTCCTTGATTGGATTGCGGTACTGCTTCGGCCGGTACGGCTTCGGCAGTTTCTTCGGGCGCTTCGGGCCACTTCGTATAAAGGAATTTTAATATAATCGGCGTCGCAATAGAAGAGCAAAGAATCAATAAAATGACCGAAGTGAAATATTTGGCGTCGAGAAGGCCTACATCGAGACCTTTCTGGGCAACGATCAGGGCAACCTCGCCGCGCGTCATCATGCCGCAGCCGATCTTCAGCGCTTCGGAACGGCGGAACTTCATGCAGCGGGAGACAAGGCCGCATCCGATAACCTTGGTAGCCATCGCGACGATCACGAAGAATACGGAGAACCCGAGCAGCGGAACAATCTCCGAAAGCTTGATATCCGTCTTGATACCGATACTCGCGAAGAATACCGGTCCGAAGAGCATGTAGGAGTTGATGTCCATTTTCCGCGCGATGTATTTCGAGTCGCGCACGTTGCAGAGGATGATGCCTGCGGCAAATGCGCCCGTGATGTCGGCGATTCCGAACAGGCGCTCCGCGCAGTAGGCCATCAGCAGACACAGAGCCAGTCCCGCAATCGGGATACGTCTCGTGTGCGGATGCTTCGCGTCATACCATTTGAAGATTTTATAAACGACGAAACCGAACAGAAATACCCATGCGAAGAACAAAAGCGTATGCCAGATCGTCTGTACGGGCGTAATCGATTCGTCCTTTAATCCGAGGACAAATGTGAGTACGATAATGCCGATGACGTCATCGATGATCGCGGCGCTTAAGATCGTCGTGCCGATACGCCCGGAAAGATAGCCCATTTCCTTCAGCGATTCGACCGTGATGCCGACGCTTGTCGCGGTCATGATACAGCCGATCATGACGGCATTCAGAAATCCGGGATCATGGAAGCCGATTCCGTAATAAAGCATATAAAGGGCCGTGCCGCCGGCCATCGGAACGGCTACGCCGAAGCACGCGATGAGAGTCGCCGCGATGCCGGACTTCGCCAGATCCTTGAGGTCGGTCTCAAGACCGGCCGAGAACATCAGAAGAACGACGCCGATCTCCGCCATGGTCGAAAGGAAATCGCCCGAGCGGACAAGACCCAACACGGAAGGACCGATCAGAAGTCCCGCGATGATCTCGCCGACAACCTGCGGAACACGGAATTTCCGCACGAGCATGCCGAGAAATTTCGCCGACATGATGATGATCGCCAGCTCCAGAAATACGATATTACCTTTGTCCATGAATGCCTCCTGAGTGCTTCCGCGCTTTTTATATATCGGTAAATAAATTTCAGTGAAAATGCCTGTCGCTAACATCTGATTCTAGGTGTCTTATATGGAAAAAGCAATGGGCAAAAGAGCGAATTTAGACGCATTTTCCTTAGGCGCATTAAGCGATTTGATGAAAAAGTGACGGGTATCCGAGAAAACCGCAAAAAGGGGCGGAGGATTTGCGAAAATCCTGTGGTCTTTGTTGACGGAGTAAACGGATTGTGATATAGTGAAACTGTCTTATTGGGGCAATATGGGGACACCGGAATGTGTGCGCGTAAGACACATTCGAAAACAGAAGAAGGCTCACAGGAAAAGGTATAACGGTTATGATTATCGGTTTGATCGCGGACGATACGAGAAAGACGCTGATGCAGAATCTCTGTATCGCATATAAAGGAATTTTAGGAAAACACGAACTGTACTCCACAGGCGTTACCGGCCGTATGATCGAGGAAGCGACGAACCTCCGGGTTCACAAGTTCCTCGCGGGCAGCCTCGGCGGCGAGCAGCAGCTTGCCATGATGATCGAGCAGAACCAGATCGATATGGTGATCTTTTTAAGGAATGCCGACAAGACCTTAAGTTACGACGTGCAGTTCAATTATGTGATCCCGCTTTGTGATGAATACAGCATTCCTCTCGCGACCAATATCGCAACCGCGGAGATGCTTCTTAAGGGAATGAACAACGGAGATCTCGAGTGGCGGAATCTGTACCGGCAGTAAGTACCGGCCGCCGCCCGAAATGATGAAAACGATTAGCTGCCGTAACGCCGGGCAATCCGCGGACGGCAGCCTTTTTATACCCTCAAAAAGGGCAATTCACACGGAAAATGCCCCGCGCCCTGTCCGTACGCGGCCCGATTGCGAAAAAGTGCTTGCCTTTCGCCGGTATCTGTTGTATCATATCCACATTATCGGTATTGCATAATTGTATACAATCCCCGGACCGCGGGCGGAAATATATCGGAAAACGGCGCGAAGGGGCAGAACACAGAAGGGGGCAATCCCATGGCCAACATGATGGAACTTGATGAAAACCTTGAGAAGGATTTTGAATTCCTGCTTCATGAGTGTATGAAGTCGGGTGTAATCGATCAGAATCTTTATGTGGAGTATGACGTTAAGAGAGGACTGCGTGACAGTAACGGTGCCGGTGTTTTGACCGGTCTTACCGAGATCAGTGACGTTACCGGCTACAAGATGATCGCCGGCAAGAAGGTTCCCGCGGACGGAAAGCTTTACTACCAGGGATATGACGTTCAGGAAATGGTAAAGGGACTTAAGAACCGCCGTTATGCATTTGAGGAGACGACGTATCTGCTTCTGTTCGGCGAGCTTCCGAGCGAGACGCAGCTGCGTTCCTTTGTCGAGCTGATCACGTCTTTCCAGACGCTTTCCAATAAATTTATCCGCGACGTCATCATGAAGGCGGCCGGACCGAACATCATGAACGGTCTTCAGAAGGCGGTTCTTACGCTTTATTCCTATGACGACAAGGCGGACGACATTTCCACGGAAAATGTGTTAAAGCAGTCCATGAACCTGATTGCGAAGCTTCCTTTGATCTCGATTTATGCGTACTGGTCGTACCTGCACTTCAAGCAGGATGAGAGCCTGATCATCCGTAACCCCAATCCGGAATACTCGACCGCCGAGAACATCCTGACGATGCTCCGTGCGGATGGCCGGTTTACCGAACTGGAGGCGCGCGTACTGGATATCTGCCTCGTGCTTCACGCGGAGCACGGCGGCGGTAACAATTCGACGTTTACGACACACGTTGTTACGAGTGCCGGAACCGATACGTATTCGGCAATGGCAGCAGCCATCGCGTCCCTTAAGGGATTCCGTCACGGCGGTGCCAACATCAAGGCAAGAAAGATGTTCGAAGACCTCGAAGCCAACGTCAGCGACTGGAAGAATGAGGACCAGATCCGCGCATATATTCTGAAGCTGGTGAATAAGGAAGCATTTGACCGCACCGGTCTTGTATACGGTATGGGACATGCCATTTACACGCTTTCCGATCCGCGTCAGGTCATCTTAAAGGATTACGCGAGAAAGCTCGCGGAAGCCAAGGGACGTACCGACGAAATGGAGCTTTACGAGACCGTAGAGCGCATCGCAAAAGAAGTGATCGCGGAGAATCGCCATTTGTTCAAACCGATCTGTGCGAATGTTGACTTCTACAGCGGATTTGTGTATGATATGCTTGGAATCCCGGAAGAACTGTATACGCCTATTTTCGCGATTTCGCGTATCAGCGGCTGGTCAGCGCACCGGCTTGAAGAAATCATCAATAACGGGAAGATCATCCGTCCCGCATACAAGTATGTCGGAACGCACAAAGAATACTATTATATGCCGGAACGCGACTGGGATTGATCGCGGTAAGCCGTCAGACGGAATTGTTCCGAAGCGGGCTTTCGGCATGGAGAAGGAGGACTTATTATGGCATTTTTCGGACCCCATAACGCGGAGATCAACCAGTACAACAACCTGATTAAGAACGAGAACGGCAAGATTTCCGGTTACCAGTATACTCTCGGAGTTACACTTCTTCGTAAGCTCGACGAGGGAATGACGTTTGATGATGAGATCATGGAGCAGTACGCTGCCATCAAAGCATCCCGCGACGCAATCGAAGGTTACAATAACAAGCTTATCGAAATCCAGCAGCTGATCGCGGAAGAGGAAGCTGCAAAGGCTGCCGAGAAGGAAAGACGCGCCGCTGAGGCTGCGACCCTTCGTGCGGCACGTGCTGCGGAGCTTGCCGCTAAAGCAGGCGGACTGTTCGGAAGAAACAACAGCGCACCTGCGGGCGGAGCCGCATGCCCCGGCTGCGGAAACATCGTTGCGCCCGGCATGCTTTTCTGCAACAAGTGCGGAACAAAGCTTCCCGAAGCTCCGGCTCCGGCTGCCGGAAAGACCTGTCCGAACTGCGGCAATACGGTTGATGACGGCATGGCATTCTGCAATAAGTGCGGAACAAAGCTCGGCTAGATAGGACATTTTTACTACGAAATGCGGACACCCCGAAAAAGTTTTATTTTCGGGGTGTATTTTTTTGCGGAAGTATGTTATGATTAACCATGTATGGGCTTTATTCCGGCTTACAACTGTTTTTGACCGCAATCAGCCTGTCTGAACGCGGAAAAGGAGGCGCCTGAATGGATACCGGAATGGTCCTTTTGGACCGGAACAATCTGAAGGAAGAACAATTCGAAAAAGCGGCGGAACTGCTTCGTAACGGCGAGCTGGTCGCCTTTCCGACCGAGACGGTTTACGGACTCGGCGGGAACGCTCTCGATCCGGGAGCGTCGGCGAAGATCTATGCCGCGAAAGGAAGACCTTCCGACAATCCGCTGATTGTACACATCTGTGATACGGACGCGCTTCCGGTTCTTGCGAAGAACATTCCCGAAAGCGCATGGAAGCTTGCGGACCGGTTCTGGCCCGGCCCGATGACGATGATTCTTGAAAAGCAGGACATCGTTCCGAAGGAAACGACCGGAGGGCTTAACACGATTGCAATCCGCATGCCGAGCGACCCGATCGCGGCGATGCTCATAAAGGTAAGCGGCTTATATATTGCGGCGCCGAGCGCGAATGCCTCGGGACGCCCGAGCACGACCAAGGCGAGCCATGTCTATGAAGACCTGAACGGACGCATCGCGATGATACTGGACGGAGGTTCCGTTCAGATCGGACTCGAATCCACGATCATCGATCTGACCGGTGAGAAGCCGCTGATCTTAAGACCGGGATACATCACTTTGGAGGACGTCCGAGAGATCCTTCCGGATGCGGAATACGATCCCGCGGTGTTGCGGCGCGAGCGGAACGACAACATCGTAGCGAAGGCTCCGGGAATGAAATACCGGCATTACGCCCCGAAAGGACAGCTTACGATCTTCGAAGGCAATCTTGAGGACGTGGTGAACGCGGTTTACCGGGAAGCGGTGTTAAAGCAGAAGCAGGGCTTCAAAACGGCGGTTCTCGCAAGCGAGGAAACGAAGGACCGGTATCCGGGGCTTACGGTTCTTTCCGTCGGAAACCGTGAAGATGAAGAAGGAATCGCGGCGTGTCTTTTCGATACGCTCCGCGAATTTGACCATATGGGTGCGGAGTTCATATTCGGTGAATGCTTCCGCACGGACGGCGTCGGACAGGCCGTCATGAACCGCCTTCTGAAGGCGGCGGGATACCGTATCGAATCGGCCGGTGATAAGAGCCGGTCTTTGAAGAAGTAACGGAAAGGAGTGTTTCTTATGATAGCGCTAGGTTGTGATCACGGCGGTTACGCACTGATGCAGGAAGTAAAAGAGCACCTGAAAGGACAGGGAATCAAGTTCCGCGATTTCGGAACCGATTCACCGGTACCGACCGACTATCCGATTTACGCAAAGAAGGTTGCCAAGGCGGTTGCCTCCGGCAAATACGAAAAGGGCATCCTCATCTGCGGAACCGGAATCGGCATTTCCATTACTGCCAACAAGACCAAAGGAATCCGCTGCGCGCTCTGCCATGACGTATTCAGCGCGGAAGCGACAAGACTTCATAACGACGCCAATATTTTGGCAATGGGCGGCCGTGTCGTAGGAACCGGCCTCGCTCTCAAGATTGTAGACACGTTCCTTGCAACGCCGTTCTCGCAGGAGGAACGCCACATTAAGCGAATCAGCCAGATTGAAGATTAGTCTGTAAGGAGAGGCATGAAGAAGCGCAAAAGGATCATAAAACCGGACGGAACCGTTTCCACCCTGGTTCTGATCACGCAGATCGGAGTCGGAATGATGACGCCGATTGCGCTTTGCGCCGTTGCGGGCTATTTTATCGGCCGGTGGACCGGCCTCGAGGCTCCCGCATTCATCGTAATGATGTTCTTCGGAATCGCGGTCGGATACCGGAACGTATGGGTCATGGTCCGAAAATATACACAGAACGACACGCCCGAGGAAGTCATCCCCGAGCATGTCAGTGAAGCGGAAGCCGAATTCCGGAAATGGAAAGAGGAGCGGAACACCGCGGACGGGAGTAAGGAATGAGCAGACGTTATCCCGGTCTCGGCGGAATGCTTAAGGAAATGTTCCGCGACAATCCCGAAGATTACCGTGACCCGGAGGACATTGACCGGGAGACGGAAGCGGAGGAAGACGAACAAAGAGACGGAGAGGATCCGGATGAGGTTGTCGACATCATCCCCGTCGGGAGCGAACGCGAGAAGGCGGAGATGCGGAATGCCGTAGAGACGCTTTATGACCTGCGGTTCGGCATCCTTGTATTATCCGTATTGATACTTCCGATTGCGTGCTTTACGGATCCGCCGTGGAAATTCCTTATCGGAACGGCAATCGGCTGCGTGCTTGCGCTGTTCCTCGTGCAGAAGATGTATCAGGGCATTTCAAACGCCCTGATGATGGATCCGGCGGGCGCGGTAAGATATACAAGAAAACAGGTTGCCGTAAGGTATTTTCTTACCTTCGGCGTACTGGCTCTTACGATGTTTCTCGGAGGCATCGCGATGGGAGCGGGTACGATACTGGCATCCTTCATGATAAAACCGGCGGCGTATTTTCAGCCCTGGTTCCGGAAACTGAGACTTTGGTGCATGAAACTATTCAAAAAAGGCGCCTGAGCGGATGTTCCGGATTGATTTTCAGACAGAAAGAGAGGTGAATGACAATGGAGACGGAACTTGACCTGGGAATAAACGGATATGCCCGGTTTGAGCTGTTCGGAAAGACATTCTTTCTGACCAACACGCACATCGCGATCATTATCGTTGTTGCGGTGATTACCGTCCTTGCGGTTCTTGCGAACCGTGTCATTCGAAAAGCGGATCCCTCAAAGGCTCCCGGAAAGGTGCTTAACGTGATCGAGCTTGTGGTGGACGCCATTGACGGCATTACGAAGTCCAACATGGGCGAGAAACACTTCCGCGGCTTCTGCAATTATATCGGAACGCTGATGATTTTCCTTGTGATCTCGAACACGATCGGGATCTTCGGACTGCGTCCCCCGACAGCCGACTACGGCATCACATTCGGTCTTGCAATCATCACGTTCTTCTTAATCCACATCAACGGATTCCGTTACCAGAAGATGAAGCACGTGACCGACCTGTTCGACCCGTGGCCGCTTACCCCGATCAACGTGATCGGCGAGCTGGCGACACCGGTTTCGATGTCGCTTCGTCTGTTCGGTAATATTCTGAGCGGTACCATTATTATGGCTTTGATATACGGCCTTCTTCCGAAGTTCATGCTTCTGTTCTGGCCGGGTGTCCTGCATATCTACTTCGACCTGTTCTCGGGCGCCATCCAGGCATTTGTATTCAGCATGCTGACGATGGTATTTATCGCCAAGAACTTCGATGACTGACGTGCCGTGCGGCCTTCGGGCCGGTAATTAAATCTGTATATCATTTTTAGGAGGATATTAAAATGAGTGAGTTCAACAAGTTTTTCGTGGAAGGTCTTGCATGTCTCGGCGCCGGAATCGGTATGATCGCAGGTATGGGCCCCGGTATCGGCCAGGGTTATGCCGCAGGTCAGGGCTGCGCTGCTGTAGGACGTAACCCCGGTGCGAGAGGTTCCGTTATGACAACCATGCTTCTCGGTCAGGCCGTTGCGGAGACAACGGGTCTTTATTCGCTTGTTGTTGCCATTATCCTGATTTTCGCGAATCCTTATACGAAGTAAATTTGGGATCGCAGTAACGGAGGAATGATTGTGAGCAATTTGTTGTCATCCGGGCTTCTGTTTTTGGAGCAGTCCGCAGAAGAACCGGAAATGAAAGACAAAATATTTGCCCTCGACTGGCAGCTTGTTTTCGACGCCCTCATCGTGGCGGCTGCCGTATTCTTTCTGTTCTTCCTTCTGTCCTACCTGGTATTCAACCCTGCGCGGGATCTGATGCGCAAGCGTCAGGAAATGATCGCGCAGAACATTGCGGATGCCGATAAGGAGAAGGAGGAGGCGCTTGCCTTCAAGAAAGAGTACGACGCGCGTCTTAAGAACGTTGAGACCGAAGCGGACGGAATCCTTGCGGATGCCAGAAGAAGAGCCAAGGGCAGGGAAGAGGCCATTATCAACGCCGCACACGAAGAG
Organism: Lachnospiraceae bacterium; assembly: GCA_017618195.1. Taxonomy (GTDB): domain Bacteria; phylum Bacillota; class Clostridia; order Lachnospirales; family Lachnospiraceae; genus ISDg. Next base: position 10,110 of record JAFZUW010000005.1, read on the forward strand.
TCTGCGCGCATCATGGCGCGGACCAAAACCGAGGTTGAGCTTGAGAAGAGCAGGGCAAAGGATGAGATCAAGCAGGAGATCATCGCTGTCGCAGGCGAAATGGCAGGCCGTTTCATCTCGGAGAAGATGGACGCTTCCAAGCAGGCCTTGATCGTGGACGATGTGATCCGTGAGATGGGAGAAGAAACATGGCGGCAGGAGTAGTTTCCGGAACATACGGTCACGCACTCTTTGAGCTGGCCGTGGAACAGAATGAAATCGACAGTCTCATGGGAGAAGCCGAGATCGTGGAGGAAGTGCTTCGGGAGTGTCCGGAGTTTACGAACCTCTTAGATCACCCGCGGATCGGTGTGGAGCAGAAGACGGCGCTTGTCGAGGAAGCATTCGGCGGCCGTGTCAGCAGCAACATGACCGGTTTCCTGATCATTCTCGTGAAGAATGACAGACAGCGCGAAATCCGTTCCTCGCTCGCCGAATTTATCGCCGAGGTGAAGGAATACCGCCGCATCGGCGTGTGCCGCGTCGTGTCCGCGCTTCCGCTTTCCGACGATCAGAAGAAGCGTCTTACCGACCGTCTGATCGAGACGACGTCGTATCGTGTTTTCGAGATGGATTACCGTGTGGATCCGAAGCTGATCGGCGGTATGACGATACAGATCGGAGACCGCGTACTGGATTCCAGTATCCGTTCCAAACTGAACGGGCTGAAGAAGACGCTTCAGGCCGTATCCGTTGAATAGCAGTGATTATCCAGAAAGAAGGTACAAGAACTTGAATTTGAAACCGCAGGAAATCAGTTCCGTCATCAAGGAACAGATCCGTAGATATAACGCGGTTCTCTCCGTTTCGGATGTCGGTACCGTCATCCAGGTGGCGGACGGAATCGCCCGTATTCACGGGTTGGAAAATGCCATGCAGGGCGAACTCTTGGAGTTTCCGGGTGAAGTGTACGGCATGGTCATGAACCTCGAGCAGGACAACGTCGGTGCCGTTCTTCTCGGTGATTCTTCCGCAATCCGCGAAGGAGATACCGTAAAGACGACGGGCCGCGTGGTAGAGGTTCCCGTCGGCGACTGCATGCTCGGACGTGTCGTTAACGCACTCGGCCAGCCGATCGACGGCAAAGGACCGATCAACGCGGCGAACTACCGCCAGGTAGAGCGTGTCGCAAGCGGCGTTATCAGCCGTAAGAGCGTTGACACTCCGCTTCAGACCGGTATTAAGGCAATCGACTCGATGGTTCCGATCGGCCGCGGACAGCGTGAGCTGATCATCGGCGACCGTCAGACCGGAAAGACCGCGATCGCGATCGATACGATCATCAACCAGAAGGGCCAGGACGTGAACTGCATCTATGTAGCGATCGGCCAGAAGGCTTCCACGGTTGCCGGTATTGTTAAGACTTTGAATGAATACGGCGCTATGGCGTACACGACCGTCGTTGCGGCGGCCGCGAGCGAACTCGCACCGTTACAGTATATTGCTCCTTATGCGGGATGCGCAATGGGAGAAGAATGGATGGAGCAGGGCAAGGACGTGCTGATCATTTACGATGATCTCAGTAAGCACGCGGCGGCATACCGTACACTTTCCCTTCTTCTTAAGAGACCTCCGGGGCGTGAAGCTTACCCCGGTGACGTATTCTACCTGCACAGCCGTCTGCTGGAGCGTGCCGCGAAGCTTTCCGATAAGCTCGGCGGCGGTTCCCTGACCGCGCTTCCGATCATCGAGACGCAGGCAGGCGACGTTTCCGCTTACATTCCGACCAACGTAATTTCCATTACGGACGGTCAGATTTATCTTGAAACCGAAATGTTCAACTCCGGTTTCCGTCCGGCCGTTAACGCCGGCCTTTCCGTATCCCGAGTAGGCGGTGCGGCGCAGATCAAGGCGATGAAGAAGATTGCCGGACCGATCCGTATCGAGCTCGCACAGTACCGTGAGCTTGCCGCTTTCTCCCAGTTCGGTTCGGACCTCGATGCCGACACGAAGGAGAAGCTTGCACAGGGCGAACGTATCCGCGAGATCTTAAAGCAGCCGCAGTACAAGCCGATGAGCGTTGCCGAGCAGGTTATCATCATCTATGCGGCAACCAAGAAGTATCTGCTGGACATTCCGGTAAGCAGAGTGCTTGAATTCGAGTCCGCGCTTCTGAATCTGATCTATTCGAAGTATGCGGAGATCGAGGAGAGCATCCGTACGGAAAAGGTGATCACACCCGAGACCGAGAAGCTGCTCGTCAAAGCAATCGAGCAGTGCAAGGCAGACTTTTTGAATGGCTGACAGATAGGAGAGAAACTACGCTATGGCCTCAATGAGAGACATTAAACGGCGCAAGAGCAGTATCCAGAGCACCGGTCAGATCACCAAAGCGATGAAGCTGGTTTCCACGGTCAAGCTGCAGAAGGCAAAGGGCAAAGCGGAAGAGTCGAAGCCGTATTTTACGCATCTGTATGAGACGATTGCGGCAATCTTCGCAAAGTCCGATCCCGAAGTAAAGGCCAGGTATATCCGGAAGCATGAAGGCGGGAAGAAGGCATTTATCGTGATTTCTTCGAACCGCGGACTTGCCGGCGGATACAACGCGAACATCGTAAAAATGGTGACACGCTGCGACATCCCGCGCGAAGACATGCTGATCTATTCGATCGGACGTAAGGGACGCGAAGGACTGGAACGCAGAGGATACACGATCCGCAAGGATTATTCCGAGGTAATCAACAGCCCGCTTTACAGCGACGCTTCGGATATCAGCCGCGACGTGATGGACGCTTTCGAAAGCGGGGAAGTGAATGAGATTTTCATCGTCTTCACGATCTTCCGCAATTCCGTAAGCCAGGTTCCGACCATGTTAAGGCTGCTTCCGACCGAGGATCCGAGCGGTCCCGACGGCGGTTCGTCCGGCGGGGATGCGCTGATGAATTTTGAACCCGAGCCCGACGAGACGCTTCGCGAGATCATTCCGAAGTATGTCAGCGGCGAGATTTACGGGGCGCTCATCGAATCGCTCGCGAGTGAGAACGGTGCGCGTATGCAGGCAATGGACAATGCCACCAACAACGCGGAGGAAATGATCGAGAACCTGACGGTTCAGTTCAACCGCGCGCGGCAGGGTTCCATTACGCAGGAAATCACGGAGATCATCTCCGGAGCCAATGCGCTTAACGAATAATTCAGTGGAGGTTAACTGATTTGGCTACAAGTATAGGAAAGATAACCCAGATTATCAGTGCCGTACTCGACATCAAATTCGACGACGGCAATCTTCCCGAAATCTATGATGCCGTAAAGATCCGCCGTAAGAACGGTGAGGAACTGATCGTGGAAGTTGCGCAGCATCTCGGTGACGATACGGTCCGCTGTATCGCCATGGGACCGACCGACGGACTTGTAAGAGGAATGGATGCGGAAGCAACCGGTCATCCGATCATGGTTCCGGTCGGCGAGAACACGCTCGGCCGTCTCTTCAACGTACTCGGCCAGCCGATTGACGAGAAGCCCGCACCCGAGGGCGTGGAGTATTATCCGATTCACAGAAAGGCTCCCGCGTTCTCCGAACAGTCTACGGAAACCGAGATTCTCGAAACCGGTATCAAGGTCGTTGACCTGTTGTGTCCTTACCAGAAGGGCGGTAAGATCGGTCTGTTCGGCGGTGCCGGCGTAGGTAAGACCGTATTGATCCAGGAGCTGATCACCAACATCGCAACGGAGCACGGCGGCTATTCCGTTTTTACCGGCGTAGGCGAGCGTACCCGTGAAGGAAACGATCTCTATTACGAGATGATCGAATCCGGCGTTATCAATAAGACGACGATGATCTTCGGACAGATGAACGAGCCCCCGGGGGCTCGTATGAGAGTCGGTCTCTCCGGCCTTACGATGGCGGAATATTTCCGTGACAAGGGCGGCAAGGACGTACTCCTTTTCATCGATAACATTTTCCGTTTCACGCAGGCCGGTTCCGAAGTATCCGCGCTGCTCGGACGTATGCCGAGTGCCGTAGGTTACCAGCCGACGCTGCAGACCGAAATGGGTGCTCTGCAGGAGCGTATCACATCGACGAAGAACGGTTCCATCACCTCGGTACAGGCCGTATACGTACCCGCCGATGACCTGACGGACCCGGCTCCGGCTACCACATTTGCCCACCTCGATGCAACGACCGTATTGTCACGTTCCATCGTAGAGCTCGGTATCTATCCGGCGGTTGACCCGCTTGAGTCGACCTCCCGTATCCTCGATCCGAGAATCGTGGGCGAAGAGCACTACAAGGTTGCCCGCGGCGTGCAGGAGATTCTTCAGAGATACAAGGAACTGCAGGATATCATCGCGATTCTCGGTATGGACGAGCTTTCCGAAGGTGAGAAGATGCTCGTAAGCCGTGCGCGTAAAGTACAGAGATTCCTTTCCCAGCCGTTCCACGTAGCGGAGCAGTTCACCGGTCTTCCGGGAACTTATGTATCGCTTGCGGATACGATCCAGGGCTTCAAGGAAATTCTCGAAGGTAAGCATGACGATATTCCGGAAAGCTACTTCTTAAACTGCGGCGGCATCGAAGACGTGCTGGCAAAGGTAAAGGCTGACGAAACTAAAGCGGAGTAAGCAATCGTGGACGAGAAACACTTAAAACTGAATGTATATTCCCCGACCAGGATCTTCTTCGAAGGTGAGGCGGAGTTCGTGGAATTTGTCACGACCGAAGGCGAGCTCGGAATCTATCCGAACCATATTCCGCTGACGGCGGTTGTGGCGCCCGGAATCCTGAAGATCACCGAGGACGGCAAGGTCCGTGAGGCAACGCTTCTCGACGGCTTTGTGACGGTCCTTCCGGACGAGATCACGATCCTTTCGGAAGCGTGCGAATGGCCGGAGGAGATTGATATTCACCGCGCCGAGGAAGCAAAGATCCGTGCCGAGCGTAAGCTTGCCATGGAGCAGACGGTACGGGATGAGCTCGCACTGCGCAGGGCACTTGTGCGCATGCAGCTTGCAAGCAAATACAAGTAGTTATGACATGCCACCTGTGCAAGCAGGTGGCATATGGTTATTATTCGGAAGGCATATCCGGCTTGTCCGCCGTGTGCCTGTAACGAGGAGGAACAGCATGGCCCTGATAGTTGTGACCGGACTTTCCGGCGCGGGCAAATCGATTGCGATCAATGCGCTCGAGGATATGGGATACTATTGCGTGGATAACCTGCCGCCGAAGTTTCTCGTGAGTTTTGCGGATCTGTACGGAATGTCGGAGAGCAACCGCGAGAAGAAGATCGCGACGGTAGTTGACATCCGCGGCATGAGCATGTTCGATGATTTCTTCCAGGCGATGGAAGACCTTAAGCATAAGCGTTATCCGTACCGTATCCTGTTTCTGGATGCGGACACGCAGACGCTGATCGGCCGGTACAAATACACCCGCAGGCGCCATCCTCTGATGGAGGACGACAATCTGTCGCTTGAGCAGGCAATCGCGAAGGAACGTGATTTCATGAAGCCGACGAGAGACCGCGCCGATTACATCGTGGATACGTCCGCACTGAAGCCGATGCAGCTTCGTGAGAAGATTGTAAGCCTTGTCGGAGAGCGGCCGGAAGAGCAGACGATGGTAATCCGGACCGTATCGTTCGGATTTACGAAGGAAGGGCTTCCTTCGGATGCGGACCTCGTATTTGACGTCCGTTGTCTGCCGAATCCTTATTACGTGGACGAGCTGAAGCACCACACGGGGCTTGAGGAGTGCATTCAGAGCTATGTGATGGGATTTGACGAAAGCAAAGAATACTTTAAGCGCATTACCGAGATGATCACGTACCTGCTTCCGTATTACCGGAAGGAAGGAAAGAGCGAACTCGTGGTCGCGTTCGGCTGTACCGGCGGCAGACACCGCTCGGTATGCTTCGCGGAGAAGTTCGCGGAATACATGCGCGCGCAGGGGTGCAGGGTACTTGTATCCCATGTCGAGCTCGATAAAAACTGATGCAAAAAGGGAGAAGGAACATGGCTATTTTACTTGCGGGCGGGGCCGGCTACATCGGTTCCCATACGGCGGTTGAGATGATTGAAGCCGGATACGACGTCGTGATTGTTGACGACTTTTATAACAGCAGCGCCGAGTCGGTGAGACGCGTTGAGAAGATTACCGGAAAGAAGATTCCGCTGTATGAGGCGGACGTTACCGATGCCGAGGCGCTTCGGGGCATATTTGCCGCCGAGAAGATCGAGGCGGTCGTACACTTTGCCGGAATGAAGGCGGTCGGCGAGTCGGTAGAGAAGCCGCTAATGTATTACGAGAACAACCTCGGAACGACGTTCGCGCTTTTGAAGGTCATGAAGGAATTCGGCTGTCACCGGTTCATCTTCAGTTCGTCCGCGACCGTTTACGGAGATCCGGACAGCCTTCCGCTTTACGAGACGTCGCCGAAGAAAATGTGCACCAATCCGTACGGCTGGACCAAATGGATGATCGAGCAGATTCTGATGGATGCGGCCAATGCCGATCCCGAACTGAGCGTCGTGCTGCTCCGGTACTTCAACCCGATCGGAGCGCATCCGAGCGGATTGATCGGAGAGGATCCGAAAGGCATTCCGAACAACCTGTTTCCGTTCGTAGCGCAGGTTGCGGTCGGAATCCGCGATCATTTGAACGTGTTCGGAAACGATTATCCGACACCCGACGGAACATGCATCCGCGACTATATTCATGTCGTTGATCTCGCGAAGGGACATGTGTGTGCCGTCCGTTATGCGGCGGAACATACCGGAACCGAAATCGTCAACCTCGGAACCGGAAACGGCTACAGCGTTCTTGAAATGGTGCAGGCGTTTGAACGGGTGAACGGCATCAAGATCCCTTATGTAATCGCACCGCGCCGCCCCGGAGATGCTGCGGTAAGCTACGCAAATGCGGACAAGGCGCTTAAGCTGTTCGGCTGGAAGGCGGAGCGCACGCTTGAAGATATGTGCAGAGATACCTGGAAGTGGCAGTCACAGAATCCGAACGGATATGCGGACGCCGGAAAAGGAGAATGAGATGATCGGAATCATCGGAGCAATGGAAGTCGAAGTTGAAAAACTTCGTGACGCAATGGACATTACAGGTAAGCAAAATGTAGCGGGAATGGTATTCTACTGCGGTAGAATAAACGATGCCGAAGTCGTTTTGGTCCGTTCCGGCGTAGGAAAGGTCAACGCGGCGATCTGCACGCAGATCCTGTGTGATCTGTACGGCGTGGATATTGTTTTGAACACCGGAATCGCCGGTTCTCTGTGTGCCGATATCAACATCGGCGACATCGTAATCTCGACCGATGCCGTTCAGCATGATATGGACGCGAGATATTTCGGCTATGATCCGGGTGTGATCCCGCAGCAGGACGTATCCGTATTTGCTGCGGACACGGAACTTGCGGACAAGGCGGAGCAGGCATGCAGACGCGTGAATCCGGAAATCGGTGTATTCCGAGGAAGAGTGCTTTCAGGCGACCAGTTTATCGCGGAAAAGGCGAAGAAGGAATGGCTCGCGGACACATTTTCCGGACTGTGTACCGAGATGGAAGGAGCGGCAATCGCGCATGCGGCGCACCGCAACGGCGTACCGTTTCTGATCATCCGCGCGATATCGGACAAAGCGGATGACTCCGCGACTGAGGATTATGCGACCTTTGAGGCGAAAGCCGTTGATCATATGGTGAAACTCACACTGGAATTGCTGAAGGAGGAAGAATAATGGTTTATACGACATCGGGAACCTGCTCCCGCGAGATTCATTATGACATCGTGGAAGAGAATGGTAAGAAAGTAGTCAGAAACGTCCGCTACATCGGCGGCTGCAACGGAAACCTGCAGGGCATTTCAAAGCTCGTGGAAGGTCTTCCGGTAGAAGAAGTTGTTGAGAAACTGAAGGGCATCCGCTGCGGATACAAGTCCACCTCCTGTCCGGACCAGCTGGCACGGGCTCTTTCCCAGGAGTTATAAAATGCGCCGGAAGGCATGCTCGTAAAGGAGTACGGACACAATGAAGAAGATTGTTCTGACAGGCGGCGGAACGGCGGGACACGTCACGCCCAATATTGCACTGCTTGACCGCCTTAAGGAAGAAGGATTTGAAATCAGTTATATCGGTTCGAAGGACGGCATTGAAAAACAGCTGATCGAGAACCTCGGAATCCCCTATTACGGGATTTCGTCGGGCAAACTGCGCAGGTATTTTTCGTGGAAGAATTTTACCGACCCGTTTCGGGTTTTGAGCGGCTGCCGGGAGGCGAAGAAGCTGATGAAACAGCTGAAACCGGACATCGTCTTTTCAAAAGGCGGTTTCGTGACGGTTCCGGTTGTCCGGGCCGCAGCCAAATGCAAAGTCCCCGTCGTCAGTCACGAGTCGGATATGACACCCGGTCTTGCCAATAAGATCGGCATGCGTTACGCAACCAAGATCTGCTGCAATTTCCCGGAAACGCTTGCGAAACTCGGCGACAAAGGAATTCATACCGGCACGCCGATCCGCAGCGAACTGTTCCGCGGAACGAGGGAGGCAGGGCTTAAATATGCGGGATTTCCGGATGATAAGCCGGTTGTTCTCGTAGTAGGCGGAAGCACCGGAGCGGTCCGCGTCAACGAAGCGGTGAGAGGCGTTCTGCCGGAGCTGTTGAAAGAATTCCGCGTGATTCATCTGTGCGGCAAAGGAAAGAGCGACCCTTCTTACGGCGGTATCGACGGATACGTTCAGATCGAGTACTGCGACAAGGAGATGAAGGACGTGCTGGCAGCAGCCGACATTGTCATCTCGCGTGCGGGTGCCAATGCCATCTGCGAGCTTCTCGCACTGCATAAGCCGAACCTGCTGATCCCGCTTTCGGCGGAAGCAAGCCGCGGCGACCAGATCCTCAATGCTGCTTCATTTGAGAAGCAGGGCTTCAGTATGGTCCTTGAGGAGCAAAAGACCGACCCTAAGACGCTTCTTGAGGCAGTCCGCAAGCTCTACGCGGAGCGCGAAGAGTACCGTGCGCGTATGGCGCAGAGCGAAAGTTCGGACGCAACCGAAACAATCGTGAAGCTGCTGTGCAGCCTTGCAAAATAGAACGGAGATAAGATGAAAATAAGCGCCGACCCGGGATCCCCGACTCGGCGCCTTTTTTTATTCTTGTTCTCTGAATGCAGAGTTTATTTTAACAGATCTTCATCAAAGAAGAAGGCTGTCCTTTCGTTGTTCGGTCCTTTTGAGAACTCGATCCATTCATAAACATAATCGGTATTGTTTCTGCTTGCATGGATCAGGTTGCCGTTCTCATCATATTGAAACGTTTCAGACTCGGTGCCGTTACTGTCCTCAACCTTGAGAAGCCGTCCCTTTTCGTCATAACGGTAGGTAACCGTGTCGTATTTGCTGCCTTTTGCATCCTCAGACCAGATGCGGAGATACCGGCCGTCCGCCGCATGCTCCTCAAAGCGTTTCGAGCTGATTACGCCGTCCGCCGAATAATAGGTGGTGGTTTCCAGGTATCGTCCGGACTCGTCAGCCGGTGACCTTTTCCCGTGCAGCGAAGCGTAGCCTTCGACGGCATAGCTGAAGAATTCAATCCTTTGGTTTTCGGAATCATAGATGTTCCGGTCGGTCTCGTGTCCGGTTATGTCGTAAGTGGATTCAATCCGTGATCCGTCATCCAGGTAAGTCACTTTCATATTCAGAAAAGTCTTCTTTGAGCCGGTACCGGCGGGAGAGTAGATTTCCGTAACCCGGCCCTCGGAATCACGGGGATTGCCTTTTTCATACAGGAGACTGTCCGGTCCGCCGTATGCTCCTCCGGAAAGATAATTCCAGCTGCCGCTTGTAATGAGGTGACCGAACGGGTCCTTTTTATATACGGTGATCATAGAAGGATCGCCGCTTTTAAGATACTCCGTCATTATCAGTCTCTGCCCGTTATCCTCTATATCATACCGATAGTGATATATTATTTCTCCTCCGGGCAGATTCAACCCGTCCCGTAAAGCGAGGCCTTTGTAGTTGATGCAAACCTCACGGATGCCCGTTCCTTCGGAATTGTAAGACCGGGAAATAAGACTTTTCGTGAGCTGTTTTTCCGTAATAACGGTCGTGACCGGTTCGCCGTTCTCATAAGAGTAATCGATGGTGATCAGCCGGTCGGAGTCGAGTTTGGACGCAATCCGGACGCACCGCCCGAACTCGTCATAGCCGTAAGTAACCGTTCCGAGATCCGATTGCTTTTTGGTAAGGACATAAAGCGCAATTTTCTCGGGTTCTCCGGTTATTTCGGGGGTCGGTGTCGGCGTCTCGCCGGTAGGTTCCGCAGTCGGTGTCGGCGTCTCGCCGGTGGGTTCCGCGGTAGGCGTAATCACCGAAGGCGTTCCGGTAGGATGCGGGGTTTCGTCTGCTTCCGTGTGCTTTGTATGACCTGGCTTGTTCGTAAGAATTGCGACCGTAACGGCGCCGGTCACAATAAGCGCGGCGCACAAAAAGATGATAAGAAGTTTTCGATTGTTCATTTCTCCCTCCGATGCCTTCCGAAAGGCATATTTCATACAAGATAAGGGCGGCTTGCTGCCGCCCTTTCGATTTGATGGAAAATACTACAGCTCCGCACGGATCTTTGCGGCAAGCTCCGCAGCTTCGCCGTCCGCGTAGCTGCCCTGCGGCCATACGGGAAGGATTCCGTCTCCCTCAAAACGGGGAACGACGTGAACGTGCAGGTGGAATACGGTCTGCCCGGCCGCGGTCCCGTTGTTCTGCAGAATGTTGATGCCGTCACAGCCGGTCGTCTTCTTAACGGCAGCGGCAACCTTCTTCACTACGGGCATGAGCTTTTCGGCAACGTTCTCGGGAAGTGAGAAGAGATTGTCGGCATGCTCCTTCGGAAGGATGATCACGTGTCCCTTATGTGCGGGAGCGATATCCAGAATGGCGCGGAACAGGTCGTCCTCATATACGGTTGCGGACGGAATGATACCGTTCGCGATCTTACAGAAAATACAATTATCGTTCATGAAAAATACCTCCTTGATCGGATGTTCCGCCGCAGCGCGGCAGATTCTTCGCGTCCATTGTATCACAGTTTTTTCAAAATCGGAACAGTAATCTTAGGCGGAAGCGAACAGCTTTTCAAAAACGGAACCGTAATCTTCAGCGGGCCCGGAACCTCTTTTCCCGAATGTAAACCCGCATTCTTCAGGAAAGAATTGCATAAGACGGCCAAAAAAGGTATAATATACTCGGCTTCGTCTGCAAAGGCGGAACGGATTTGAGAGGAACTTATGAAACTTCGTTATTTCAGATATCGTACATTGATCATTCTCGGGGTCTTTATCATATCGTTCGCGATATTTTACGGGACCCTCGGAAATCATGTTCATACAAATGAATTCTACACGGTAAGGTCGATGGATGCGACCTTGCCTGTGATCTCTTTTTATACGCAGGACGCGGAGATCAACCGCACGCTCGGATACACGTTTATCCCGATTGAGGCCAAGGTGCGTACGAGTATTACGCCCGTATCGGGAACAACGAAAACATTTGCCGTGCGGATCGATGAGAAAGAGAGCAACGTCCGTAAGATGAACTGTACGGTCATGGAAGTCGCGACCGGAACGGTGCTTGACAGCATTGACCTGATGTCTTTAAAGCGGGAGAGCGACGGAAGGCTTTCGGGACAGTTTTTCTTAACGGCCAACTATGCTTCCAATACCGAATACACGCTCCGCATCACGCTTACGACCGGTGAAGGAAAGAACGTGTATTATTACACGCGTCTGTTCATGCCGACATACGGAAATCTGAAGCGGGAAGTGACGTTCCTCGAAGATTTCCATGACACGATCTTAAATGATGAGCGCCGTACCGAAGTCGAGAAATACCTCGAGACCGAGGAGAGCTACACCGGTGCGGATTTCAGCCGTATCACGCACCGTGACGACGTTCTTTCGGTCGGATACGGTCAGATGGAACCCAAGGAGATCGAGGACTTCGTTCCGCGCATCGTGGAGTACACGACTTCCTTTGTCGCCGCCGAGAAGAATTTTTATATTCAGGCATATTCGAACGACGGTCTTGAGACCTATGAGTGCGTGGAGCATTACCGTTTCCAGACCGCGGCCAAGACGAACTACCTCTATTCGTTTGAACGTAAGATGGAGGTTGTCTTCGAACCGACCTTCTTCAACATGAACCAGGGCCAGATGAAGCTCGGCATCACCGGCGAGCAGACGCTGAACGCGCAGATCAGCGATAACAACAAGTACCTCGTATTTGTCCGCGACGGCGACCTTTGGGAATATGACATGAAGGAAAATGTGATGTACCCGCTCTTCTCCTTTGACCGCGAGGGAGGAGACCGCGAGCGTTATCACAACAAGGAGCACGACTATAAAATCCTCAGTGTGGATGACAGCGGAAACGTGGATTTCGTATTTTACGGATACATTATCCGGGGCGAATACGAAGGCCGTGTCGGCATCCTGTTCTACCGCTATTATGCGGAGGAGAAGCGTGTCGAGGAATTGATGTTCGCGCCCGTAACCGTGCCGTATGACATCCTCAAGGAGGATTTCGGCGGCGTGTGCTACATGAACCATTTCGACGAGTTTTATTTTACGCTGTACGGAACGCTTTACCAGTACCGTACGCTTTTGCATGACAGCACAATCCTTGCCGATCCGCTCGAGAGACCTTACTACCAGTACGGAAGCATTCTCGTGTATCAGGAAAAGCCCGGCGAGGACAATACCAGGATCGTGTTCTTCGATATGGAGACCAACACCGCGACCTACAAGGATGCGGCCGAGGGCGACCGGATTCTGTTCCTCGGATCGATCGACGGCGATCTGATTTACGGCGACGTGCATGCGGACGACGTGACGTTCAAAGATAACGGGCAGGCACATCTGCCGATGTACCGGATCCGGATCGAGACGACCGAAGGCGAGGAAGTCAAGGAATACCACCGTGAGCGCGAGGATGAGTACCTGCTGGATGCATCAATCGAGAACAACGGTATCGCCATCAACATTAACCGCAAAACGGGCATCGTGTCGGGTATTCGGGAGGATGGAACCGCTTACTCGCACGCGACTTACGAAGACATCGGAACATACAACATCTTAAAGAGCAGCAAGACGCAGAAGGAACGCATCACGCTCAGCACCAAATACGCCGAGCCGATGCGCCGGGAGTATTACCTGAACCTTCCGACGTCGTTTAACTTAAAGAAGGTGCCGGCCGGAGGCGAGATTACGCTGACGCAGGGAAGCGGACGTACGCCCGTGCGTCTCGGGGAGCGAACAAGAGCGACTTACTATGTGCAGGCGTTCGGACACGTGATCATGATGTCCGACAATCTTGCCGAGTGCGTATCGAAGGCAAATGCGAACTACGGCGGCGTTTTGGATGAAAAAGGACAGATGGTATGGCTTCGAGGAAGACGTGCCAATACGATCAAGCTGCGTAACGTGACGCCGACCTATTCAAACGACGTTGTCTCCGAGCGCGAGGCGATCCTGCAGATGTTCTTAAGCTACAAGGGAGCGGTCAGGACCGCGTCGCAGTGCGACCTGAACGCAAAGGGTATGCTTACCTGGATCGATGAGAACATTCCGGGTACGGCGGTCGATCTGACCGGTATTACCATGATGGAAGCGCTCTCATTTTCCTCGGACGGACACCTCGTGGCGACCGTATTCCAGGGCGAATGGATGGTGATCACGGCCTATACGGCGAACCTGGTGTACGCGATCGTACCGGCCGAAGGAAGAACGAAGACGATTTCTCTCAGCAGAATGCGGAACGAGCTTGATAACCGCGGACTGTTTTACACTTATATCGATTAGGACCGGAGATTCCGGACCGGAAAAGGAGAGGGTATGAAAAGAGTATTTCTGATCGTATTGGACAGCTGCGGCGTTGGGGAACTGCCGGATGCGGCCGACTTCGGCGACGTAGGAAGCTTTACCCTTCGGAGCGCGGCGAAAGACAAAGGATTTTCCATGCCGAACATGGAAAAACTCGGACTGTTTCATATCGACGGCGTACGTGACGTCGTGAACGGCAGCGGACTCGGCAAAGCCCGCCGCAAGACGTTCAGGGGATCGGTATGTAAGCTTGCGGAGAGATCGCTCGGTAAGGACACGACGACCGGACACTGGGAAATCGGCGGAGTCGTCAGCAGATACCCGATGCCGACGTTCCCGGACGGTTTTCCGAAGGAACTGATCGATGAACTGTCAAAAAGAACCGGACGCGGAATCCTCTGCAATAAGCCGTATTCGGGCACGGACGTAATCCGCGACTACGGAAAGCAGCAGCTTGAAACAGGGGATCTGATCGTATATACTTCCGCGGACAGCGTGCTGCAGATTGCGGCGCATGACGCGCTTATCCCGACGGAACAGCTGTATGAGTACTGTAAGATCGCAAGAGAGATCTGTCAGGGACCATGGGGCGTAGGGCGTATCATTGCCCGCCCGTTTACGGGCGAGTGGCCGTACACGCGGACCCCGCTCCGACACGATTTCTCGCTTGTTCCGCCGCCGACCATGCTGAACGTTTTGAGCGAAGCCGGTTATGCGGTTCATTCGGTCGGAAAGATCATCGACATCTTCGCGGAAAGCGGAATCACGGAATATGTACGTACGCAGAACAATGCGGAAGGAATCGAGAGAACGATCGAAGAACTCGATAAGGATTTCGAGGGTCTCTGTTTTACGAACCTCGTGGATTTCGATATGCAGTACGGGCACCGTAACGACGTGCCGGGCTATGCCGCGGCGCTGTCCTATTTCGACAGCCGGCTGCCTGAGATTCTAGGGAAAATGCGTGACGAAGACATTCTTATGGTGACCGCCGACCACGGCTGCGATCCGGCGACGCCTTCGACCGACCATTCGAGAGAATACATTCCGCTTGTGGCATTCGGAAAGCCCGTTGCCGCGAACCGCAATTTCGGAACGCGCGAATGCTTTTCCGATATCGCGCAGACAATCCTTTCGTATTTCGGCGTAAGCAATACGTTAGAGGGAACCGCAATCGAAGGTCTCGTAAAATAGATAACGAAGAAAACGGAGCCTCCCCGAGTCGGGAGGACGGAACGGAACACATGATAAAAGCAGTACTGTTTGATATGGACGGAACGCTGATCGACACCGAGCGGTATTTCCGGGTATTCTGGCCGAAAGCGATGGCGGAATTCGGATTTACGATGAGTGACGAGCAGGCGCTTCAGATGAGAAGCTTAGGCAGGCCTTTCGCCCCGGCAAAGCTAAAAGAGTGGTTCGGAGAAACGGTCGATTATCCGACGATCCGTGCTCGCCGGACCAAGATGATGGAAGCGGAGTTCGCGAAGGACGGACTGCAGCTGAAAGCGGGTGCCGAGGAGATTTTAGAGGAACTTCAAAGAAGAGGCATACCCGCATATGTCGTAACCGCGTCGCCGATTGAGCGGACCGAGCGGTATCTCACGCAGGTCGGGATACGGAAGTATTTTCCGAGGATCATCAGCGCGACCGAAGTGAAGCAGGGGAAGCCCGCTCCCGACGTGTACGAATACGCCTGCAGGGAGATCGGGCTCGAACCTTCCGAGTGTGCCGCGGTTGAGGATTCCCCGAACGGCGTGCTGTCCGCGTACCGCGCAGGCTGCAAAGTCATCATGGTGCCGGACCAGTCCGATGCCGAAGAGATGAGAGAGTACCTGTACGCAGTCGCGCCGACGCTTAAGGAAATCGGAGAATTACTGTAAGTCCTTTGCAAAGCCGGACTGAGGACCGGTCAGCCTGCGAGCACAGATATGGTTTCGAAACAGACAACATAAGCTGAAAAAGGAAAGCACCCTGCAGAATGACTCTGCAGGGTGTTTTTATGGAAACAGTCGATAACGTCTACTTGATGCTGAGCTTGATGTTTCCGGTATCGGTTTCGATACTGCAGCGGCCGCCGGTGAGTGTCTGCGGAATTTCAATCTTTCCGGTATCGCTCTTAGCATAGAAGATCTTCTCGGAAAGAAGCGTGCCTTTTACGCTTCCTGTGTCGGTCTTTACGCTGATCTCGCCGGCATCCGAACCGTTAAAGCTTACATTGCCGGTGCTTCTCTTAATCTTGAGAAGTCCGCTCACGATCACATTTTCCATCGAGATGTTGCCGGTGCTGCCGGTCGAATCGATGCTGTCGCAGGAGACGTTTTTCAGAACCGATTTACCGGTGCTAACCTTCATGGTCAAAGCTCCCGTCTTAACATCCGTAAGGTTCATCTTACCGGTTGTGGTGGTAAGTTTCATAGCAGCAGCCGACATATCCTTTAAGGAGAAGTCACCGGTGGAGAGACTGATCTCAAGCGTTCCGGTTACGGCAGCGGAGCATTCGACATCGCCGGTGGTTGCCTTGATGCTGATGCTTCCGAATGTGAAATCTTTCGGGATTACGATGTCTCCGGTATGCTCCCTTACGGTCAGTTTTTTGTATTCCGGCTCCGGCAGAAATACCGTAATCTTCGGCGTCGTCGTAGTGAACAGCGCAATCTTTTCATACCATTCGCGGTTATCCTTATAGGTGATGCTCAGTGTACCGTCCTTGACGGTAACGATATGCTTTTCCTTCTGCGACTCGTAGCATTCCACTTTGCATTGATTGCCGGATGTCTCGGCAAATGTGATGTCCGCGGTGTCGGTATTAAACGAGATTTCCGTGATGTTATCCGTAAACTCGTGTGTGTTGGTTTCGAATTTCCGGCCGTCAAGCGTGGAGAAGTTCCAGTGTTTCATGCCGAGTGCGACAACGACAAGGCCGATGCCGACCGCAACGAGAACGGCCGATATGGTTAATAAAACTCTCGTAGAGGTTTTCATTCCGTGCGCTCCTTTCTGATAAACATGGCCTTAATGCCTGCGGCGATCTTCTTCGTAAGGAATACCGAGAATCTCGTGTATGCCTTGCAGACGAAGTAAAATGCGATCGCGAATCCGAGGCTCATAACGGCAAATCCGATTTGCGCGATGCCGGTCGAGACATTGCCTTTTAAGATCATGATCGATCCGATAAAGCTTCCGCCGAGAGCGACGGCGATAAAGGCTGCTTCTATTGCCCAGACGGATACGACGAGCGACCAGATGACTGCGTAAATGCTGATCACGATCGCGAAGAACGCGATCAGAAGCGAAAGCCAGATCGGAGAACCGAGTGCCAGAAGCACGATCTCCCAGGCGCGCAGACGCCGCTTCGGCTTAACGCGCTCACACATGAGTTTCGGCAGCGGAATCTCCGCAATCGTCTGCGCGACAATCTCATCGACGTCGCCGACTCCGGCAACGGCTTCTTCTTCGCTCAGGCCGTCTTCCATACGGTCCGAGATCATTTCATTGTAGAAATTCAGACGTTCGTCTATATCTTCCTGCGGAAGTCCGGCAAGTCCCTGCTGCAGCCGGACGAGAAATTCCGTTTTATTCATTTCCGTGATCCTCCTTGGTAACAAACTGATAGATCGACATAATCTCTTTCCATTCCTCCTTGAACTCTTCAATACGCCGCAATCCCACATCGGTTATGTGGTAATATTTCCGGAGCCTGCCGCCGTGTTCCGCGCTTCGAACCGTAAGCATATCTGCCATTTCCAACCGCTTTAAAATGGTATATAAGGTTGACTCGGAGAGTTCAATATAAGGACTCATATCTTTGATAATCTTATAACCGTAGGAGTCTTCGTCTTTGATCGCGGCGAGTACGCACACATCGAGAAGACCTCGTTTTAACTGGATGTCCATGCGATACCTCCTTTCATGGAATACATCGTAACACGAAGTATTGCAGATGTCAACATCGATTTTTCGGAAAATGTCACATTTTCCTCCGCAACCCGTCCGAAAAAGCCTTTTCGCCGCCGGAGCGGTTGACGGTCGCCTTTTCCGCGAATATACTTGTAATAAGGGCATTCCGCGGGAATCCGCATGCCCGCGGACGGGGGAGTCCGGGCGCTTCCCGGAGGACAACAAAACAAAATAAAAGTTTTTTCAAAAACAAATGAACCTTTTCGCGGTTCGTGACAATATATAAGTGAAAGCAGCAAAGAGGGGACCCCAACATGACCAAGAATGAACTGGAACAGCTGATTGAATTGCACGGGAACGATATCTATCGTTTCTGTTATCATTTGACCGGCTGCCGGGACGATGCGGACGACCTGTATCAGGATACGCTCTGCAAAGTTTATGAAATCGGAAAACGGATTAAAAAGACGGAAGACGGTCCGCTGCTTGAGAAGGAACGGAACTATTGCCTTGGGATCGCCGTCCGGCTGTATAAAAATTCTTACCGCAAAAAGACAAAACAGGCGGAAGAATCTCTGGATGACGAACTTAAGAAATTCAGTGAAGAACCCGTTTCGGAACTGAGGACAGAGGAAATCGTAGAAAAAAAGGAAATGCAACTGAAGGTCAGAAACAGTATCCGGCTCCTTCCGCTGAAACAGAGAACGGTAATATACTTGTTCTATTATGCGGAACTGTCGATCAAAGACATAAGCGCTCTTTTGCGGATCCCGTCCGGCACGGTGAAAAGCAGATTGAATAAGGCGAAGAGCAGTTTAAAGAATGAATTGGAGGAAATCTGGTATGAATAACAGAGAAGATGAGTTTATTCGTGAAGCTTTAAAACTGGATATTACCGTATCGGATGGATTAAACAGCAGAATACTGCGGGCGGTTGACCGGAAGAAACGCAGCAGCGCGTTTATGCGGACGGCTGTGACGGCAGCGGTATGTTTCCTGATCTTCCTCGGAATGGGAGCGATTGTAAAGGCTACCTCGGGAGTGTCGATTACCGAACTCATGAAAGAAAAAATCGAAAACTGGTCCTATGTTTATGAAAACGGAAGCGATGTGAAACGGGAAATCGTACGAGAGGACGGTGAGGTGTTTGAGGAAATAACGTTTGTCAAAGAGAAAGTGGTTGTCAGACACGCTATTTCGGATGAGGAAACGAATTACTGGCTGTACCTTAAGGTGACGGACGCGAAAGGCTACAATTATTTTATCGAATTGGATGCGGCAGTCGATAAAACGGCGCCGCTTCGAGATCTGTATTATACGATCCGCGGAGGTTTCCGCAGTTTGCTTGAGTATCATCACGGGGCAAATGAGAAACGCCAGATACTGGAAGGCTTGCGTGAGGCAGCGGAACACACGCAAATGACGGTTGTGAGAAACGCATTGCTGGATCTCGCTTCCGATTATGAAAACGACCGCAGGATTTATTATGAATATCTGCCCGGAAAATACTGGGGAGTCGGCGGAGAGGTGATCTATTTTGAGGATTTATCGGATCTTCCGACGGGAGATTCATACATCATTATCGATCCGGTCAACGACAAGCAGCTGCCATTTATCTGCTCCGTACATATCGAAGACGGCAGACAGATCGTATTATTCACTACAGCGGAAGTTTATAGCGAAGAGAACTTAAAGGAGGCAGAGGAAAGCGGTTTGCCGGTTTATGATTTAAGAAGAGACAAATAAAGCAGCCGCGTGAAGCGGACAGAAGGGGGGAGTTTATGAATAAAACGGTAAAAAGACTGCTGATCGGCATACCGGCAGCCGCCGCGGTTTGTGCACTGATCTTTTTCCTGCAGGGCCGGAATCGGAAGAAGGATTCACCGGATGCCGGAAACGAAGAATACCGGTACGACATCGTCGATAATACACAGAATTATTCCGAGCATTCGGTGCTTTATCTCGATGATTCGAAAAGGCTGCACATGATTGATACGGCTACCGGAAAGGATATGATCTATTGCGATAAGCCGAACTGTACGCATGAAGGATATTCGCGTAAGAATCTGAATCCGTCATGCCCGGCAGCTTTCCAGGGCCTGAACTGCTGCGGAACGGTACTTCATAACAGGCATTTGTATTTCATCGGGAACATGGCGGATGAAGATCTGAGAACGAAGTATCTCTACGTAATGGACGCAAACGGAGAGAACCGCAGGAAGACGGCAAAGCTGGAAGGGGTAGAGAGGATTCCGTATGTGCTCTACCGGGATCATTATGTTGTGGGTTCCTACGATAATGTTTGCGAACTTACCGAGGACGGACAGGTTATAAGCAACGACAAATACGAAACCGGGATATTTGTCATCGATCTTGACGATTACAGCGTGCAGATGGGAAACAAGATCACGGACGGTCAGCCGGTCATTACGGGAATTCATTACGAAAACGGGTCCGTGTATTATCTGGCCGTTCATTACGGTGAAGGCATCACGGATCAGATGGTCAGCGAAGCTTTTACGGGCGACTTTGAGGCGTTTTACAATGAACACCTGGAGTATGACCTGTACCGGTATGACATTGCTGAGAAAGAGACCGTTCTTGTAAAGACGTTAAAACATGTGAAGAGTCCGCAGATGGCGGAAAGCGATGTTTACTTTTTCACGGAAGACGGATTGTTCGCATATGACGGAAAGAGCGGTGAAACAAAACAGATCCCGATTGCAAATGCTTCGGGACAGATGCAGAAGGCGAAAGACGCCGCGTACATCGGCGCTTACTCGGATGACCGGAGCGAACGCATTTACTATCGCGTGAAAAACGGTCAGATTGAGGAACTGATGAGACGTCCGAGTGACGACTCGTTTATAATCGCAGCTATATGTGGGGAATCGGTGTATATCGATTATACGGAGAACGGACAATATTGGCTCTGTGTGTTAAGTATGGATGATTTTAATCACAACAGATTCAATCCGAGAAAGTTGAGGAACTATGATGAAGAATAAGATTATTACGGCAGTATGTATTGTACTGGCCTTGGTTATCGCGGCTTCCGCGGTGGCAGTGTATAAAAAGACGCATAAACCGGACCCGTCCGGCACAAAAGAAAACGAGCTGAACGCAACGGACGATCCGGACGGATCAAACGAATACAAGCCGGCCGCCGCACCGGCGGATGCGAAGGTTATCACGTTTATCATGCCCGCAGGCAGCTTCGCGACCGTTAACCAGCGGAATCTGGATCTTTTTAATGAAGCGCTTTATAAAGACGGCCATAAATACTGGCTCAAGATCAAGTACTGTGATTTTGAAAACTATCAAGAGCATGTCATGAACGAATTCAAGTACGGAAGAGCCGATGTAGCTTCTTTGGGCTTCCGGGAAGAGCGGGGGGGCAATGAAATTTATGATGTGATCAAATCAGGCGTTGTTCTCAGGCTTGACGACATTCTTTCGAAGGGAAGAGGCGAAGTACTTTACAGGTCATTCCCCAAGCAGCTCTGGGAAGCCGTAAAATGCGACAACGGTATTTATTCCATTCCGACGGTTGCCGGCAGCGAAATAGAAGTATCGGCCGCATTTAACCGGAAGTATCTTTCGGATGCCGCCATCGCGAACTGGGACGGAACCATTGAAGGAATTTATGAAATGATCAAGGATGTGGAGTGGGATGACAGTAAGAACCCGCGCTTCCAATATCTGATGGACTATACAGACTTTGATGATATGATCGGATGCGAAATCACAACCGGCTTGTTATATGATTACGAAACGATGTCCGTTGAAAATCCGCTGGAATCCGAGAAGCTTATCGGATATCTGAAGGTCCTCGATCAAATGAAAGAAGAAGGATTCCTGTCTTTAACCGGATCATACATTTACGATAATGACTTTGATCCGAAAAAGTACCGCGAAGAAGTGGAGGACCGCGTAAAGGCAGGCAAATTCGTGGCGGCTTTGGGGATCGATGTCAATGAGGAGGATTATCCCGAGGAGTTCATTACGGTAAAGAGAGTAAAACCGTATCTTTCGTCGAGACTGGCCTTATCCGTTGCAATCTCGAAGAACACGGATGATGTCGCCGCGGTAGTGGATTTTCTCTGCCTTCTGTATGCGGACGGGAAATACGCCAACCTCCTTGCTTTCGGTGAGGAAGGCAAGGACTACAAACTCATTGACGGTGTTGTATATCACGCAGACGGATCCGAATGGGGGGACGATGATATCTTGGTAAGGAGATTGCTGAATCTGTACATCAGTGTGTATCCCATCAGCGGCGAGGCTTTCCGGACTGATCGTAAGAACCGGATCTTTGATTACTATGATAAGCTGCAGTTGTCTCCGTTTATCGGCTTCGAACCGGACACGGCGAAGTACAACAGAATCGGGGACATCATGACCGAGTTCTACCGTGAAGTCGGTCAGATGAACAAACCTACGGCGGAAGTCATTGCGGCAGCGCAGCAGGAACTGAAAGCCGCAGGCTATGACGAATACCTTGACAGCATCAGAAACCAGTGGGAGGAATTTCGGAAATGACGCTTGGTTTGGAGGGTCTCACGAAGATCTATAAAGACAAAGTCGCGCTTTGTGATATCACATTTTCCTTCACGCCGGGGATCTACGGTCTTTTGGGACCGAACGGCGCCGGCAAATCAACGATGATGAATCTGATCACGGACAATCTGACTCCGACCAAGGGGCGGGTTCTGTTAGACGGAAAGGGCATCGATGAACTCGGAAGGGAATACCGGAAACTGCTTGGGTATATGCCCCAGCAGCAGAATATCTATCCGGAACTCAGTCTCAGACGATTTCTGTTCTTTATGGCTTCCCTGAAAGGACTCGGGAAAAGTGAGGCTGAAAACGATATCCGTCATTACGTAAAAATGGTTAATCTGGAGGACGTCCTCGGCAAAAAGCTGGGGGCGTTCTCCGGCGGAATGAAGCAGAGAACTCTGATCGCGCAGGCATTGATCGGGAACCCCGGCATTCTGGTTTTGGACGAACCGACTGCCGGGCTTGACCCCAAGGAGAGAATCCGCGTGCGCAATCTGATCTCGGAGGCTGCCCGCGATAAGATTGTCATCATCGCGACGCATGTTGTCACGGACGTGGAATTTATCGCAAAAGAAATCATCATGCTGAACGGCGGGAAGATTTTACGGAGCGGTTCTCCGTCCGCGCTTCTTAAGGAGTTAGAAGGAAAGGTGTGGAACATTTCCGTTAAAGACGAAGACCTGCCTTTGGTAAACGAGCGGTATAAAGTGAGCAATATTTCAAGAGATGAGGACGGCGTGATCGCGCGCATTATCGCGGACTCGTATGAGGACGTCTGGAAGAAGGAAGCGGTACGGCCGAATCTCGAGGATCTGTATCTGTATCTTAACGGAGCTTGAAAATGGCTATCTTGAAAAACGAATTATGTAAACTGTTTACGAAGAAAACGGTGCTGATCCTGCTTCTTCTGATCGTGATCAATCCGTTGCTTCAAATGTATACGATCAAGACTCCGGGGGAAGATTTTTATACGCTTACGGATTACAGCGCTCTGTACCGGGAAGTCAGCGGGTATGATGCGGACAAGATTCCCGGGGTATTGGAGGAGAGGGAAGCGGACGCGGCGTCCTACGGCGAATTCAATCTCTGCAGAAGGGTTCGGGAGGAAGTTAAGGCATGTCTTTCCTACGACGAATATCTCCGTTCCGTCGATGAAAAAGCCGCTGAGATCGCCATCATGCACAGGTTTGTGGATGACGGCGGATACGCGTTGAAAAATGCCGAAAAGACGAGCGGCGTATACCGGAAGCTTCAGGGGACGGTCCCGAAAGTACAGGATCCGATGCCCCTTCTTAATATCACGGACAATGATCTTACCGACTGGCTGGCGGTGATCATGATCTTTATCATATCGCTGAATCTTGTCTTTTACGAAAAGAACGAGGATCAGCTGAGTCTTTTACGGACGGCGGCCGACGGCCGGCGCAAACTGATGGCGGCCAAAACCGCTGCCATGTTTATTTCCGTTCTTCTTGTTCTTGTGTCCCTCTATGCGGTCAATGCCGCAGTCGGCAGATGCATCTTCGGACCCATGGAGCTCGGAAGTCCGATCCAGAGTTTATATCAATATCGGACGAGCCCGTTTTCGATCAGTATCGGACAGTATCTCGGGCTTTGGTTCCCGGCGAAAGTCCTGACCTGCTTTTTACTCGGAATCTTCTTCATGCTGACGGGCGCGGTATTCGGAAGCATCATCTTCGTATTTGCCGTATCGGCGGTAACGGTGCTGGCGGAGATCCTTCTCTTTACGAAGATCCCCGGAACGCATTTCCTCGCGCTGCTTCGGTACCTGAACATTACTTACGGGATCCGGACCGGCGGCATGTTCTCGGATTACGTGAACCTGAATCTGTTCGGAACACCCGTCAATACGCTTGTTCTTTATTGGGGACTGTGGATTGTACTGACCGCTTTGATCTTCTGGGCAGTCGTAAACTATCTTGAAGCAACACATGAAGCAAAGGCAATGCGCGTGAGAAAACGGAGCCTGCTCGGGTTTTTGGAAAGTCATACCTCCTTGTTTTTCCATGAAGCGCATAAGTTTCTTCTGCCCGGAAAATGCCTGATCGTCCTGATCCTTTTCTGCATTTTCGCGGTGTGGTGGAATCCCGCCGAGAGGATTCGGTTCGATTCGGTAGACGAGCTCTATTACAAAGAATACATGGACCGCTTCCAAGGACCTTTGGATTCCGAACGATGGAAGATGCTCGGCGCGGAACAGGCAAAGTATGAGAAGATTACAAACGAAATCAACGCCGCTTATGAAGAAGGAAAAAGCCTGCTTTATCTAAGCGTTGTATACGGGGAGGATTTAGACCGTCAGAAAGCATTTGAAAATGTCATGACACATGCGCAATACCTTCTGAACGTAAAAGACGGAGAACTGTTTTTTGACAAAGGTTACGATATCCTTACGAATGAGCAGAACCGTGCGAACAGAGACGTCATGCAGGCATTTGTCTATGTCATCATGCTGATCGCCATGGCGTTCGGAATCTACGGACTTGATTACAGAAACTCGGAAGTGCGGATCCTGAGATCGACTTACCTCGGAAGGGGAAGGCTCAGATGCGTCAAATGCTTCCTCGGATTCCTATGCGTGCTGGCGGCATTTTCCATGACCTATCTCTTATTTACGCGGAATATCTTAAGGGCGTACGGTACCGTCGGGATTCATGCTCCGGCGGCGAGCGTGGAGAATCTTGCGAAGGTTCCGCAGAATCTGTCCGTACTGCAGTATCTGCTTCTTATTATGCTGATGCGGTTCATCGCGGGGCTTCTGATCACTGCGGCAGTATCGCTTCTGTTTAAGGTTCTCCGAAACGGTATTTCCGTAATCATCGCGTGTGTTTTGATCTTTCTCATTCCGCTGCTTCTTGTGAGCCTGCATGTGCCGAACGCGCAGTACGTTTTGTTTAACCCGATGTTACTCGGAAACGTGTTCGTGTGACGGAAACCTCTCAATTGACACTTACGCTGTGACAGGGTACAATAACAGGTAAGAACCGGAGCGGAACGCATTTCCGTCCGGAAAGGAAGAGGAGGAATTCACAATGGAAGAGAAGAAACAAGGTTCCGTTATTAAAGTCATTCTGGCTGCAGTCGGTGCGGTTGCGGTGTTCATCGGCGCGGTTACCGCAACGATGTTTGCGCTGCTCCGCAGAAACATCCGTAAGATCGGTGCGGGAGAGAATCAGAACAACCGGATTTCTTCGTATGGACTCGGAAAGTCCAAGGCGATGATCGAGCCGGAGGTGGACAATGCATTTTACTCCTGTGTTGCGGGTGCGCTGACGATTTCCTGGGCTGAGGCGCCGAAGAAGGACGTCGTTTTGGATCTGACCGGTATCTGCAGCGCAATCACGGTAGTAATCCCGGACGGTGTAAAGGTATCGCTTGAAATGGATGTGAAGAATGCCAACGAGAACATTGAAGAGATCGAGCTTCCGGAAGATGCTCCGACGCTTACGATCACCGGTAAGGCGGTTCTCAGCAAAGTAAACTTCTATCGTTAAATCCGCGCCGCGAGACGGCCTGAGGAAACGGACGAAGGAGCATATATATGGCATTTGAGGACGGAGTATGGATTATGCGCGGTCTTCCCCGGAATGATCCGGGGAGAGTCCGCTCTTATAAACAATTGACGGATTACGTGGAGGAGGTAGGTTTCCTACCTCTTTTTGCGAACGGCATAAAAGGGTTCTCGGCGGAGGAACACTGTTCGGCAGACTACTGGTGGACCGGCATCCGAGAGGAAGACCCATGGGAATGGAGAGAGATCATCGCTGCCGAGAAGCGTGTCGCCTACGGCAAATTCTTTGATAAGAAGGCAGGCTTCATAAGCCTTTCGTGGCTTCCGTATTTTGTGAATTACCGGAGAGACGGATACGATTTCGATTCCCGGTGGGAGGACGGTCTTGCGGACCGCCGCGAGAAGAAAATCATGGACCTTCTGACGGAGCGGGACAAGGACGGAGACACCGTTTATTCCGATATCCGCATTCTTTCGACGGAGCTTAAGAAGACGGCAGGCTTCGGCAAAGGAAACGATAAGAATTTTCCGGGCATCATGACCGGACTGCAGATGCAGACTTACCTTGTGATCACCGGGTTCCGCTGCCGCGAGAACAAGAGAGGCGCGCAGTTCGGCATGCCGGTATCGATTCCGCAGCCGCCTGAAGCCGTATGGGGCTATGACGCGGTAACGGCCGCCTACAATGAAACTCCGAACGAATCCAGGGCGCGTATCGTGAGCCGCGTGAAGGAACTGTTTCCGTCGGCCGACGATGCCCTGATTACGAAGCTGATTGGAAAAGAGCGATGAATAAACAGACGTTTGAAGGTTTACATCAGATACCGAAAGGGAAGGCGGGCAGTCGCATCACGGAAGGATGTCTCGTGCTTGAAGGCGGAGCCTTCCGGGGCCTTTATACGCAGGGATTTTTAGACGCGCTGATGCTTCATGACATCAATTTCCGTTGTGTGATCGGAGTGTCCGCGGGTGCGCTTGCCGGTATGAATTATGTGTCCGGACAGATCGGACGCTCGGCACGGATTAACATCGGATCAAGAAATGACAGCCGTTTCGTCGGCTGGAAGGCGGTTCTGCATGCCCACAGCATATTGGACGTCGGATTTGTCACCGAAGAGAGAGGAATCTTAGAGCCGTTTGATCATGAGACGTTTCTGAATCCCGAGAGGAGGTTCCTCGCGGTTTCTTCGAACTGCATGACGGGAGAGGCCGATTATTTCGAAAAGGGCGTGTGTGACGATATCATGCTGGCAATCCGTGCATCCTCGACGCTGCCGTTTGTTTCGCCGACCGTGATGATCGGGGGAGCACCGCATCTCGACGGCTGCTGTACCTGTCACATTCCGTACCGGTGGGCAATCGACGAAGGATACGAAAAGATCGTCGTGATCAAAACGAGACAGCCGGATTTTCGTGTTCCCGAGGAAGAAACAAAAGGCGCCCGGACGTTCTACCGCCGCTATCCGAAGCTGGCGGAAAGTCTGGCAAAAGCGACTTTTCAATATAACCGGCAGTATGAAGAAATCGAGGCGCTCCATAACGAAGGACGGATTCTGCGTTTCGCTCCGTCCGAACCGGTTACGGTCACGCGCCTTGAAAAGGATACGGACAAGCTTTGGAGCCTGTATGAACTGGGAAGACGGGACTGCCTGAACGGACTCGAAACGCTGAAGGCTTATCTGGATGCTTAGTTCGGCGGCAGACGAACCGGAAGCATCGGTACCAACCGCGCTAAGATGCGGACCGGACGCACCGACGGAACTTCTTAAGAGCGGAAGGCGCAGAGAAAACAGTTGACACTTTGTAAGAAAGATGATATTATAACCCTTGCTTGCAGTTGTGGCGGAATTGGCATACGCGCATGATTCAGGTTCATGTCCATGTACTTGGGTGTGGGTTCAAGTCCCATCAACTGCAGAAGAGCTGTTGCATATAATGCAGCAGCTCTTTTTTGCGTTTTGACGAGTATTTGACATTGTGATTAATCTTCGTGTTTGATCACCGCAAGCAGACGGTCTCGAACGCCGTCCATCCGTGCATCGGAGATGCCGAAATCCATTCTGCGGTAGCTCCACGCGGCGGAACCGATCGCATAGCGGCGCATCGTTTTATGGAAGGCGCGGTACCAAAGCAGAGCCTCCTCCGGATCCACACGGTCGATTACGCCGTATTCGCCGCAATAGAGCGGAACGTTGCGCTCTTCGGCAACGGCGATGGCATCATGAAACAGCGCTTCAAAATAATTCTCGTCGGGTACGGCGTTTTGATCGAAGCGGTCGAAGGACGCGGAAAATGCGGCGCCGAGCTGCTCGACACTCTTCTTTGCGTATTCGGAGTAAGGCATCTCAAACGGGCAGCGGAACGACGGATCCATCGATGCGATCCAAGTAGCGCCCTGATGCGTAAACAAAAGCGGCTCGTAGCAATGGAAGTTGTAAATGATGTGCTCGTCCTGCGGAGCGGCAAGGTCGCGAACGGCTTCAACGCTGTTGTTGTAATATCCGCCGACAAGAACGGAAATGTCGGGAGCAATCTTTCGGATTCTCCTGATGCATGTGTCCGCGATGCGGTTCCATGCTTCGCAGTACTCCTTGGCGGTAACCTCGTTCAGAAGCTCGAACGCGAGGCAGTCCTTTTCCTTTCCGTAACGCTTCGCGAGTTCGTCCCAGATCCGGTAGAAGGTTTCCTGGCACTCCGGAAGTTCGAACAGACCGTTTTCTTTTACGCCCGGGTCAAATGAAAAACCGGGCGTCCGGTGCAGATCAAGGATCATGTTCAGTCCATTTGCCTTACACTGCGCAATTGCAAAATCGATGTATCCGAAGCCGGATTCGCGGAACGAACCGTCAGCGGAAAGAAACAGATCGTAATCCACGGGAACGCGGACGTGATCAAGCCCCCATGCGGCAACCTGACGGAAATCGTCCGGGCCGATAAAGGTGTCATAATGCTCGGTCGTGTGGCGGCACTGAGAAAGCCATCCGCCGAAATTAATGCCGTGCTCAAATCCTAACCAATGTCTCATAAAAATATCCTCTCTATTACGAAATGGGGCAGCCGTTCCGGATCTTCCGAAGGCGCCCGGACGTTACCGTATAGGAAACGCCTTATGTACAAATGTTATCAAATCCGAAGGGGGAATGCAAGCGAAACGGAAGGAATACGCGTTGAATTATCCGCCCCGGATTGCTATAATGAAGAAAGAAACAAAATCCGATCCGGAGGGAATGAAATATGGCAACCGTAAACGTATATGAACAATATTTCGAAGCATCCTGCGAGTATAACGGAGTCCCCAGAAAAGCCGCACTTGTCATGCTGGTTTCGGACTCGTGCGACGGCATGATCCGCTACAATGCGGCGGTTACGTTCTTCCCGCACCGGGACGAGGAAGACTATGCGGTTTCTTATGACGCATATTTCGAAAAGACCGTCTATGAAGGAAAAGGACGCCGCTCCAAAAAGCGCGAGCAGGTGCTTCTTTGCGGCTTCCGCGAAGCCATTGACGAGCTTTCCCACGCGCAGAATGCGGAAGTATTTTGGGACCGCCCGCTTCGGGAGGAAAGAAGAGGATAACATTTATTGAAGAACCCATCGGCTTGTAAACATTGTTCAAGTTTGGTAAAATGACAGAAAAGCATTCTTTCAGATCCGAAAGGGGAAAGGACGTATCTATGAAGGACCACGAAAAAGAACCTAAAAAAGGCAGCCCCAAGCCGCGCAGAGAAAGATATGAGAAAACCTCGGGCGGCAAATTATGCTTCATTGTGTTTATGTTCTGGCTTCTCGCTGTCGGCGCGGCATTTCTCGGCAGTCTGATCCAGTTTCAGGACCTGAAGCCCACCGGAGTGGTGAAGAGCGGGTCTCTCTTCAGCGGCGAATACTATGATTTTGAAGGCCTCAATTATATCCTCGGCGCGGCGGTATTTCTGATCCTGTTCGGAATCCTCTGGTTCCTGATCATGAGGGGAATGTTCCGTCCCATCCGCAGGTCCTCCAAGTTTGTCCAGTTCCTGTGTGTTGTGATCTCCCTTGCCGGCGTGGTAGGAATTTTCTTCGTTACGCTTTGGGTGGATCTGCAGCATTTGGGATTGTCGGACGGTATCAGGCATCAGGTTTTTGAGGCGTTTACCCTGTTTGGATGGAGCGTAGTCGCATTTGTCCGCGCATGTGTCGGCGGAGTGATGGGAATCCGCGAAGAAAAACGTGCGAAATTCGGTAAGCCGCAATAAGAGTAATGCTTGCGGTATTCGTTTATGATAGCGGTTTGCGGCCCTGTTGATCGTACAGGGCCGTTACTATGTTAAGCAAATGTAAAATCGTAAAAACATATGGTAAATGTCGTTTACATGTGATATACTATGCCTCACAGGTAAAAGATTGAACGGAATTCGGAAGGAACGGAGGTGATCGGCATGAAGAAGAAAGGTCAGTCGTGGGAAGATTTAAATAAATGCGATAAGGCGCAGAATTCCAACATCAGTCTGGCGTATATGGGCATGACTTTTGCGATCATGCTGATTGTTGCCGGAATGACTGAGATTATCGGGAAGGATAATAATTCGTCATATGTATGGGGACCGATTCTCCTGATTCTGTCGCTGATTGCTTTTTGCGTTTCCTGCATCGTTGTTTCGAGTTCGGCGAGAAAAAAGAAGAATCTTCTGTATAAGGAACTCGTCGCAGATGAGGCGGCGCGGAAAATGTTCGAAGAGTATGAGTTTTATCCGGACATCGGTTTTTCGGAAGCAAGCGTGATTGAAAAGGGAATACTGGATTCGCATGTGAATTTTGTAAGCGAGGATCTGCTTAGGGGCAAATGCCGCGGAGTCGCATTTACCAGAGCGGAAGTGCGGTGCGGATTCTTTAAGGGAGAGTTTATCGTTTTCAAGACGGACGAGGATTATTCCGATAAGATTCGGATCGTGAGCAGGGACCTTACGAATGCGACAGAACGCGGAACGGAAAAGGATGATGAGCATCTTACTAAGGTGGAAACCGGAGACGCGTCGTTTGATGAAATATTCCGGTGTTTCGGCGAGGATGCGGTTTCCGTCCGTGTGATGCTGTCGAAAGAGACGAAGGAAATGCTCCTGAAGATCAGGAAGAAACTGGGGTATCCGTTTTCGATTCTGTTCGACGGAAATGAAGTGACGGTGGCAATTGAAACCGGTGAGAATCAAACGGAGATGCCCAAACATCTTATGGACGAAAAGACGGAAACGAAAGAAGCTCGGAAAGATTTTGTGCCGATTCAGATGTTTGCGGAATTTGTGATCCGCGACCGCGCGATCATGCCGGAAATGCCCGTCCGAACAATGCGGTAACAGAAAGGAGGATACGTTATGACCTGGGAAGAAATCAAACAATATAAGATAAGACTGATGATTCTGGCGGTAGTTGCGGTACTGTTTATGCTCATCGCCATGTTTTCGCCGTTCGTTATTCTTGCAACACGGACAACTTACATGAATCCGATGCTGTGGATGCTCGGCGGAATTCTCTGCGCGGGAATCACTTTCTTATTCTTCTACAAGATGTACAAGCGGTACCGCACAGCGTACAAAGACAAGGTTGTCAACCGCGCCGCGGAGACGCTTTTCGACAGCTTTTCTTATTACTCGGATTACGGATTTACACGCGATGAAATCGCGGCAACCGGAATTATGAGCATGGGCAACCGCTTCCACAGCGAAGATATGGTGGAAGGCACGTATAAGGGCGTTCCGTTCCGCCGTGCGGATCTGTATATCGCCCAGCACACTTCGTCCGGAAAGAGCAGCCATACGACCGTATATATTCGCGGAACGTGGATCGTGTTCCGGTACAATAAGAACTTTGAAGCAGACCTGCAGGTTTCTTCCAAAGATTTTTCATATGAGAGAAATAATGCGAGCCGTCTCTTCGTGAGAAGTTCGGAACGCTGGAATACGATTCAGACCGAGGACATGGAATTCAACAGAATGTTCGACGCGAGATGCCAGAATGAAGTGGAAGCTTTTTATCTGCTGACGCCCCGCGTAATGCAGATGCTGAAGTTCTTAAGATCCGAGCTCGGTGCGCCGATCATGGTCGGATTTGTCCACAACATGCTGCATGTCGCAATTTCATCCGGAAAGAATCACATGGAGCCTCCGCTTTTCGGGGAGATCAACCCCGAGCTAGACGTAATGAAGATTCGTACGGAATTGAAATCCATCTGCAACATTATCGATGCGCTGTCCATGGACCGTGAGATTTTCCGCGGTGACTCGGAGTGGTAAGCAGAAACAATCAAACAAGATATCAGAACGGAACCGTTCACAAGACGGTTCCGTTTTTTATGTTTCTGAATGGGAAAATGCAGTAAAATCCACACTTCGCGATGAATATATTGAAAGAATCACTCGATTTTACTGGTACCAAAGAAGTAAAAAATGTGCAGAAAAATCAATAATTATTTATCAAAACGGAAGATCATCTGTGTTATAATATTTGAAACCGGTTCAATGGTTTAAAATTTTTAAGGAGGGAAGATATGTTTTCATTATGGGGAAAACAAAAAGCCGCATTATTGATCGTCTTTTCAATGATTGCAGGGCTGCTCTGTCATTATTCGTCTTTGACGGACAGAGATGCAAAAGGCAGCAGAAGCGTAGACCTTTTGCGGAATTGGTACAAAGTGTACCAGACGGAGGGAAATCCGATTGCTGCGGATGCAGCAGGTCCCGGCGGTGAATACAGCGGGTGTGATTCATTGAATCCCGGCTCCCAGATATGGGTGATAAAGGGAGTAAAAAACCGGAGAATGGTTGCCTGCCGTGTGAGCATAGGGTACCGGGCATATAAGGTCTTCAACGGAGTTCGCGCCAATGGGTTTGTTACCGTAGGACATGGTGTCAGAGAGGCCAGAGACAGCTATGTCTATCGCACTTCGGGCGGAAGCGGTATTATCGGCAGGATTGAGGTATGCAAATACTCCAATCAAGCCGACGCGTCTTTTATATCCTTGTTAAACCAGAATACCGTGACACAGAAAACACCAAACGGAATATCAATCAGCTCAAATGTGTATAAGGTTAAAAACCATGACAGAGTTTGTATGTATGGGGGAGTGTCCGGGTACATTCCGAATGTAGAAGTATGCGGTTTTGAAGACGCTGAGTATGACGGCATTACGTTGAAGGATACAATCGTAACCGAGCTGATGTCTGTTAAAGGTGACAGCGGATCGCCGGTATTCTATAAAAGCGGGTCAACTTATCGGCTGGTCGGTATCGTGGTGGCTGATAATGATATATCGACCGCTATTGAACCGGAATCCAGGATCAGGTCCGCCATCGGAGCCATTCCGTATTAACCGGAACGGCTGCTGAACAGTCGGTCAGGTTTATGTGTAAGGTTTCCGTTCTCGGGTAAAACAATCGTCAAGTGTTGAACGAGAAAGGAGTAAAAATGCAAAGAAATAACAAAAAGAGAGTTACCTCTTTAATTCTTACCTTTTCACTGGTACTGGGGCTGCTTGGAACATTGACTGCACTTAAGGCAGGAGGAAAGAATTCCGCCGACAGTCTGAATGTTTTGCAGAAATGGTATTCGGAGTATTCCCAAACAGGAAATACCGGAGATGATATTAATCCCGATGCGGACGGAATTGTCCGCCAGCAAAGGACATACTATTTAGGAAACACGGTATGGGTAGTTCAAGGAGTGAAGAACAAGAGACTGGTGTGCGCCCGTGTAAGTATCGGCTACCGTGCCTACAAGGTTTTCCACGGAAACCGCGCAAACGGTTTTGTAACTGTTGCGCATGCTGTGAAGGATTCTTCAGACAATTATCTGTACAGGACTTCGGGAAGAACGGACCAAGTGGGTCGAATTGAAGCATGGAGATATGATAGTTACGCGGATGTATCATTTATTTCCGTTAACAGTCAGAAAAACACCATATCGACCAAAACTGCCGGCGGTGTGACCATCAGCCCGACGATCAAAACGGTTAAAGCAGGCGATAAAGTCTCGACTTGCGGAGGCGTTTCCGGAACCGTCAATAATAAGATCGTTTATGATGCCAGCAAATCCGCAACTGTGGACGGTCTTTATATGACGGATCTCATCAGAACCGCATGCATGTCCAAGGCAGGCGACAGCGGTGCTCCGGTATACTACAAGAACGGTTCCAAATATCTGTTGGTCGGCATTATAGTAGGCGGTGATCTGCGGGATTACACATTTGTCGAGAAAGCAGCAAATCTTAAGAGCAGATTCGGTGTAACGCCTTACTGATCTCACTATAAAACGGAAAAAAACGGGAATGGGAAACCTTATGCGAAAGAAACTTTTAATATTATTAATTGTATCGGCGGCGCTTGCCGTAACCCTTACGGGATGCGGAAAGAAGGCACTGAAAGTATCCGGGATTATTTCCGAGATACTGAACAAGGAAGGAATCAAAAAGAGCTCCGTTGTATCGGTCGGAGATTATAAGAAGTTCAAAAGAAACTTTTCGGAAATTGTATTCCGGGAGGACGAATTTGACCGCTATATTGAAGAAAACTTCGGCAAATACGGAGAATTGTCCGATGAACTTGTAAGCGAAGAATTCGGATTTGATTCTCTTGAGGAGTTCTATGAAGCAAAGAAGGAAGAGTATCTGAATCATCTGGAAATCGAGCAGATTCTGGAGGCCCGGGATGAAACCATCAATTATCTGATTTCCATCGCGGAGTTTGAGCTCGATGATGAAGAGGTCGCGAACTATTCAAAGCAATTCGTATACAGCGAACAGAATTATTCGCTCCTATTCGGGTACGATTCTTTTGACGAATACCTGAAAGAAGAACGCGGAATGTCGGAAGAAGCGTTCCTGCAGGAATGCATCGAAAACGGGACGCGGGAATTGAAAAAGGTGCTGATCATCGGCGCGGTTTCTTATAAAGAAAACCTTGAAGAAGGAATCGATACAAGTGATGATATGCGCTTTCAGGATCTCGAGAATAATTTCTATGATTTCTTTTTTGAGTAGCACGGAGGAAAGGGGAGCATTTTCCGCGGGAAAATGCTCCCGCGCTTTTTCTCCCGGAAGAAAAATGTTACGCATCCGGACGCTTGCGGACACGAAAGATGTCAGTCGGATAAAGTATCCGAGCGTAATATCTTACGCAAAAAATACGGTTGACATTCCTAATAAAAGGATTTATAATGTGCCTAATTTACAACTTCATATCGTTCAAAGGCTGTGACGAAGACGGTCTCGCGAATGCACTTTCAGAGAGTCGGTGGCTGGTGTGAACCGACATTGCGGAACGAATCGACCTATCCCTTCCGAGCTGAAGGTCTGAACTTCGAAAGAAAAGTAGGAACTTCCGTATTTGCCGCGTCAAGGCATAGGATTTGTTGGAATCCGAAGAGTGGCGTACAGTGTACGCAAGTTGAGTGGTACCGCGGGTGAAAGGCTCGTCTCAAACAATCGTTTGGGACGGGCATTTTTTATTGTCCGGGCGCGGACGGACCGGAATACCGGACCGGAACCGCAGCCGATCGATTACAGCCTTTCAATAATACACCAAAGGAGTAAAAGATTTATGAGCGACAACATGGACCTGAAATTGCAGGAAGTTGCATCACGTATCCGCGAGATGCGTGAGATCGCAGGATTCACCGAAGGTGAGATGGCGGAGAAGACCGATGTCAGCACGGAAGAGTACGCAATGTACGAAGCCGGAAAAACCGATATGCCGTTCACCTTTATTCACAAGTGCGCGCTCGCATTCGGCGTTGAAATGTCCGCGCTTCTTGAAGGACATACGGCCAAACTGACGAGTTACACGGTTACGAGAAAAGGACAGGGACAGATCACTTCCGAAGAGGAAGGCATCCTGATCAAGAACCTGGCGGCTAATTTCAAGAAGAGACTGGCGGAGCCGTATTGGGTACGCTATGAGTATTCGGCAGAGCAGCAGAAGAAGCCGATTCATCTTACGAAGCACAGCGGCCAGGAATTCGATATCGTCATGAAGGGCTGCTTGAAGGTTCAGGTCGGCGAGCATGTGGAAATCCTTCATGAAGGCGACAGCATCTTCTATAACAGTTCGACGCCTCACGGCATGATCGCGATCAACGATCAGGACTGCACGTTTATCGCAGTTGTACTGCCCGGCGAGGACGTTGCCGAGCAGGAAATCGTCGATACGCTTGTGGAAGGCCGTACCGCGAAGCGCAGCTTCGTCTGCGACAAATTCATCAAAACCGTTGAGGACGAGAAGGGCCGCCTGAAGTCCATCGATTTCGTAAACGAAGAAAAATTCAACTTCGCATACGATGTGGTTGACGCAATCGCGAAGAAGAATCCCGAGAAGCTTGCGATGGTTCATCTGGACCGCGATAAGAACGAGCGCCGTTTCACGTTCCTTGACATGAGTAAGAAGAGCGGCCAGTGCGCAAACTACTTTAAGTCCCTCGGCATTGAGCCCGGCGACCGCGTAATGCTCGTATTGAAGCGTCATTACCAGTTCTGGATATGCATGCTTGCACTGCATAAGCTCGGTGCGATCGCGATTCCCGCAACGTATCAGCTTCAGGAGCATGACTTTGAGTACCGCTTTAAGTCTGCCGGAGTAAAGGCCATCGTATGTACCGGTGACGGCGATACCGCCAACCAGGTTGACCTTGCGGCACCGCGCTGTGATACTTTGATCCACAAGATCGTAGTCGGCGCTCCGAGAGAGGGCTGGCGCAATTTCGATGAAGAGTATGTAATGTACAGCTCTCATTTCGACCGCGTCGCGAACAGCCCGTGCGGTTCGGACCGTTTCATCATGTTCTTCACTTCCGGTACGACCGGATATCCGAAGATTGCATGTCATTCCTATAAATACGCCCTCGGTCATTATGTAACCGCGAAGTACTGGCATCAGGTTGATCCCGACGGACTGCACCTGACCATTTCCGATACCGGCTGGGGTAAGGCACTCTGGGGCAAGCTGTACGGCCAGTGGCTGTGCGAAGCACCCGTATTTGTCTACGACTTTGACCGCTTCCATGCGGAGGACATTCTGCCGCTGTTCGCGCAGTATCATATCACGACGTTCTGCGCACCGCCCACAATGTACCGCATGCTTATTAAGGAAGATATCAGCAAATACGACCTCAGCTCGATCGTTCACGCAACGACCGCAGGCGAGGCTCTTAACCCCGAGGTTTACAACGTATTCAAGGAGAAGACCGGACTCCGTATCCACGAAGGTTTCGGTCAGACTGAGACAACGCTTGTTATCGGTAACCTGTACGGCGAGAAGCGTAAGCTCGGCTCCATGGGTAAGCCTACGCCGCAGTATCATGTAGACATCCTCGATCCTGACGGAAAGCCCGTACCGGTCGGCGAAAACGGCGAGATCTGCATCTACACGAATGAAAAGACGCCTTGCGGATTGTTCCGCGGCTACTATAACGATCCCGAGCGTACGAAGGAAGCATGGCACGACGGAATCTACCACACCGGCGACGTCGCATGGAAGGATGAGGACGGCTTCTACTGGTATGTCGGTCGTATCGATGACGTTATCAAATCGTCCGGCTACCGTATCGGACCGTTCGAAATCGAAAGTGTTATCATGGAACTTCCGTACGTTCTCGAGTGCGGTGTCAGCGCAGCTCCCGATCCGATCCGCGGACAGGTTGTTAAGGCAAGCATCGTTCTGACGAAGGGCACCCAGCCGTCCGAGGAACTCAAGAAAGAGATCCAGGACTACGTAAAGAAGCATACGGCACCTTACAAGTATCCTCGTATCGTAGTCTTCATGGACGAACTTCCGAAGACCATCAGCGGAAAGATTCAGAGAAACAAGTTGTAATTAAAGGTACACTGCCAAACCCGCGTTTTGTCACGATTGCCGGGAGCGCGTGAAAGCTTGCTTTCAACGCCTTCCGCAATCGTGGCAAAACAGGGCGGTGACGACAGTTACCGCCCGCCCATGAGCAAAAATGGGACCGAAGGGGAGCATTTTTGCGAATGGCGGGTTTGGAAGACCTAAAAGAAACAAATGTTGATACTATAGAGGACCTGTTCCGGCGGCGCGCCCGGGAGCAGGCACAGAGGGGCTTTCCCGCCCCGGTTGTGCCTGCTCCCGAGGCAGCCGTTGTCAGCTTGCTTCCGTATGGCTGTTCAGAGACACTTTCTCTTGCATTTTCCGGTAGTAAGGGTTATATTTATTAGAATAGGGTGATACGATGGATTTTAAGCGTTTGGTGCTCTTTGCGGGGCATTACGGCAGCGGTAAAACGAATATTGCGGTCAATATGGCAATCGACCTCAAAAAAGAGGGGAAGAATGTCGTCATTGCGGATCTCGATATCGTGAATCCGTACTACCGGACGAAGGACAGCGAGCAGGAACTTGAGGCGGCGGGAATTCCGCTGATCAGTTCCGAATACGCGAATTCGAACGTCGATGTGCCGGCGCTTCCGCAGGC
This sequence comes from Lachnospiraceae bacterium, assembly GCA_017618195.1. Taxonomy (GTDB): domain Bacteria; phylum Bacillota; class Clostridia; order Lachnospirales; family Lachnospiraceae; genus ISDg. The sequence continues at coordinate 48,411 of JAFZUW010000005.1, forward strand.
CCTTTATTCCCTGGTCGATCAGAAGGATCGTTACGGGATCATGGATATCGGCGGTGACGACCGCGGCGCTCTGGCGCTCGGGAGGTATGCTCCGGCAATTCTTGAGGAGAACAACTACGAAATGCTCCTCGTCATCAACAAGTATCGTCCGCTGACTCCGGATGCGGCAAGCACTCTGGAGGTCATGCGTGAGATAGAAATCGCGGGCGGGATTCCGTTCACCGGGATTGTGAACAACTCAAATCTCGGAAGGGAGACGACCGCGGAAGATGTTATCAAAACCCATGCCTACGCCATGGAAATGGCTGAGGACACGGGGCTGCCGCTTCGGATGACGACCGTCAGGGACGACATCGCGGAAGAGGTGGCCAAAGTAATTCCGAATGTCGTACCGTTACGGTTGCAGAACAAACGGCTTTGGAATGACTGAGACGTACATGCATGGCATTTTCCATTGCGGAAGATGTGATTTAAGTTACAGGAGGTAGGAAATGAACAAAGTAACGTTCAACACGGACCTTTGTAAAGGCTGCGGCCTCTGCGTAGCAGCCTGCCCGAAGAAGATTCTTCGGATGTCGGAGACGGTCATCAATGCGAAGGGCCATCATCCGGCGGAAATGACCGACCAGTCCCAGTGTATCGCGTGTGCTTTCTGCGCCACGATGTGCCCGGATTGCGTTATTACGGTGGAAAGGGGTTAAGAGCATGGCAGATAAAGTATTAATGAAGGGCAATGAAGCCATTGCCGAAGCTGCCATTATGGCAGGCTGCCGATTCTATTTCGGCTATCCGATTACGCCCCAGACCGAAGTTGCCGCTTACATGGCAAAGCGTATGCCCAAGATCGGCGGAACCTTCCTTCAGGCGGAGAGCGAAATTGCAGCGATCAATATGTGTATCGGTGTCGCTTCGACCGGTAAGAGAGTTATGACGAGTTCCAGTAGCCCCGGAATCTCTCTTAAGGAAGAGGGCATCAGCTACATGGCAGGCTGCGATCTTCCGGCACTGATTGTTAACGTTGAGCGAGGCGGCCCGGGTCTCGGCGGTATTCAGCCGTCCCAGTCCGATTATTTCCAGGCAACCCGCGGCGGCGGACATGGTGACTATCACCTCTTCGTTGTTGCTCCGGCAAGCGTACAGGAAATGGTAAGCCTTACCGCTCACGCATTTAACGTAGCGGAGAAATACCGCGTTCCCGCAATGCTTCTTGCCGACGGTACGCTCGGTCAGATGATGGAGCCCGTTTCCATCGAAGGAATCGTTGTCGAGGATCATGACAAGTCCTGGGCACTCACCGGAACGGACTGCAAGAGAAAGCACAACATTATCAACTCCCTGTCTCTGCTTCCCGAGGAACTCGAGCAGTGGAACCTGGAGCGTTACAAGAGATACGAGAAGATCGAAGAGAACGAGCCCATGTGGGAAGAGTACATGATGGATGACGCAGACGTCTGCGTTGTTGCATTCGGTATCGCATCCCGCGTAAGCCGTAACGCCATCAAGGCTGCACGTGCGCAGGGCATCAAGGTCGGCATGATCCGTCCGATCACCCTGTGGCCGTTCCCGAAGAAGCCTCTCGCAGCTGCTGCGGACAAGGTTAAGTCCTTCGTAACCGTTGAACTTAATATGGGCCAGATGGTTGAGGACGTTGAGCTTGCTACCCGCTGCAAGAAGCCGGTTCTTATGGCTAACCGCGTAGGCGGATGTATCCCGACTCCCGAGCAGGTACTTGCTCAGATTGTCGAAGCCAATAAGTTAGGAGGTGCACAGTAATGGGTGAGATCGTATTTCAGAAACCGAAGTCACTGTGTGACGTTCCGCTTCATTATTGTCCCGGCTGCACGCACGGTATCGTGCATCGTCTCGTTGCGGAAGCAATCGACGAGCTCGGCATTGAGGGCAAGACCATCGGCGTAGCCAGCGTAGGCTGCTCCGTATTTACCTACAACTATTTTGAGTGTGATATGGTTCAGGCCGCACACGGACGTGCTCCGGCAGTTGCTACCGGCGTAAAGAGAAGCGATCCCTCTAAGATCGTATTCACGTACCAGGGCGACGGCGACCTTGCTTCCATCGGTACCGCAGAGACCGTTCATTCGGCTGCACGTAACGAGAACATCACCATTATCTTCATCAACAACGCGATTTACGGTATGACCGGCGGACAGATGGCGCCCACCTCCCTTCCGGGACAGGTAACCCAGACCTCTCCTTACGGCCGTGACGTTAACACCGTAGGTTATCCGGTACGCATCTGTGAGATGCTTTCCCAGCTGGAAGGACCGACCTACCTTGAGCGTGTTGCCGTTAACAACGTAAAGAACGTTAAGGCTGCCAAGAAGGCCATCAAGAAGGCCTTCCAGAATCAGGTAGAGGGCAAGGGCTTCTCCCTGATCGAAGTTGTTTCCACCTGCCCGACCAACTGGGGTAAGACTCCCGAGAAGGCTATGGAGTGGCTTGAAGAGAACATGCTTCCTTACTATCCGCTCGGCGTTTACAAGGATAAGACTGCGGCAAAGGAGGACAAATAATATGGCACAGACCGGTATGCTTTTTGCAGGTTTCGGCGGACAGGGTATCCTCTTCTCCGGCAAATTCTGCGCTTACGACGGACTGATCTCCGATAAGCAGGTCAGCTGGCTTCCTTCCTACGGCCCCGAGATGCGCGGAGGTACCGCAAGCTGCAGCGTTGTATTCAGTGATGAGATCATCGGTTCCCCGATCGTTACGAATCCTGACATCCTCGTTGTCATGAACCTTCCTTCTTTGGACAAATACGAATCCTCGGTAGTTCCCGGCGGAAAAATCTTCTACGATTCGACGCTGATCGGCCGCAAGGTTGAAAGAACCGACGTAACGGCTTACGCAGTTCCGGCAACGAAGCTTGCCGCGGACAACGGAATGCCTACCCTTGCCAACATGATCCTCGTAGGAAAGATGATCAAGGAAACCGGTATCATCTCGACCGAGAACATCGACAAGATCATTGACAAGATCGTAAGCGCCCGTCATCAGGACCTCAAGGAACTGAATGCGAAAGCAATCAAGATGGGATTTGACTACGCTGAGTAACCACGTATCATAAAGACTGACACAGACCGGAGGGAATTCCTCCGGTCTGTTTTTATGTCTCTTTTTACGAGGAACGCCGGCGATTGAGTAAATATAATTGACATTTGGCGGAAAATGTGGTACGCTTCCATTAAGCACAACGGAGCATATCGGTATGCAGTCAGTCTATCGTCATGCGCCCCGAAGAGAGTGTGCGGATCTCATCGGGAGAAAGGATTTTGTAATGTCAAGCTTTGCAAGTTCAAGAAGAGAAGAGAGACTTTTAAACATTTTTTCACCTGAGGAATTGATTACCGGAAGAATGTACAATATGGTTCTCTGCGGAACCGTTCTCTACGGAATTGTCGTGAATTTCTTCCTGTGTGTTACTGTCGGAGATATCGGACGGTACATGAATCCGATTGCGTTCCTGCTGCTGTATGTTGTATGCTGCATCGCGGGCATAATCATGTCCTCAAAGTCCTCCAATCCGGTAATATCCTTTATCGGATACAATCTGATCGTAATCCCGATCGGACTGGTTATATCCACGGTTGTGGAAGCATACGCGAAGACATTCGGCGTGGGTATCGTTATCGAGGCATTCCTGATCACGATGTGCATAACCGCGGCAATGACCGCATTTGCCTGTCTGAAGCCGGATCTCTGCGCGAAGTTCGGATACCTGCTGCTTCCGTGTCTTATCGGTCTTGTCGTTGCCGAGCTTCTGATGCTTATCCTCGGATACAGCAACAACGCTTTTGCATGGATCGGAGCGGTTCTGTTCAGCCTTTATATCGCCTATGACGTATATCGTTCGCAGCAGTTTGCATTTACCGTGGACAACGCAATAGACAGCGCGGTGGACATTTATCTTGATATCGCAAATCTGTTTTTGAGAATCCTTCAGATCCTCGGCAGAAGAGCGTCGAGAAGCAGATAAAGCGGGAACGGCGCAGCGTGAAGAACGTGTGGACACGAGAAAGGAAAAGCGTGAAGAACATGTAAGACCGGCGAGAAACCGGCAATGATAAAAACATGCAGACAATAAGAAAACCTCCCGGGGGTAACCCTTCGGGAGGTTTTTTCATGTCTATAAACGGAAGCATCTTTGGATCGACCGCTGGTCTCCGAGGACGAGCAATGTCTTGGTATCGTCAAGAACCAAATCCGGGGTGACCGTCAGATTCATCTGTCCGTTCTCCTTGATCGCCATAATGTTGATGCCGTATTTCTTACGGATGTCGAGGTGGCCGATGCTCTTGCCTTCCCAGTCCTTCGGAACCGGAACTTCGAAAATCGCATGGTCATCGTCGAGCTTGATATAGTCGAGAATGTGATTGGAAGCGTAGCGGATGGCTGCCCATTCGGCGATCTGTTTCTCGGGGTTGATGACTTCGTCGGCACCGTTACGGAGAAGGAATTTGGCCTGCACTTCGCGGTCCGCGCGGGACACGACCAATTTGGCTCCGAGTTCCTTTAGAAGAGAAGTCGTTTCAAGAGAACTCTGGAAATCTCCGCCGATCGTTACGATGCACACGTCGTAGTTGCTGACGCCGAGAGAGCGGAGGAAAGTTTCGTTCGTGCTGTCGCCGATCTGCGCGCCGGTGACGAGCGGCAGAATGCTGTTAATGCGGTCCTCGCTCCGGTCGACCGCCATGACCTGGTGACCGAGATCGTGAAGCTGCTGCGCAAGGAGCGAACCGAAACGGTTCAAACCGATCAATAAAATGGTTTTCATAAGCTGTTCCTTTCTTTAACCGACGTTGATCTTCTCAACCGGGTATTGGGATACTTCAACGCCCTTCGTACTGATCGCGGCGAAAAGAATGGTCAGTCCGCCGACTCGTCCGAAGAACATCATGAGCATCAGAATAATATGCGACACCAATCCGAGCGAAGGCGTCATGCCGAGCGAAAGTCCTACGGTACCTACCGCAGAGGTTGTCTCAAACAGACACGTGGTGACCGGAGCGCCTTCCAAAAGACTTATCACGCCGGCGCCTCCGATCGCAAGGAAAAGGTACATCATAAGCAGCGCGCCCGCAGTACGTACGGCACCGTCTTCGATACGGCGGCCGAACATCTCGGCGCTTTTCTTTTTGCGAACAACGGAAGTCATATTGGCAAATAAAACGGCAACGGTTGTCGTCTTCAGACCGCCGGCCGTCGAACCGGGCGAACCGCCGATCAGCATCAACACAATGATCACGGTTCTTGCCGTTCCGGTCATCGTCATGAAATCGGTTGTGTTAAAACCCGCGGTGCGGGGTGTAACCGCCTGAAACAGGGCGAGGCAGAGCCGTTCCTTCATCGGATAGGAAGTAAAATCATTAAAGAAGAACAGAATCGCCGGAAGGACGATCAGAACCGCACTCGTTACAAGAATCGCCTTGCTCTGCATCTTGTAGCGCTTCAGCCGGAAGCCGTGAAGCTTCATATCTTCCCAGGTCAGAAATCCGATGCCGCCGAAAACGATCAGAAAGCAGATCGGAATGATGATTCCCGGATGCGCCGCAAAATGTGAGAGAGAGGAAAACTGTCCCGATCTCGACCCCATCAGATCAAAGCCCGCGTTACAGAATGCGGAGATGGAGTGGAAGAACGCCATCCAGATTCCCGATGCACCGAATTCCTTACAGAACCACGGGAGCATAACAAGCGCTCCGGCAAGCTCGGTCAGGAAAGCAACTTTAAATACGAAGGAGGTCATGTGTACGATACCGCCGATCTGATGCGCGGAAATACTGTCCTGAAGCATGCTGCGCTGCAGAAGGGAAATCTTCCGGCCGGACACGTTGGCGATGAAGACCGTTACGGAAATAACGCCGAGGCCTCCGATCTGGATCAGCAGAAGAATGACCGCCTGTCCGAAATAAGACCAGTAGGTTGCGGTATCTTTCACGATCAGGCCGGTAACACAGACGGCCGACGTGGATGTAAACAGTGTATGTTCAAAAGAAGTCCATTGACCGCTTTGGGACGAAATCGGAAGCATCAGAAGAAAGCTTCCGACCAATATCACGCCTAAGAAGCCGCAGATGATGATCCGGAAAGATGACATTTTCTCCCCCTTGTGTCGTTCTTTCATGTGGAACCTCCGTAAATTGCTTTAACTATTATACCACAAAATCCGCGAAAAGGAAATATCAGTTTACAAGGATGCAAAAACCGCTGCCGACGGGCAACGGTTCCTTGCGTAGAGAAAGATGTAATAAAACTTATGCGAAGTAAGCAAATACAAGTGCCGTGATGGAGTTCCAATAAATCGCGATCTCGTTGGTGGAGAAGGATTCCACTTCATCAAGGTGGCACAGAAGCGGCGGCGTTCCTTCGGGAATCGCAGCCTTGGCCGGAGGATCGTAGACGCGAGCGCTCGGTCCGCCGGAAACAAGTCCCGGGAACGGTTCGTCCACGCCGTCGCTGGCGGTCGGACGATTGTGCGGGTTCCGGAACGGATGGGAACCGTGTCCGGTAATGTAGCTCCGGTTCAGCGGGTTGCGACCGAGCAGATAGTGCACATTTTCCTCAGCCGCCGACGCATATGCGGGGTTGCCGGTAAGGAAGGAGGCAACAAGCAGCGCCGCGGAGCAGTCCATGACAACCATGTTGCTTCCCCATACAAAGCCGTCAAGAGGCATTGCAAGACGGTAGCCGTTCTCCGAGGTAAGAGCCATTAAGGAATCAGCGCGCTTGCGGAATGCATCCGAGAAAGCAATAAAGAGTTCGTCCGGGAACGTATCGGAGGGGGCAAATAACACGCTCAGACCGGCAAAGCCGCCGACCTGCCCCCAGCCGAGAGTCGTCTTGTCGATATCGGTCGCGGCAAGTTTCGTGAGTTCCGCCAGATCACGCACGTCACCGTTCAGACGGTAGAGCTCTGCGTACATCCACATGCGTTCGTCACGGTCGTCTCTGTCCCAGTAACCGCCGGTGTAATTTCCGGGAGGATTGCGGAAATCAATCAGGTCCGGATGAGCATATAAAAATTCTCTCGCGGAAAGTGCCGCAGCGCGCAGTCTGGCGGCAAATGCGGAATCGTAACGCCGGAAAATCCGAGATGCGAGTGCCGTTACAGCGGCAAAGTCGGCCGTCGCCATGGAGGAGATCGGATAGAGGATCATCTGGTCCTTGTCCTCCTCGGGCATAACGAACCCGGCGAATCGTTCGGTAGTAAGTTTGTGATAGACGCTTCCGTCGGAAGCCTGCATCTTAAGGAGCCACTCGAGTTCGTAGCGGCATTCGTTTAATATATCGGGAACGCCGTTGCCGCTCTCGGGAATGAGGAGCGTGGGGCATTTGACCGAGAATAATTCATAAGTATAAAGAAGGTGACCGAGGGTAACGGCGCCCGGAGTCGTATAGCGGCCGTAGTCGCCGGCATCGTGCCAGCCGCCCGTCATCGGCGGGAGCATCGCCTGATCGTCATAGCGGAGTGTCTTTCCGGCGTGGCAGCAGCGGTGATGATAAGGACCCGCATACTTCTCGGGAAGCTCGCAGCCGCAGCGCATGAAATAAAACATGTGGACCAGATCTTCGAAAACTTTACGGTAAACGGTCGGAGAAATAAGGAAGGAATCCGAACGGCTACAATCGTAGTATTCGATAAAATATAGGCCTTCCTCGGAAACCTTGCTGAAATCGGCCGAATAGAGCGTCTCACCGGAGTAAGAATCCTTACCAAACGCGGAAACAGACAGTTCTACTCTTGTAGAATCGGATTCTTTCACAAGATAAACGGGGCCGTTGACGGGTTCGTCGCCGGCCAGAATTGCAACTTTGACGTCATCGGGGCGATACCCGAGCTGATCGACATGAATCTTCATTGCAAACGTAACCTCCTTTAAGAGTCATTTAGAGTATATCAGACAATTCCGTGATGCGACATAGATTTTCTTATCATTTTCCGGAAAGAAGTATTCTTTTCTTGTCCTCAAGGAGCGGATGTGATATGATACTTATAATAGTATTACTATATCTATGTATATCTGTGCGGAGGAATGGATTATGATCAAGTCCAAACTTCAAATACGACAGGAATCCCTGATACCGTATGTCGCCGGGCTTTTCGCCATGGTGGCGGCATTTATGATGTTTGCGGATTGCACCGTTGCGGCAGGCGGGGCCTCAAAAATGGCAATGGACAGTTCTCTTCAGGGAGAATCCCTGGAGAAATTCGGATGGATCCTGCAGGTCTTCGGAGCCATCTCCATGATTGTGATCCTGTTCGCCATGGTTAAGAAATCGCTGATGCAGCTGGCCATTCCGATCGGACTCAGTGCACTCGGACTTTTGTTCCGGACGCTGGCGGACGGAAAGTACTGGGTGGCACTCGGAATCGTCATTCTGACCGGCTGGTGCTTTGTAATGTCAATCGATGCGGGACAATCGGCGTTCAAAACGATTACGATTGTGCTTTGTGTCGCATCCCTTGTCCTGACAATCCTTTTGTGTATGCCGGGGGCCAATGAAACAATCACCGGTATCAGTTCAAGATACCGCGCGCTGTTCTGCTACCGCACGGAGGCAGCCGGGGAAGGCGCCGCGGCAGTTTGGAACTGGAACATTTCTTATATCGTATATATCATTTCGTATTTGTCCGTAATGCTCTTAATCCTGTTCGCATCGACGACGCAGTTTGTTGCGGAGACCGGCGAAGAGAAGGAAGAGAAGAAAGAGAAGAACGAGAAGAGCGGTGATGCTGCCAAGTCCGGCGATCCGTTCGAGGCAATGAAGAATCTTTATAAGCTTAACAGCGGAGCGGAGGGCCAAGTGAAGAAGGACAAGGAACAGAAGGCACCCGAGAAGATTGTGGTTGAAAAAACCGAACCCGTTACGCCCGAGTCGGAAGTGGTTTCGGGAAAGACGGCGGCACAGACGGTGGAAACCGAGCCTGTGTATACCGTTCCGGTAAGCGGTTCGAGACTGCAGAAGTCCCTGAAGGAAGAAATCGTTTACGACCGCGATCAGAAGCTGGAGCACAGAAACGTCGTGAGGTCATTTTCCGTAATCGGAATGATCGTCAGCTTCCTGATGCTGGTTGCAGGCGTGCTGTTCTTTACGAACGTGATTGAAATCCAGTACGCACAGCCGAGCGGCATTCTTATGATCGTGTTCGGCATCGGATTGTTCTGTGTATTCGGAAACAATCTTACTTATAAAGAGTACTACATGAAGACGATTGTAACCGAGCGTAAGGTTGTTCATGAAGAGAGCAACTGGGAAGAGGTTCTTGCAAATCGTCTTGAGGAAGATGAGAGAAGCATCGCGAGCCTGACCGAGACATATGCCCGCATGACGGACATGTACGCGAAACTGCTTGCATCCACCGCGGAACTATCCAACAGCGTCAAGGCGCTCGGAATGCGTACGACGCAGGAACTGCCCGGCGGCGACAGCGAGACGCGTACGGCGGATGTTGAGAGTGCTTCCGTTACTCCGGATGTCGATACGGATGAGGAAACGAAGCGTATTGAGGAAGAACTGAGAGCGATCGAAGAAGAGGCCGAGAGACAGCGTGCCGAGGCCGAGCGGATCGCCCGTGAACAGGCGGAACGCAGAAGAGCCGAAGAAGAACGCATTGCAAAAGAAGCAGCTGAGAGACTCGCAAGAGAGAACGAAGAGCGGATCGCAAGAGAAGCAGAAGAAAGACTCGCCAGAGAAGAACAGGAAAGGCTGGCAAGAGAAGAGCAGGAAAGACTGGCTAAGGAAGCCGAAGAGAGACTTGCAAGAGAGGCCGAAGAGCGGATCGCTAAAGAAGCCGAAGAAAGACTTGCCAAAGAAGCGCGGGAAAGACTTGCAAAGGAAGCCGAGGAACGGCTTGCAAGAGAAGCTGAGGACGATGCGAGAAAGCATCTGGCGGAAGCATTCGGAGACGAGTTCGGTGCCGATGAAGTGGCTAAGGCTTATGAGGCTGCAATGGCTGAAGGACTTTCTTCTAAAGAAATCGCAGACAGTTTCCGTAAGGAATCCGCGGCATATAAGCAGGCGGAAGCGGCACCGGTTATCGAAGTACCGGCTGAGCCTGTAGAGGAAAAGGTTGAAGAGATTGCCGAAGCAATCGAAGAGCCTGTAACGGAAGTCGTTGAAGAAGTAACCGAGGCAGCGGAAGAGATTCCTGCAGCGCTTGAAGAAACAGTTGAGGAAGCGACCGAAGCGGTTGAAGAGATCCCTGAAGCTGTAGAAGAAAAGATCGAAGAGGTTGCGGAATCAATCGAAGAGCCTGCAGCGGAAGTTATTGAAGAAGTAACCGAAGCAGCGGAAGAAATTCCCGCAGCATTTGAAGAAAAGGCAGAAGAGATTGCAGAAACAATCGAAGAGCCTGCAGCGGAAATTGTTGAAGAAGTAACCGAAGCGGCGGAAGAAGTTCCCGCAGCATTGGAAGAAAAGGCAGAAGAGATTGCAGAAACAATCGAAGAGCCTGCAGCGGAAATTGTTGAAGAAGTAACCGAAGCAGTTGAAGAGATTCCCGCAGCGGTTGAGGCCGCAGCTGAGAAGGCCGAGGAAGAGATTGATGACGGTGTTCCGGAACTTCAGCCGGTTGCCGATAACGCAGCAATCCTTGACCAGATCGGAGCAGGACTTTACAAGCCCGCATATGAAGAAGCACCTGCGTCGAATCAGGATTGGTTCATGGGCAGCCGGGCGGACGATTCGTCCGACCGTGACAGCAGCCCCGCATTCAGCTTCTTCGGCGGATTGGGACTTCGTGAAGACGATTCGGAGAAATCTTCCGAATCCGCTTTCGGATTGAACGATGAAGAGCCTGCTGATGAGAATCCGGTTGTTGAAGGTGCATATCCGTATTTCGGAAACAGCATCTTCGGAGCGGATAATCAGGAAGAGACTTCCGCAGATCAGGAAGCTCCCGTTGAAGACAATCCTTACGGGCAGGAGCCGGTAAGTACGGAGCGCGAGATTATTGAAGATTTTGTTCTTCCGACATTCCACGGATCGGGATTTGAATCGGCCGAGGACAGCGATGAAGCCCAGAATCTTGAAGATGATTTCTATAAGCCCGGATATAAGATAAAATCCTTCACCAAGAAGAATACTTCCTGGCTCGAAGATGAGGAAGACGATTTCGGCACACCGGTAGGACCGGGCGGAATCAGCGCACCGGAAACGGCGCTTCCGATGGATGAAGAGCCGGGCGTTCCGATGGATGATGAACCGGAGCTTCCGATGGATGAAGAGCCGGAGCTTCCGATGGACGAGGAACCGGAGCTTCCGATGGATGAAGAACCCGACATTCCGATGGATGAGGAACCCGAGCTTCCTGCCGAGGAAGAAGCGGAAAAGTCTGAGGAAGAAAAGCCCGCAGAAGAAGCCGTAGAAGAGAAGAAGGAAGATACCGACCGCATCAGCCGTCTGCAGCAGAAACTCGCGGAAATCCGCAAGCGTAACGGCGAGAAGTACGGCGGAGACATCTTCATCGGAGATGACGATTTCTAAGACTTAATGATACAAATTAAAGAACCGACAGGAAATTCCTGCCGGTTCTTTTTTATGGTGCGTATCAGTTGAAATCGGTATAAATCGTATCCAGATCGCCGTCGCCGGTTGTGTCGGTAAGAACGGTATCAACTTCGCCGTCGCCGGTCGTGTCGAGAAGCACCGTGTCAATCTTGCCGTCGCCGGTCGTGTCGAGCATGAACGTATCAACGTTGCCGTCCCCGGAGCGGTCAGACACATAAACGGGAGTCTCGGAATCAATGTCGGTCTCTTCCTCGAAAAGGTCCTCATTGTCTTTGTCGTCCTCTTCAAAAACCTGCTCCTTGAAACGCTTCCGATTGATGAGACGGATTACCGCGAACAATCCGACAATCACTGCAACAGCGCCGCAAACATAGCCGATAAATTTCTTCATGAAAACCCTCCTTCTGCATTTATCACGCTTGTAATAGAGAAATTATACCAAAGGAAGAAGGAAAATGCAATGAATTTCCCTTCCGCAAATGAAAACGGTATCATTTTTCCTTGCGAAAACTTCCCGGCGCGGATATAATGAACTCTGTAGTGATTTTATATTTTGCGCATAAATTTGAATTCGGAGGATTGTATGAGAAATAAGAATGCATGGACCGGAGTTATTTTGTTCACGCTGATCGGCGCCATAATGCTGTTCATGGGTCTGAAGGACTATATCGGACTGAAAAATGCCAAGGATATCACGAAGATGAAAGTCGAGGATATCAAACCCGGCGCATCGCTTCGCGGTAAGACCGGCATCGTTTTGGATTACTACTGTTATGAGACTAATGACGGTAACGAGACGTACCGCTGGTATCTCGTTCCCGCAGGCGACGATCTTACGCTAAAATATATCGGAGTTAAGGTAAATGCAAAACTGTTCCCTTCCTATGAAGCCGTATGCCAGAGCACATGGGACTATATGGAGCAGAAGAGCGATCACCTGACGAAGACAATTTCCTACCAGGGAACCGTTTCAAAGGCAAAGGATGAAGTTAAGAAAAACCTTGATGAGTGGGCAAGAAAGTCCGGCATCAAGAATCAGGACGAAGTACTTCTTCCTTATGTTATTGAGCTCAAGACAACCAAGGCATCCATCAGCAGTTCCATTGTCGGTGCGGTATGCCTTCTGATCGCGATTTTGATCTTCGTATTTGCAATACGCAGAGAGAAGACAGACAAGAAGACGGAAGAGGCGGCATTTGCCCAGATCAAGGTCAATCCCTGGATGACCGGCTACAAGCTTGACAGCAATGAACTGGACAGCCTTGCATCCGGTAATGTCGGCGGAGCTGCGGAAAAGCCGAAGCAGGAGAAAGTTCCGGATGAGCTGTTCGCGGCAGCGGACAATCTGAGCGATTCTTTCAAGTCGGCCGAAACCGAAGTGAAGGACGCAGCGGAGACGGTTCAGAGCGAGGTTTCCGACGCCGTTGAGAGCGTTAAGGATGAAATTGTAGCGGACAAGATCGACGTGCTGTAAAGCATACAAGGTTTTGTAAGATATCATGTCCTGCCGGAGTGTGTCCGGTTTGTGACAGTTTCAGGAGAAGGAAAATGTATCGTATTATTTCGAAAGAAGAGCCCGCAGCCAACATCTTCACGATGGTTGTGGAAGCGCCCCGTGTGGCGAAGAACTGCCTTCCGGGACAGTTCATTATCCTGCGTGTCGATGAGGAAGGCGAGCGTATTCCGCTTACCATTTGCGACTATGACCGCGAAGCCGGAACCATCACGATCGTATTTCAGATTGTCGGAGCGACGAGCCTTCGTCTTTCCGAGCTGAACGAGGGTGATGAGCTGGCGGATTTCGTAGGACCTCTCGGCAAGCCGTCCGAGTTCTGCGAGACCCCGATTGAAGAACTGAAGAAGAAAAGCATTCTCTTCGTGGCAGGAGGCGTCGGAACCGCTCCCGTATATCCGCAGGTCAAATGGCTGAAGGAGCAGGGGGTTCCGTCGGAAGTCATCATCGGAGCGAAGAATAAGAGCTTCGTCATTCTCGAGGAAGAGATGAAGAAGGTTGCTGCCGAAGTTTACGTAACGACCGATGACGGATCGTACGGCCGGAGCGGCATGGTTACGAAGTGCATCGAGGATCTGATTGCCGAAGGAAAGCATTATGATGTGTGTGTTGCGATCGGACCGATGATCATGATGAAATTCTGCGCGCTGACGACCAAGAAGTACGGGATCAAGACGGTAGTGTCGATGAACCCGATCATGGTCGACGGAACGGGCATGTGCGGCGGATGCCGGCTGATGGTCGGCGGCGAGGTGAAATTTGCCTGCGTGGACGGACCGGAGTTCGACGGACATCTCGTGGACTTTGACCAGGCCATGAAGCGTTCCGCACAGTACAAGACTGCGGAAGGCCGCGCATATCTGAAGGAACAGGAAGGCAATACGCACCACGGCGGCTGCGGAAACTGCGGAGGTGACAAGTGATGGGTGATCCGATGAAGAAGGTTCCGGTTCGGGAACAGGACGCGAAAGAGCGTGCGAAGAATTTCCGCGAGGTTTGTCTCGGATATAACGCCGAAGAAGCCGTCAATGAAGCACAGCGATGCCTCACCTGTAAGAAGCCTCTCTGCGTGGAAGGCTGTCCGGTTAACATCAACATCCCCGGTTTCATTTCCTACGTAAAGACCGGTGAGTTTGATAAGGCATATGCCGTGATCAGTCAGTCGAGTTCGCTGCCGTCGGTATGCGGCCGAGTATGTCCGCAGGAGCGTCAGTGCGAAGGCAAATGTATCCGCGGCATCAAAGGCGAGTCGATTGCCATCGGTAAGCTCGAGCGGTTCGTCGGGGATACCGCAAGAGCGGAAGGTTGGACGCCTTCTACAGAAGTAGAACCAAATGGACACAAGGTTGCCGTGATCGGCTCCGGACCTGCCGGACTGACCTGCGCGGGCGATCTTGCGAAGCTCGGATACAGCGTGACGATATTCGAAGCGCTCCATAAACCGGGCGGAGTACTCGTATACGGTATCCCGGAATTCCGTCTTCCGAAGGATGACGTCGTTATTCCGGAGATTGAAAATATCAAGAAGCTCGGCGTGAAGATCGAGACCAATGTCATCGTCGGAAAGTCCGTAACCATCGACCAGCTCATCAATGACGAAGGCTTCGAAGCCGTATTTGTCGGCTCGGGTGCCGGACTTCCGAAGTTCATGGGCATTCCGGGAGAGCAGGCGAACGGCGTATTTTCCGCCAATGAGTACTTGACGAGAAGCAACCTGATGAAGGCATATCAGGATGATTCCGATACGCCGATCATGCGCGCTAAATGTGTTGCCGTAATCGGCGGCGGAAACGTGGCGATGGATGCCGCGAGAACCGCGCTTCGTCTCGGTGCCGAGACACACATCGTTTACAGAAGAAGCGAAGCCGAACTTCCCGCACGTGCCGAAGAAGTGCACCACGCGAAAGAGGAAGGCATCATCTTCGATCTGCTGTGCAATCCCGAGGAGATTCTTGTGGATGAGACCGGCTGGGTAAGCGGAATCCGCTGCGTACGGATGGAACTCGGCGAGCCCGACGCGTCCGGCCGCCGCAGACCGGTTGAGATTCCCGGCTCCCAGTTCGTAATCGACGTCGACATGGTGATTATGGCGCTCGGAACGAGCCCGAACCCGCTTCTTGTAAGCACGACCAAGGGCATGGATGTGAACCGCCACGGCGGACTCATCATCAACGAGGAGTCGTGCATGACGACGAGAGACGGCGTATTTGCCGGCGGCGATGCCGTTACCGGCGCAGCAACCGTAATCCTCGCGATGGGCGCGGGCAAAGCCGCCGCGAAGGGCATCGACGAGTACCTGAAGGCGAAGGCGTGAGGGGTTTGAAAAGACTTCTTTTTTGAAAAATAAATGTGAGCCATGTTAATCTCTGCACGAATAAGTGCCCTCTTTACCGGTCAGCCGGTAAGGAGGGCTTTTTATTATTTCAGAATAATGCGATTGTCTGATTTTTGATTGAATAATCCATGTTCAATCCCGCTCCCTTCCGTTACAATGAACTTATCTTGAAGGAAAATGGGGTGACAGCAATGAAGAAAGAAGCTCTTTTCATCGGCGGGACCGGAATATGATTTTTACGGGCAGCCTGATCGGCGACAAAGCCCAGTCCGTTGTTTTCGATAACACGAAGCTGAAGCGCGCGGTACCGGAGTTCCGCCCGCAGATTCATTTCGAGGAAGGCATCCGCCGGACCGTTTCGTGTGTGATGAGCCATCCGGAACTGCAGGTCGAGGATCCCGAGTTCGACGCCTGGACGGACCGTGTGATCGCGGCGCTTGAGACAGCGAAGAGGGAAATCTGATTGCAGACTGCGGCATGCCCGATGAAGTAATCGGACCCGGGCGGAATGTCCCTTACGGTGACAGATTAGATTGAATCTTTTAGTCCGGCAGGGATGGCCGGGCGGAAATATATTATGAAAGGAAGATATATATGAATAATTTCAGTTTTTACGCACCGACTTATTTTGCATTCGGAAGAGGCGCGGAGAACCGCGCAGGGGAACTTGTTAAGAAATTCGGCGGAACGAAGGTTCTGCTTCATTACGGCGGCGGATCGGTAATCCGCTCCGGTCTTCTCGACCGCGTGAAGGATTCGCTGAAGGCGGAGGGCATCGCATACGCAGAACTCGGCGGAGTAAAGCCCAATCCGAGAAGCGGACTGGTGTACGAGGGTATTGAACTTTGCCGCAAGGAGGGCGTGGACTTCATCCTTGCAGTCGGCGGCGGAAGCACGATTGACTCCTCGAAGGCTATCGCGGCCGGAACCGTTTACGACGGCGACTTCTGGGATTTCTATGAAGGAAAGCCGGTTACGAAGGCTCTTCCGGTAGGAACGGTTCTGACGATTGCGGCAGCCGGTTCCGAAGGATCTCCGGACTCCGTTATCACGAAGGAAGAGGGCATGTTCAAGCGCGGCGCGAGCGGTCCGGCTTACCGCCCGAAGTTCTCTATCCTGAATCCCGAGCTTACGTGCACGCTTCCCGCATACCAGACCGCGTGCGGCGCGACCGACATCATCGCGCACCTTTACGAGCGTTACCTGACCAACACGAAGAACGTGCAGACGACCGACCGCATGATCGAAGCTCTGATCATGGCAATGGTTGAGGAGACCCCGAAGGTTATCGCCGATCCGAACAACTACGATGCGCGGGCAAATATCATGTGGGCCGGAATGATGGCACACAACAACTCCTGCGGCGTCGGCCGTTCCCAGGACTGGACGAGCCATCAGATCGAGCACGAGCTGTCCGCTCTGTATGACTGTGCGCACGGTGCAGGCCTTGCGGTTACGATGCCGGCAGTGTTCCGTTATAATATGAAGCACGATCCCGCCCGTTTCGCACAGATCGCGTCGCGTGTATGGGGCGTTCCGATGAACGAGAACGATCTCGAGGGAACCGCGCTCGCCGGTATCGATGCGCTGCAGAAATTCCTCTGCTCGATTGGTATGCCGAAGAACTTCGCGGAGCTCGGCGCCAAGGAAGAGGACATCGAGTACCTTGCCAATACATGCTGCTACGGAGACGGAAGCGGCAACGGTAAAATCTACGGTTTTACCGTTCTGGATAAGGAAGACGTGCGTAACATTTTTCGCATGATGGTATAAGAAAAAGGCTGATGAGAGCTTGATTTGTAAATTTTGTATTATTGTATACAAAAAAGTATTGCAATCGAAAAAAGCATGATATATAATTCTGTCCGTGTGGTGCATTTTCCGCACGGACAGATTGCTTTACGGAGAATGTTCCGCGACAATCCTGATTGATATTTTCTGATAGGAGGAAAAAATCCATGTCTTACGTTGATGAAGTATTGGAGCTCGTAAAGAAGAAGAATGCGAGCGAGCCCGAGTTTATTCAGGCTGTTACCGAGGTTTTCGAATCTCTTAAGCCTGTAATCGAGGCAAATGAAGAGAAGTATAAGAGAGAGGCAATTCTGGAGCGTATTACCGAGCCTGAGCGTCAGTTCAAGTTCCGTGTTCCGTGGGTTGACGACAAGGGCCAGGTTCGTGTTAACACCGGTTACCGTGTACAGTTCAACTCCGCTATCGGACCGTTCAAGGGCGGTATTCGTCTTCATCCTTCCGTAAATATCGGTATCATCAAGTTCCTTGGTTTCGAGCAGATCTTCAAGAACTCTCTTACCAGCCTTCCGATCGGCGGCGGTAAGGGCGGTTCCGACTTCGACCCTAAGGGCAAGAGCGATCGCGAGATCATGGCATTCTGCCAGAGCTTTATGACCGAGCTTTGCAAATATATCGGCGCTGACACCGACGTTCCCGCCGGTGACATCGGAACCGGCGCTCGTGAGATCGGTTTCATGTTCGGACAGTACAAGAGAATCCGCGGCCTGTATGAGGGCGTTCTGACCGGTAAAGGTCTTTCCTACGGCGGATCCCTTGCAAGAACCGAAGCTACCGGTTACGGTCTTCTGTATTTCACCGATGAGATGCTGAAGAGTAACGGTATCGACATCAAGGGCAAGACCGTTGCTGTATCCGGTGCCGGTAACGTAGCTATCTACGCTATCCAGAAGGCTCAGCAGCTCGGTGCTAAGGTTGTTACCTGCTCCGATTCCACCGGCTGGATCTATGATGCTGAAGGCATTGATGTTGATCTTCTTCGTGAAGTTAAGGAAGTTAAGAGAGCACGTCTTACCGAGTATGCCGCAGCACGTAAGAGCGCTCAGTATCATGATAAGGCAGCTGAAGGAACGAACCAGTGGACTGTTAAGGTTGACATCGCTCTTCCTTGCGCTACCCAGAACGAGCTTAACATCGACGATGCCAAGACCCTTGTTGCTAACGGCGTAATCGCTGTAGCTGAGGGCGCTAACATGCCTACCACGATCGAGGCTACGAAGTACTTCCAGGCTAACGGCGTTCTGTTCGCACCCGGTAAGGCTTCTAACGCCGGCGGCGTTGCTACTTCCGCACTCGAGATGAGCCAGAACTCCGAGAGACTTTCCTGGAGCTTCGAGGAAGTTGACGCTAAGCTGAAGAGCATCATGGTTAACATCTTCCACAATGCCGATGCCGCTGCTAAGAAGTACGGCATGGCAGGCAACTACGTAGCAGGCGCTAACATTGCCGGCTTCGAGAAGGTTGTTGACGCAATGCTTGCTCAGGGCGTTTGCTAATTGAATTGATTTTGAAATGACTGCCGCACCGCTTGGTGCGGCAGTTTTTTTGCGGGGGATTAGAGTGTAAAAACAAGTATTGCTGTGTAAAAACAGGATTTGCGGTGCAAAACCAAACACTGCTGTGTAAAAAACAGGATTGCGGTGCAAAACCAGGCATTACGGTACAAAAAAACAAGCATTGCGGGATTTTTACTGCGGAATCAAGCAAGAATGGGGTGAACTGTAGTAAGAGAGTGTGTCCGGATGCGCTTGACCTATCATGATTTCTGCTGTTTTGCTACGGAATTCAATAAAAGAATGAAAGCCTGTAGTAAGAATTCTTGCGCTTATCTGCCATGGGGTATATTGCTTTCCGGAAATTACTACGGTTCTATTTGAATTGTTTTAAAACAGTAGTAATAATTCTTAACGGAAGGTTTGGGGACCGAAAATTGAGACAAAACGAACCGAAATATACTACGGTTGGAAGGATTAAAGAAGAATTCCGTAGTAAAAAACCGTCGGTTGAAGAAAACAAGCATGCAATTGCGGTTGAAAAAAATACGGTGGCAATCAAGGAAGAATGATTACCACCGTAATTCTTTATTCAGGAACAAAAGGTATGCTTCAAACCAACAGATTATTCTTTATCAGGTCCCGGGTTCAGCTCTCCACCAGCACTCCGACTTCCTGAGCCTTCTGCATGTCGTAATAGAAGCCCTTGTGCGCCATGAGTTCGGGGTGGGTGCCGCGCTCGACAATCTCACCCTCGTGGAACACAAGGATCAGGTCGGCGTTCTGAATGGTCGAGAGACGGTGCGCGATTGCAATGATCGTACGCTGTCCCGCGAGGCGGTTGATGGCGGCCTGGATCTGCCGCTCGGTCTGCACGTCAACGGAAGCGGTAGCCTCGTCTAGGATGATGATCGGCGAGTTCCGAAGTATTGCTCTTGCAATCGCCACACGCTGTTTCTGACCGCCGGAAAGGCGGAGTCCGCGCTCACCGACCTGGGTTTCATACCCGCCAGGCATCGCAAGAATGTCTTCGTGAATGAAAGCGGCTTTAGCGGCAGCTTCAATCTCTTCGCGTGTGGCTGTCGGTCTGGCGTAGCCGATGTTCTCGGCAATCGAACCGTTAAAGAGGAACGTGTCCTGAAGCACCGGCGAAATGTTGTGCCGGAGACTCGAAAGAGTCACTTCACGGATGTCATTTCCGTCAACAAGAATGCGCCCTTCCACAGGGTCATAGAACCGTGGGATCATCTGTGTCGCGGTCGTCTTTCCGACGCCGGTCGGACCGACCAGAGCAACCATCATGCCGGGCTTACAGGAGAACGAAATGTCTTTTAAGACAGGAATATTGTTGCCGTAATCGAAGCTCACGTGGTCGAATTCGACAGCGCCCTTCACCTCGGCGAGATCCTTCGCATTGTCCGCGTCCGTAATCGCGGAAGGCGTGTCGAGAATGACGGTAACACGCTCCGCACCGGCAAGCGACTGCTGTAAGCTTTCCAGCAGGTTTGCAAGACCCGACACAGGCGCGTAGAAGAGTCCGAGATAGAGGACAAATGCAACGATGTCCGCAACACTCAGCTGCCCCTTATAAGCAAGCCAGCCGCCGAAAAATACGACCAGCACCGTTCCGAGCGCCGACAGCAGTTCCACACACGGATGGAAGATCGCGCTCGCCCTAAGCGCGCGGAGCATCGCAGTCACCTGCTCAAAGCTCTTGCGGCGCACGCGTTCGCCCTCGTACTGCTCCTGACCGAACGCCTGAATCTCATGAAGCCCCGACAGGCTGTCCTGCAGCTGCGCGTTGAGCTCGCCCATTGTCTTCTGGGAAGCGCGGAAGAAAGGCCGCACCACTTTTGCAAAGACAATGCCCGATAGCAGAATGAGCGGGATGGGGCAGCAGGTGATGAGCGCCAGCTTCCAGTTGATGGTTAAAAGAATGATCAGTACGCCGGCAAATGTCACGAAGTTCGTTATAATATCCGGAATCATATGTGCATACAGAAGCTCGAAATCGCGTGTGTCATTTACAACGCGGCTCATCAGATCACCGGTCTGCTTGTCGTGGAAGAACGAGAGGTCGAGACTCTGTAATTTGTCGTAAAGACGGCTTCTCAGATCGCCCACGAGATACCACGCGGCGCGGTGGGCGAGATAGTTGCTTAAGAAGCGGAACAGAACCCGCAGAAGATAGAGCCCGAGCAGGATCAGTGCGAGCCCGCGGATGGTCTTTAAGGACGCGTCATCCACGCCTTTCTCGACGATGCCGGTCATGCGGGAGAGCACCTTCGGCGCCGAAAGATTGATGACCGTGAGCGAAAATGTGGAAAGGATTGCGATAAAATACAGTCCTTTGTACCGCGCGGCTTCGCGGGTCAGTTTCAGAAGTGTCTTCATGTGCCTCCTTCCGGCTGCCGGACCGCCGCTTTACGGCGGAGAGCAACCCTCAAACGATAGGCTTGCCGGCCGCTGCAGCAGGGCGGGCAACCCTTAAACGATAGGTTCGCCGGCCGCTGCAACAGGGCAGGCAAGCTTCAAACGATAGGCTGCCGCCGTCATGCGGTGATGCACAGCCTTCAAATAATTCCATCTTATTCATCAGCAACTTCATTATAGTATAGGTTCCGCCTGCGGAAAATGGACTATGTTTGCCAAAGAGGCAAGTAGTATTCTGACGGGCGGCTGCCGGCGTGCCCCGTAAACCTCTATCATTGTTGAGCCTTGCGCGTATTAACATCCGAAGATTCTATGCTATACTGTAAGAAAGCAGATGCAGTCCTGTCCGCAGCAAGACAGGGGCAGCAGAACGCAGCGCGGGCTTCTGCGGGCATAACCGGGTTCTGTCGGTGTGCGGGAGGTGATACGGTGATATTTCAGGAGATTTTGTTTTATGTGACAATCTATTCCTTCCTCGGCTGGTGCGTGGAAGTGGTTTATCACACGGTCAATTACGGCGAATTCTCGAACCGGGGCTTTGTCGGCGGACCGGTGTGCACGATCTACGGCGTCGGATTTACCGGCATCGTTTATCTGCTGAAACCGTTCCGGGAAAACCCAGCGGTGCTTTTTGCCGTTTCGGTGGTGCTGACAACGGTTCTCGAGTTCTTAACCGGTTGGGTTTTGGAGAAGGTTTTTCACGAAAAATGGTGGGATTACTCGAAGGAACCGTTTAACGTCAAAGGGTACATCTGCCTTCGGTTTTCGCTGATCTGGGGACTGGCGTGCACCGGTACGATGATGATCATTCATCCGCTCGCGGAGAAGCTGTATCACTGGATCCCGGGCAAGGTCTGCACGGTATTTTTATGTGTCGCATTTGCCGTCTATGTTGTGGACTGGAGCGTTACCGTGATTGAAATCCGCAAGCTGAAGGTACGCCTTAAGATCATCAAAAAGATTGCGGACACGATGGATGATATTTCGGATTATCTCGGCACCAATCTGCACGAGAGTACGCTTGACGTGATGGAGCGCAGCGAAGCTGGTATGGAGCGGCTTGAGGATACGAAGCAGGCGCTTGTTGAGAAGAGGGAAGCGTTGGCGCTTACGATGGCGGAGAACCGCGAGATCTTCCTCGGGCGTATGGAGTATGAGATTGAGCGATTGAAGAAGAACATGGACAATGCCCGTGAAGAATTCACGAAGAGCAGCAGAGAGCGTATGGAAAGTCTGATGAACACGCTGAACTCCATACGCGGCAAATACGAAAAGACTTCGTTCAAAGTATCCCGCACCGAGAACCGTCTGGCGGGAGCATTCCCGGCACTTGATCTTCGGAAGAAAAATCCCAAGCGCGGCAGCGAAAAGAAGGATGAGGAAGGTTACGAATCATAAAGTAGAACATGGAAAAAGAAAAGGCTCCGGATCTGAAGAGGCTGCGCGAAAGGCAGTGCGAAGGAATAGATCCGAAGCCTTTTTCACAAAGGAAAGCGATGAACCGAAACGGTTCCGATATTATTCAGGTAATCATGCAGGCTGACGGACACGATGTGTTCTGTGCCTGCCGCGGACGGCCGGACTCCGAAATCACATGTCTCTACCGAATCCGGATATACGTTCCGTTTACCGTAATCCCGACAATGTCACCGGCAGGGAGAAACGAACCGAATCCGCCGCGATAGAACCCATTATAGCTTTCGATGAGACTGTAGTTCTGCCGGGCATGCTTCTTCCCGTCCTGAGTCGTGTATCCGAAAGAGTCCGCAACACTGCCGTCGGAATAGATCGGTTCGTTATCCGCTCCGGAGTAGAATTTGACTGCCTTTCCGCCTTCAATGACGGAGCCGTCCCTCAGGGTAACGGAATCAAGGAAGAATTCTTCGGTACCTTCCATCTTTATGATCAGTTCGGAAGGATGGATTTCAACATGTGTAACAGTGCCGTTATCGGTCTTTACCTTCATGTCCTTATAAAAGATGTGACTTGCATAATTATTTTCCCAATTGATGTAAGTCATCAGCGAAGATTTATAATCCGGATCGGAAGGACAGACCAGTTTCGCCCGGAGATATACAAGGGATTCATTGATCCCTTTTACATCTAATATCACCTTATACCAAAGGAAACCGTTTTCGTTGAACATTTCCGTCGAAAGACCGAAGTTCGGATGGAAGAAGTCGTCGAAGACGATACCTCCGCCGTATTCAACGTTTTCGGCCTCTTCCTCGGTCCAGCCGGTTCGGAGGACGTCCCAATCAAACTCGAGCATTTCTCCGGGATACATTCCATGATCAAATATAAGATATCCGTTTTCGTCATATACAGCGGGAATGTCTGTTTCAATCACAACCCACTGATGAAGAGAGTCGCCGATGGCTTCCCGGATTGTGATGGTGTACGGGCCGATACTTCTTGCGATATTTAACGGCACGACTCCGTCCGCCAGATCCTCGGTAGCGTTGTGTATTCCGAAACGCTCCAAAAGCTCCGAGGTGAAAATATACTTTGCGGTCGCGCCGAGACTTCCTAACAGAAGGACACTGATGCAAGCGGCAACCAGAATAATACGCAGCCGGCGGCGCGTCTTCGAAGCATGTGCAGCCGCGGATCCGGAAACATTGTTCCTGCATACGTCCGAAGGCGCCCAAGCGTTATGTTCCGCATCCGCGCGGCTCTGATCCGTTCCGTGCATGCGTCCTTTCACGATAGAGACGAGATCCTCCTCGTCATAAGCATCTTCCGGAAGGTCGGCCAGCAGCTCCGTAAGGCAATCCGCTTCCGAAGCGGAAAGCAGACCGGTTAACGGAAACGTATCGGCAGTTTGTTCTTTACTCATACGATGTAACTCCTTTCCTCGCGAGAATGCTCCGCAGGCGCTTCTTACCGCGGCAGAGGACATTCTCCACTTTCTTTTCGGGAAGATTCAGATGAGCTGCTATTGCCTTTACACTGCGCCCGAGAAAATATCGTTCGAGGAATATGCTCCGGTCCGGTTCCCCGAGTTCGTCAACGGAGGCGTGCACCTGATCCGCGAGCCAGCGGCGCAGGAAATCCCGCTCCGTATCTTCGTCGGATTCCGGTTCAAAACCGTCTTCACACGCCTGCTCCAACGAAAGGACGTCCGGTTCTTTTCGAAGCCGGTCTCTTGCCGTGTTACGGGCTACGGTATAGACATAACTTTTCAGCGGATGGGTTTCATCCGGGCGAATCTTGTCCCGATAACGCCAAAGCCTGACAAAAGTATCTGCCGCTGCTTCTTCCGTTATTTCCCTCCCCCTCCCGGAAAGAACGGAAGAACAGATCTTATGGACGGCCTTCCCGTAGGTACGGATCAACGCTTCCGTACCCGTTTCGGGATCGTCCCGCAACAGTTGAAGCAGTTCACGGTCGTCCATCGGCAGCCCCCCTTCGCTGAAAGAATTCCTTCATAAATACTACACCGGCCCGCGGGTCGGAATCACTCACTCCATTATAGATTTTTTGCAGGTAAATGGCAATGAATTTCATGCGGAAAATGTCAACCCGCTTTACTTGAAACCACATCCTGTTGTACTACAACAATAGAATAACACAATATATGGTAGATTTTTTGATTTTTTTGGCCCGCACGTATTTACAAATGAAAAGGCGAGTGATATTATCGAAAATAAGGGGAAATCCTTATCGCGGATGCGGTTTTCGGATTTTTTTTTGCCCTGCCGAACAACATCATATTCATTCGAGGAGGTAGGTATGAAACTTATTTATCAGGTTGAAGACAAGCCCAAATTCGGGCAGCTGGTTGTCTTCGCACTGCAGCAGCTGCTTGCCATCATGACGGCGACTCTGGTTGTACCGGTTATCATTAACGGCGGTGTTGACCAGGCAATCGCAGACGGCAAGATCGCGTGGGAGTTTACGGAGCGGATGAGCCCTGCCGCAGCACTTTTCGGAGCAGGTGTCGGCACACTGATTTATCTGTTGTGCACGAAGAGAAAGAGCCCGGTATTCCTCGGTTCGTCCTTCGCATTTTTGGGGTCGATGGCTTCCGCATTTTCCGGAGCTGCTACTATGGCACTCGGCTACATGGGATTGATTTTCGGTGCCGTGATCGCCGGTTTGGTTTACGTTGTAATCGCGGTTATCGTTAAGTTCTGCGGTTCCGACTGGGTTTCCAAGCTGATGCCCGCAGTCGTTATCGGACCGACGGTTGCCATTATCGGACTTTCCCTTGCAGGAAATGCGGTCGGTGATCTTACTTCCGGTCCCGAGCCGAAATACGCACTTCTCTGCGGACTCGTTACCTTGATCGTAACGATGCTTTCTTCGGTATACGGAAAGAAGATCGGAAAGCTGATCCCGTTCATCTTCGGTATCCTTGCCGGTTACGTTTTTGCTCTGATCCTTACCTGGAACGGATATTTCTTCGGACTCGATGAATTAAAGCTTGTTGACCTCGACGGCATCGTTGAAGGCCTTATAGGTCCTGACAAACAGTTTACGATCAAGACGATCTTTGCGGATCCCGATTTCACATTCCTTTCCGCGAAGGGCGCATTTGAATCCATGGATTTCGCATATTTCATGACGGTTCTGGTGGCTTACATGCCGGTAGCATTCGTTGTATTTGCCGAGCATATTGCGGACCATATGAACATCTCCTCCATCATTGAGAGAGATCTTCTGAAGGATCCCGGCCTCCACAGAACGCTTCTCGGCGACGGTGTCGGCTCCATGGTCGGCGCGGTATTCGGCGGCTGCCCGAACACCACATACGGTGAGTCCATCGGATGTGTTGCCATTACGAAGAACGCTTCGGTTGTTTCCATCATTGCGGCTGCAATCGGTGCGATCATCATTTCCTTCCTGACTCCCTTCATCGTATTCGTTAACTCGATCCCGAGCTGCGTAATGGGCGGTGTCTGCATGGCTCTGTACGGATTCATCGCAGTATCCGGTTTGAAGATGATTCAGAAGGTTGACCTGAATAAGAATAAGAACCTCTTCGTTGTATCGGTTATCCTGATCGCGGGTGTCGGCGGACTCTCTGTTTCCTTCGGCAAAGTTACGATCACGGAAGTAGCCTGTGCACTGATCCTCGGCATCATCACGAACCTTCTTCTGAAGAACGCGAAGGAAGACGATGAGGAGCCCGGCAATAAGATCCCCGAGCTTGAGCCCGTTGAGGAAGTACAGGTCGTTAAAGAAGAGCAGTAGAATATAATACGATAGATATAAGGAGCCTTCGTAAGGCTCACGGAATCACACAAAAAGGCTGTTTCCCCTTGCGGTGACAGCCTTTTTACACGGAGTAAGATTATGATAGCAACAGGGATAATCTGCGGACTGACATGCCTGTGCATGATCGTGTTCATCCTTTGGAAACCCCAGATCAAATACCGCGGGGTAGGTTACGATACCTATCCGGCGATTGCGCTGCTGGGGTGCCTGGTGCTGCTTATTACGGGGCAGCTGCCGGTGCGCGAGTATTTGGCCGGACTGACCGCGGATACGTCCGTTAACCCGATCAAGATCCTGCTGCTGTTCTTCTCGATGACGTTCCTGTCCGTTTATCTCGATGAGGCGGGCATGTTCCGGTTCCTTGCGGGCGTCACGTTGAGGCGTGCGGGCGGAAGCCAGAAGAAGCTGCTGCTTTACCTGTATCTGACCGTTTCCTTCCTGACCGTGTTTACGTCCAATGACATCGTCGTTTTAACGTTCACGCCGTTCATCTGTTATTTCGCCAAATCCGCCAAGATCGATCCGATCCCGTATCTCGTGACCGAATTTGTCGCGGCCAATACGTTCAGCATGGTATTTATCATCGGCAATCCGACCAATATCTATCTTGCGACAAGTGCCGGGATCGGGTTCCTTCCGTACGCGAAGATCATGATTGCACCGACTCTGGCAGCAGGCGTGACAGTCTGGTTCATCCTTCGATTCTTATTCCGGAAAATGTTAAGAAATGATGTTTCTACAAGTGTAGAACAAGCAAGTCTGAAGAACAAAACCGCTGTCATTCTCGGCGGAACCCACCTCGGCGTCTGCACCGTCTTACTGGTTCTTTCTTCGTACGTGAACATGCCGATGTGGCTGATCGCTCTCGGGGCGGCATCGTGCCTGATCATTACGACGCTGATTGCAGCGAAGATCGGCGGATGGCGTCCGAAGATGATCGGACGAAGCATCGCAAGACTTCCGTGGCCGCTTGTTCCGTTCGTTCTTTCCATGTTCGCGCTTGTGCTTGCGCTGAACCGTTCGGGCATCTCGGAACTGATCTCATCCAAAATGACGTCCGGCAATTCCATCGCGGTTTACGGTATTTCATCGGTTATCGCGGCCAACCTCATCAATAATATTCCGATGAGCGTGCTGTTCTCCACGCTGATCCCGGAGGGCGGAAGCCTCGGACCGGTATTTGCCTCGATCATCGGATCGAACCTCGGAGCGTACCTGACGCCTCTCGGGGCACTGGCGGGAATCATGTGGATGTCAATCCTCAAAACGACCGGCGTACATTACAGTTTCGGACGCTTTACGAAGTACGGATTCTGTGTTGTGATACCGGCCTGCGCGGCAGCGCTTTTTGTGCTCGGAATCGTGCTTTGATACGGCAGGGGGCTTCGTCGGAAGCCCCCTATTTTCTTGACATTAAAGTGCTTTTTCGATAAGATGAAGAAAACAAGCGAATTCGGAGGAATCACATGGGTGAGAAGATCCTTTCCATTGTAGTTCCGTGCTATAACGAAGAGGCGGTCCTTACCGCTTTTTATGAAGAAATCCGTAAAACCGCGGAGGTGATTTCGGACCGCGTGTCATGCGAGCTGTTGTTTATCGACGACGGTTCCGGGGACGCCACGCTTTCGATCATCCGGAGTCTCGCGGAATCGGATGAACGGATAAAATATGTGTCATTTTCCCGCAATTTCGGGAAGGAAGCGGCGATTTATGCCGGGCTTCAGCATGCAACCGGTGATTACGTCGTATTGATGGATGCCGATCTGCAGCATCCGCCGGAATTCCTGCCGCAGATGCTTGACGGAATTTTACTGGGGTCGTACGACAGCGTTGCGATGCGAAGAGTCGACCGTAAAGGTGAGAAGAGGGTCCGTTCCTGGTTCTCGAGACGGTTCTACCGGATCAATCAGAAAATCTCCGGTGTGGATATCCCGGAGGGGGCAACCGATTACCGCATGATGACGCGGCAAATGGCAGACGCGGTGCTCTCGATGCCCGAGGTTAACCGTTTTACAAAGGGTATCTTTACATGGGTCGGATTCCGGACACTCTGGATCCCTTACCACAATGTGGAGCGTTCCGCGGGATCGTCCAAATGGACGTTCTGGGGACTTGTGAAGTATTCGATGAACGGAATCGTCGCATTTTCCACGATGCCTTTGGCAATCGCCTCGATCCTCGGGGCTCTGTGCTGCGCGGTTTCCGTTTTGATGGCGGTCTGGTTTGTGCTAAAGACATTGATCTGGGGAGATCCGGTACCGGGCTTCCCGACATTGATAACGGTGATCCTGTTCCTCGGAGGCGTGCAGCTTCTGATGATCGGAATATTGGGGCAGTATTTTTCGAAGATGTATCTCGAGATCAAACACAGGCCGATGTATATCGCAAAAGAGCAGAACACGGCGGAGCGGAAAGAAAAGAACTGACCGCAGTATGCGTTAAGAAGAGAACTGACGCATTGCGGACGGCGGGCGGAAAGAAAAGAATCGGCTGCAGCGTGAACAGCGGAGCGGACAATAAAAAAACTCCGGCTCGGCCGCAGTTCGTAAGCAATTGTCCGGTTGGGCCCGGGCAGCGTGAGTATTCGGGGGTGGCAGTATGATACATGTGATTGTGAACGCGGGAGCGAGAGTGGGACGCAAGGCCAAAGCTTCCGACGTGATTGAAAAAGCGCTCAAAGCGCATGGGAAAACGTACCGGATCTATCCGGTAAAGGAACCCGGCGAGACGAAGCTTCTGTGTGAGCAGATCTGTTCAGAGCCCGGACCGCAGACGATCTGGGTTGCGGGCGGTGACGGAACGGCATACGAGGCAATCAACGGGATCAAGCCCCGCGATGACCTTAGGGTGGCGTATCTGCCTGCCGGTTCCGGAAACGATCTCGCAAGAGGACTCGGAATTCCGAGCGACTTAAATAAGGCGCTTGGGAAGCTCCTCAGTGCAAAAGGTCATAAAGACTTCGACTACGGCGAGATGGACCTGATCCCGGGCGGAAAGACGTGCTTTGCCGGCAGTTCGGGCATCGGTTACGACGCCAAAGTGTGCGTGGAAGTAAACGAATCGAAGCTGAAGAAGAGACTGAACCGCTTCGGTCTCGGAAAGCTGGCATATTTCCTGGTTGCGATCAAGCAGGTATTTGTCAATCCGAGGTTCAACATGACGCTGATCGCGGACGGGGGAATGTCCCGTTCCTACAGCGACGTGATATTTGTCTGCATGATGAATCATCCGTACGAAGGCGGCGGGCTTAAAATGGCACCGAAGGCCGATCCGTGTGACGGAAAGATCACGGTTACATTTGCCTACAACATCAGTCCGCTCAAGGTGCTGTTCGTTCTGCCGCGGCTCATGCGCGGCACACACCTGAAATTAAAGAATGTGGTGACCTTTGACTGTACCGAACTCGAACTCATTACGGACCGGAAACAATACGTCCACAATGACGGCGAGGTGGTCGGCATGGTGCGTCACCTGAAAGTACGCTGCGGGGAGGGCAAGCTTCACATGCCCATGTAGGAGCGGACCCGTCTTCGAAGCCGGCTGAGGGGTAGCCGGCAATCGGACCGGTTATCAGTCGAAGTAGCTCGGCTCGGGGCTCATCAGCAGTGCTGCGATAATATAGATCCAAACGCTCATTCCGGCAAATGCCACAAGCAGCACGGCAGCGAGACGAACGATAAAGGAATCGATTCCAAGGTACTCGGCGATGCCTCCGCATACTCCGAAGATTTTTCTGTCGCTTCTGGATTTGTAAAGTTTACGCATGGTTATTTCTCCTTTTTGAGTTGTATTTCTCTGTCCCTCGGGACATTTTGAGAATAACATGTCAAGATGAAGGAGAATTTGAGCAAAGATTAAAAATACATTAAAGTTTCGGAAGTGTATTTCCGCAAATAAATACGAGTCGGGCGAAGAAATTCGATCCGACTCGTTTTCTATGACATGATCTTTACTAAAGCAATCAGGTGTTCTAAACTTTCCCGTCGTAAATGTCTCGCTGCAATCAGCAGTTCCTTCGTCTTATCCGGCGCATGGTCGTCAGTCGAAAAGAATTCTTCCGGTGATACCTGCAGGTAATCGCATATCTCGAAGAACGAAGACATCGAAGGCAGGCTGACCGAGTTTTCAATATTATTGATGTAGCCGGGACTCTGACCGAGAGAGAGGCTCATTTCTCGTGCCGAGACGCCTTTATTCAGCCGAAGCTCTGCAAGGCGTAAGGCAAACATTTTGCTGTCCATGGGAAAGCTCCTTGTATAACAGAGTTTATACTCAAATTATACATCGTATTTGCCGTTACAGCGTCTTGCGGAACTGGTTATTTATCGGAAAATGACTGATTGTAATAGATGCGCGCTCGGGCACGCGACCGCTTCCGCTTTAATGAGATTCCCAGAACCGTGCCAGAACATCGGGCATGTCTTCCCTCGTAACGCGGCGGGAGTTGCCCCATTCGCGCGGGAACAGGCTCTGGTAAGAGGACTGCAGGAACCGGTCATCGAGCAGCAGGATCGCGCCGACGTCCTCGGTCGTCCGGATTACGCGGCCGGCGGCCTGAAGCACCTTGTTCATGCCCGGATACTGGTAAGCGTACTCGAAGCCGGCGTCGCACCGGTCCGCGTAGTAAACGCGGAACAGTTCCCGTTCGTTGCATACCATCGGAAGTCCGGGACCGACAATGATCGCGCCGATCAGCCGGTCGGCGGTCAGGTCGATGCCTTCGGAGAAGATGCCTCCGAGCACACACAGCCCGAGAAGCGTTCCTTCGTTATCTTCGGCAAATGCGGACAGAAACTCTTCGCGCTCCGGCTCGGTCATCGCATTCTGCTGGATCAGAAGGCGGATGTCCTGCCGCCCTTCAAGAAGCACCGCAATCTCCGTCAGATATCGGTAGGAAGGGAAGAACGCCATATAGTTTCCGGGCTTGGCAGCGCAGAAATCCGAAATATAATCGGCAATCTTTTGGAATTCGTCCGCGGTTCTTCTTTTATAGCGGGTGCTCACGTCGTCCGCGATCAGAACGAGACGGTTATCGGGGTCGAACGGCGATTCCGCATAGACGGCGTAGTCTTCGGGACCGCCCGAAAGCTGGTCCTTATAATACCGGATCGGCAGCAGTGTCGCGGAGAAAAGAACCGAACTGCGGCATAAGGAAAGCCGTTCGTCAAGCGGTCTGGACGGATCCATACACTGCAGCCGCAGCAGGAACCGGTTGTCGTCCAGATAATCACAATAACACTGATAATGGTCATCCGCCTGTTCAAACATGGCCAGAAAATGCCGCGCCGTAAAATACAGATCGGTTGTGAATTCGGGGACGCTCGCCGGCCGTTCGGAAACCAATTCGTCAATTGCGGAGCAGAAGCGCATCAGATTCATCGGAACGGTGTCCGGAAGTTCCAAAACGGAGAAGCGCTCATGTGTCTGCTTGATCGTAAGAAGCGCGCGGTTGCACGCATTGAGCGCCTTGACGGCGGGAGGGTAGAAGGACATTTCCGCTTTGGCCGTAAGGAAGTCTTCCTTTATCAGCGAAGCGGAATACATCTCCCTCGCGCGTTCCACAAGGTTGTGCGCCTCGTCAATCAGCATCGTATAGTTGCGGCGGACTTCACCGCCGAAGAATCGGCGGAAATATACCTCCGGGTCAAATGCATAGTTATAGTCGCAGATAACCGCATCCGCAAAAAGCGCAAGATCGAGGCTCATCTCGTAAGGACACACCTGATAGCGCTCGGCATATTCAAGGATCATGTCCCGCGAGAAGAGAAGGCCCTTTCGAAGGGCGGTGCTTTCCTCGTCCTCATCCGGCACGGAATCGCCCTCAGCAAGTGATATGGAAGCATTTCTTTCTACAAGAGTAGAAAGCATAGCATACAAAGCTTCGTTAATCCTGTCGAAATGTCCTTTGGCGCGCGGGCAGTTCTCAGGATTGCACTCGGGTTTCGGAAGAACGCACATCTTCTCTTTGGCCGTAATGGTGATCGGAAGAAACACAAGACCGCGTTCCGTAAGCAGCGTGAACGTTTCCTCCGCGACGGTTCTCGTAATCGTCTTCGCGGTCAGATAGAAGATTTTCTCGGTCAGTCCTTCCCCCATGGATTTGACGGCAGGAAATACGGTGGAGATCGTTTTTCCGACGCCGGTCGGCGCCTCTAAAAACAGCTTCCGTTCCCGAAGGATCGTGCGGTACACGTTCTTTACGAGCGTGTCCTGACCGGGACGGTATTCAAACGGGAACGTCAGCGAGCGGATCGAGGCGTTCCGCGCGTTGAGGTGCTCAAGACGCCACTCCTCAAAACGCGCATATTCGCGGCAGAGCGCATAATACCACTCCGACAGTTCATCCTTTGTATAGACTCCGATAAAATAGTTTCTGCGCGAATTTCCGAGCGTCACGTAGGTCATACGCACGGCAATCTCCGGCAGTTCCTCTTTCATGCAGTAAAAGTACGCGTAGCATTTGGCCTGTGCAAGGTGCTCAGGCACCGGAGCAGTAAGCTTTCCGACGTCGCGGAGCATCGTTTTGATCTCGTCGATGACAATCGTGTCCCTGCGGAACGGAAGTGCGGTTTGGTCTTCGGTAACCAACGTGACCGCTTCTAACGCAGGCACTCCGTAATCCCCTTCGGACGCCGACAGTATTCCGTCGGCCCTTCCTTCCACGGTCAGGGAAAATGTGAACCTTCCGTAAGTAACGAGACACGTATGGCTTAACGGAACTTCGGCAGCATAAGAACCGCCCTGCTCCTTTTGGATGCGGCGGTGCATTTCGGCGCCTTCCCTCATCGTATCGGGATCTTTGCGCGCGGATCGGCTGTCGATATCGCCGTTTCGAAGGAGAAACTCCACGAAATCACGAACGGAACAACGTACCGGAACGGTGTCCAGGTCGTCGAAAAGAACCTGTGCCATGGCGTCTCCTTTCTTTCATTCGGTCTCGGGGCTTCGGAAGCGGAATTACGCATACGATAAGCCGATTCTATTCTACTTTCTTTTGCGGTTTATTTCAACAATTGTGATTGTATTTTCCGTAACGGAAGCAGGCGTCATTGCGTTTCCGTCCGCTTTATGGTAACATGAACGGAACGGGGACGGTTACCCGCACACGATTGATAAACGGGGTGAGATGATGAAATCGATTTGGATGAAGAGAGTGATCGGACTGCTCCTTCTTGCCGGGTTGATTCTGCCGCAGGCCGTAAGCCCATCGCGCGCAGCGGAAGAGGAAGAGAACGGGAAGATTGCGTTTACCGTTGATTTCGGTACAAAGGGGTACTGGGAACACGGGGATCCGGTATATGTCGGCTCGCTGCTTCGCTCTTATTATGAGGGGTATACGGAGGGAGACCTTGACAGTGATTCTTCCGGTTCCATGCTGAAGTTCGATATCGACCGGGACGGCACCTATGATGTCGCGTCTGTCACCAGATGGATTACCGAGTACGGTATACCGAAGGAGTATATTGTCCCTTTGCCCGGGAACAGTCTTCGTAAGGAAGTTACGATCACCGGAACGGACGACGACTGGTTTGCAACCGTTACTTTTAAACCGGTCACGGAAAATGTGAAGAAGGAATATACGATCACCGTGATCGGCGGCAAGGCATACACGGGTAATGATTGGGACGCAGCTTCGAAAAAGGAATACCATGTCAAGGCCGCACCCGGGACGTTACTTTCGATAGAGTGTGAAATACCGAAAGGAAAGTATGTGAAGCAGTTTCAGACGTCGGATGTCCCGATGTACGAAGATTATTATTTCAGACGATTCCTCAGAAGCTTTGTTATGCCTGCGCATGACGTGACGATCAAGGTGGTGACGGCACCTCAGGAGACCGGTATTATTGATGTCGGACAGGATGTCTTTGTTGAACCCGAGATTTGGGACGCATACTGCAGGGCGAGCGGGACAGAGTCGTATGACTGCGGATACAAAGATCTGGACGGAGACGGGACCTACGATATATCCATCGGCGGTATGGGAAGCGCCCGGGGCATCAGTGCGCTGCCTTATCGAAGCATCACGGAAGACTATGCCGTTAAGGGCGAGAACTCCGGACTCCGGTATAACCGTATCGTGCTTCATTTTTCGGATGGATACGGGGCATATGAACTGAATCTGGATCATACGATTGATAACTTTTGTGAAAACATAAACGGTGAAAATGTTTCGTTTTCGGAGTTCCTGAAAGCGTTTAATACGGCGGACCGTCCCGGATTCTACGATTTTGATAAGGACGGGAATCCGGATGCGGCTTACGATACGTCTGACGGTTATTGTCTGATGAGCGTTCTTCCGACATACAGTCTCGGCGAGCGTTATACAATCCCGGCGGAACAGCTGGGAGAGTGGGGACACCCGGTCACTTTGGTCCTTAAGGAGAAGCCGCAGTATCATACCGTTACGGTGGAGGCAGGACAGGGCGGAACGGCCGAACTGTTCATGCAGCCGGAATTGCCGTACACGTCTTACAATTACGAATACTACTGGCTGACCGGAATCAGTGCCGACGGGCAGACAGCCAATCTGAGACTGCCGGATCGGAACGCTGCGTTTCAGAAGTATGAAGAAAACAGGTTCTTCGGAAAGGTGGCGGTCTTTGTTTCGGTGACTCCGGAGGAAGGTTATGAATTATTTAGCGTAACCGCGGATGAGAATGCGGTACGCGCGGCGGACTGCATTTTTCAGATAGACGGCGCGGACGCCGTGATTTCGGTCACATTCCGTAAGCTCCCCGAACCGACGCCGGCCTTGACACCGACACCCGTGCCGACCGCGGAGCCGACTCCGACCGGGGCGGAGCAGCCGGAAACCGTTTCTCCCGAACCGTCTCCCGAACAGAAGGAAAAGGATACGCATTCGCCGGATGAGAAAGGCTATGTTCTGCGGGTGTTTGCAGGCATCATAGGCGCCGCATTCCTATTAGCAGGCGGAATCACCGTGATCCTTCTTCGAAGAAGGAAGAAGCGGACCGAACCGGAGACTCAGAAGGACAATGAATAAAACCGATAGCCGGTGTTGTCAAAACCGGCTGGAATTGATACAATAGGCTAAAGGATGCGTCCGGCCGGAACGGGAGGCCGGGTTTCCTTCGGCATACAACATTAAAAGGAGAATGAAAATGGCAGATTATTCAGAGAATCTTGATCATGATACCGTGACTTTGTATTTGGACAATGACGAGGAAGTGGAATGCGACGTGATCGCGATCTTCCCCGCAAGAGACGGAGAGTACATTGCGCTTGCTCCGCAGAACAATGAAGAGGGGCAGGTTTATCTGTACCGCTTCAGCGAGACCGAGGACGAGTCCAGCCCGAAGCTCGACAACATCGAAGACGATGAAGAGTTTGAAGAGGTTTCCGAGGCGTTCTACGAGTACATGGACGAGAACGATTACGAAGACCTTGACGAAGGCGTTACGGACGAGGAGTAGCATACTGCTCCGAAATCAGTGTTCCGTTGTCCCTGCTTAAGGGAAGGGGCAGAGTTTTCGAAAGAATACTTCCGTCAAATCGGACGCGGACTTCCTTCTCCCCTGCGGAGAGGACGGTTCCCGATCCGAAGCGCTCGTGAAATACGCGCGCACCCGGCAGGAGAGCATCGGCAGGCAGCCGGATCTCTCCGAGAAATCTTGACGGCATCATTTCATGACTGAGGCGTTTCTTTGCATAGCATAACGTAAGCGAAACGGAAGCCCTTGTCATGGCAACATAGAAAAGACGGCGTTCCTCCGCGATCTGTTCGGGGAGGAGCGCTTTTTTATGCGGTGTCACGAGCTCGTTACAGTCGCACAGTATCACGTGGCGGTACTCAAGCCCCTTTGAGCGGTGAAACGTCTGAACCGTTACGGCATCGGTACGTTCCTCGGAAAACCGTGCCGCATTTTTGCGGATCCGTTCGTGCTCCTCTTCCGCATAAGAGAGAAATTCCGTGATCGTACGGAAGTCTTTCGCGGATTCCGTCATTTCATCCAAAAGATCCATCGCGCCGCCCGGATCGGGGAGCGTATCCGTTAGAAAACGGTTGTATCCGATGATGTGCCGGATATAGTGAATTGCCGCATACGGGTTCATCGCCCCGATCCTTTTCAGATCGGATTCGAGCTTCATAAGACGCTCCCGGACGTAGTCGCGGCCGTCTTTGTGAAGAAGCGTATACACTTCGGAAAGGTTTACGTTTTTGGACGGAAAAGCAGACCGCGGGACGTAACGGAACGGGCGGTTCATGACCGCAAGCCAGTCGCTCCTGGCATTTACCCCGGCAGCAAGCCTAAGATACGAAATAACCGGACTTACGTACGGATTCGAATAAAGCGAAGACGGGAGAGTATGGCACCGGAACGGAATTCCTTTCTTTTCAAGACACCTGAGCAGCATCCGCATATCAAGATTGGTGCGGAACAAAACGGCAATCTCTTCGGGGGACACACCTTTTCGGAGGAGCTCCGCGATATGGGCGGTTACCGCGTTATATTGCGCGGACGTGTCATCATGGCATTCGAAGCGGACCGGAACCGTAGGCCCCCGGTCGGATCGGAGATGTTTCGCAAAGCGTTCGCGGTTAAATGCGATCAGGGACGAGGCGGCCTGCAAGATCTCCTCACCGCATCGGTAGTTCACGGACAGCGTAACCGTCTTCGCATCCGGATAATCCTTCGGAAACCGGAGCATGATCCCGGGCGCGCTTCCGCGAAAGCCGTAAATGGACTGGTCGTCATCGCCTACGGCGAAAAGGTTCGCATTATCCCCGGCAAGAAGGCGGACCGTCGCATATTGAAGCGGATTGATGTCCTGGAATTCGTCCACAAGGATATAGCGGTACCGTTCCTGCCAGAAAGCAAGATGATCGGGATGCTTTTGAAACAATTCGTAAGTGAGGGAAAGCATGTCTTCGAAGTCGACAAGATTTCGATTCCGTGTGACGGAAAGATAACGGTCTAAGACCGGATAGAAGATATCGCGCCGGCACGAAAGCGGCTCGTAAGAATGATCGGAAGGATCGGTGCCCGGAAGGAGGGAACCTTTGTATTTCTGGATTTCTTCGCGGATACCCGCAATCATTTCGGGCTCGTCCGCCAGCTCGGGACGGAGATCGGTCAGAATTTCCCGCAGGATGTTCCGTGCCTGTTCCTCGCGTAGAATGTGCGAAGAATCGATCCGGTATGCGATTTGCAGTATGTGAAAAAAGCAGGCGTGAAAAGTGCCGAATGTGACTCCGGGATAAGAAGTCCCGGGAGAATCAAGAAACCGCTGCCGCATCTCGTCCGCAGCGGCTTTGGAAAATGTGATAACAAGAATATTATCGGGGCGGACATTCAGTTGTTCGATCAGATACCGCACCCGGCGGGTAATGACGTAAGTCTTACCCGAACCGGGGCCGGCAAGAACAAGCATCGGTCCCTCCCCGTGGCGGATTGCCTCCGCCTGGGCGGGATTGCTGTTCAATAAGTACTCCTTTGCGCCGCAGGGTTAGCGGCTGTTTGTTACTGCAGTGCTGCGGAAAGCTTTTCGATTCCTTTCCGGATACGGTTAAGGCTTTCCTCTTTGCCTAAGATTTCCATGATCTCGTAGGCACCGCCGGGCGTCATCTGCTTACCGGACACAGCCGTACGAAGAGGCCACAGGCATACGCCGTTTTTAATCTCTTTCTCGGCAACGTAGTCCATGCATACCTTCTCGATTCCGGCAATCGAATAATCCGCAAGCGCCTCGAAGCGGGGCAGCATGTCCTTCAGTACCGCGAGGGAAATCTCGGAGTTGGTCTTCATTTTCTTGTGGGTGTACATCTCAACATCATACTCGGGAAGCTCGTCGAAGAAGTCGATCTTCTCGGCAATGTCGGTGAATGTCTCGATACGGGTCTTCACGAGACCTGCAATCTTCTTAAGATCGTAATCCTTCTTAACAACCTCTTTGATGTACGGAAGAGCATACTCGAAATAGCGCTCGTCGTCCATCTTCTTGATGTACTCGCCGTTCATCCAGCGAAGCTTCGTCATATCGAATACGGCGGGAGACTTGCTGATGTGATTGTAATCGAACTGCTCGATCAGCTCCTGAAGGGAGAAGATCTCCTCGTTGCCGACGGGGCTCCATCCGAGAAGGGCGATGAAGTTGACAATCGCCTCGGGAACAAATCCCTGCTCCAAAAGATCCTCGAAGGAAGAGTGACCGCAGCGCTTGCTGAGCTTCTGGTGGTTCTCATCGGTGATCAGAGGACAGTGGATGTAGATGGGCTCCTCCCAGCCGAAGGCGTGGTAGAGACGGGTATACTTCGGAGTCGAGGAAATGTACTCGTTGCCTCGTACAACATGCGTGATCTGCATCAGGTGGTCATCGATAACGTTCGCGAAGTTGTAGGTCGGGAAGCCGTCGCTCTTAATAAGAACCATGTCGTCGAGCTCTTCGTTCTTAACCGTGATCTCACCGTACAGTGCGTCGGTAAAGGTCGTGGTTCCGGTGGTCGGAATGTTCTGACGGATTACGTAGGGCATTCCCGCAGCAAGATTGGCCTCAATCTCCTCTTTGGAAAGAGAGAGACAGTGCTTGTCGTATTTGCTGATCTCATTACCCTGCGAGTCCTTCACACCCGGAAGATTCTCAAGTCTTTCCTTCGTGCAGAAGCAGTAGTAAGCCTCGCCCTTTTCGATGAGTTCCTTTGCGTATTTCATGTAAATGCCGGTCTTGAGACGCTCGCTCTGAACATAGGGACCGAAGCCCTTGTCCTTGTCGGGACCTTCGTCATGAACAAGTCCGGTCTCGGCGAGAGTACGGTAAATGATATCCACGGCGCCCTCTACGTAGCGCTGCTGATCCGTATCCTCAATCCGGAGTATAAAGTCGCCGCCTTCATGCTTTGCGGTCAGAAACTCATAAAGAGCCGTTCTCAGGTTTCCGACATGCATGCGTCCGGTCGGGCTGGGGGCAAATCTGGTTCGGATTTTCAATGGAAAAACCTTCTTTCTTTTTAATAAGTTATATGGCAGTAATAATATTGCAAACGGTATTTTTTGTCAATATACCGGTGCTGTAATCCGGATTACTTCTGAACTGCCGTGAAGAACATATCGGAATTGCATGCCGCCAGTTCCGCCATGCCCGTGCTGTCTACGAGATCATAATAATCGTATTCCCCTGTTGTTCCGTTGGTTCCTACCCACTTTTTGCCTTCCCCGGGATCGGGAACCGCGGTGGAAGAACCTAACGGTACGGTGGCAGTGCTGACGTTTCCGAATACGATGGTTACTTCATTCGCGGAAGTTTGTGCGTAGAATGTCTTATCGCCGAAGTCCTTGGAGTTCAGGGAAGTGACTACATTTTCATAATCGCCGGGAGTATACCAGGTATAACCCTCTTTCAGATCGTAGTCTTCTCCGAAGGTGTATGTCTCCGAAGGCAGTTGTCTGCCGCCGGAATAGTAGTTAATGGTAAATTTCTTGGGTGTCCATACGGGGTATAATTCCACATCTCCGACTATTTCAGAGTGAATACGATCTCTTACGTCGGCGGTTGCGGAAAAAGCCCAACCGAGGAATTCTTCAAAATCCGTGTTGTCTAACGGCGGGAAGTCATCGTAATCTTTGCCTACTCCGGCAACATAGCTCATGTATTTATCATCGAAAGTACGGGGCTGACCGTTGACAATATAGGTAATCGAGTATGTCCGTGCCGTTATATCGGCATAGAGAGAAATGTCACCGGTCATGGATCCGCTGATACTCTTATAGATATTACCGCGGCTGTCTTTCCAACCGTTAAAGACGATGTAGGGATCATCTTCCCGAAAACCGAGTTTATCATAGGTCGGGAAATAAACGGAATCCAAACCGATACCGTAAGTATACTCGTGAGAATCGATTTCTTCCTCGTCATTGTAGAAGAAAACGTTGTATGTTCTGGGCGTCCACTGTGCGTACAGATCGATATCGCCGGTTTCGTCTTCGGAGATACTCTCAACAGGTTTCCCGTTTGCGTTGAGCCAGCAGTCGAAATAGTGCGTATCGGTGTCATTCAGGGAGGCAAATTCCGGTACGCCTTCGCCGGCCTCATAGGAACCGGTATCCGTAACATCCTCGGATGGATCCGGGGTCAGATAGTGGAATGTGATGGTGTAAGTAACCGGATCGTCATCGCCGGTATCATCGCCGGTGTCGTCACCGGTAGGAGTAATAATAATCGGCTGATCGGTCTTGCCGTTTTCTCCGGTATTGATCGGAGTAACCCCTTCGTTTCCGCCCTCGGTGTTTTCGGAACCGCCGTTATCACCCGTCTGCGTACCGTTGTTGTCTCCGGTCTGACCTTCGGAACCGTTATTTTCACCGGTCTGCGTGCCGGTGCTATCACCCGTCTGCGTACCGCTGTTGTCCCCGGTCTGGCCTTCGGAACCGTTGTTATCGCCGGTTTGTGTGCCGGTATTGTTGTTTCCGGTGTCGCCGGAAGACTGGTTATTATTGCCCTGCTGGGTATTTCCGCTCTGATTATTATTGACCGGTTTATTGTTCTGATTATTATTTCCCTGGTTGTTGTTGCCCTGGTTATTATTTCCCTGACCGTTCGGATCATCGTTTCCGTTCGGATTGTCGGGGCCGTCCGGGTCATCGGGGCCGTCCGGGTCATCGGGACCGTCCGGATCGTCGGGACCGTCCGGATCGTCGGGGCCGTTCGGATCATCGGGACCGTCCGGATCGTCGGGGCCGTTCGGATCATCGGGACCGTCCGGATTGTCAGGAGTATTCGGATCCTTCTTACCGCCTGAATTCCGGAATTCTATAACTGCCAGTGTGTAGGTCTGATTCATCGGACCCTCTGTACCTTTTACCGTATTCGGATCCAGATCGTTCGGGAACAGGAAGACTGCATAGCTGCCCGCGATCGGGAAGATTCCCTTCGAGGTATCGGTTGTCCGTTCGCGAACCTTACCCGTACCGGTATCCGGACGCTTGTCGCGTTTGCCCCAGAATACCTGCACCTTCGATACCTGGAACTTGCGCACGTAGGAATTGCCGGCGGTCAAGGTTACCGGAGTGATTACGTGTACACCGTTTCCGGAGCGGAGCACGCGGTTCAGATATACGATGTCGGCACCGTCCACATTATATACGGTAAGAGTGGTCTGTCCTTCGATGACATAGTTGTCGGTAATCCAGCACAGCACGTCGTTGGGGCTTGCGGAATCCGACGTTGCCATATCAGCCGTGTATTCCGTGATCTGCTGTTCGGGATTTGCATAACCCTGCTTTACGGAGGTCAGCGTAATCGTTCCGCGGATCGCCATTGTCGTATTCGGCGTAACGATGTCGTAGGAAGAGTCCGAAGACAGCTTCTTTTGAATCTCGGTCAGCATCGTGCCCTGATCCACGTAAACGATGGTCCTGCTCTTGGCTGCGGTGCCTGCCGCCTCGAGAGAGATAACCGTGTTCTCCTCCAGGAAGACGTATTTGTCATCATCCAGCTTCAGACGCGCATAGCCGCCGGCCGGAACGGTCATTCCGTCACCGGAACGAAGTTTCATCTGCGGATATGCTTCAATTGTCTGACCGTCTCTGGTCACACTTACATTTCCGTTGATCTCAATGACAAGGATGGAGCGGTAGCCCTTTTCCTTAGTCAGTAAGAAAATCAGAATTACGGCGATTACAACTACTGCAGCGCCGATACCTCCGAAGAGGAATGCTTTTTTCTTCATGGAAACCTCCTGATGAAGTGTTTTATTTCGGAACGATGACATCTGTTGCCACCGAAGGGAACGTGAATAAAGGTTATCCCGGACTCCTTTCGTCACCGACGAAAACATGATTAACGGAGAAAGCCGGACTTCTTCAAAAACTTAAGGGAAGACTCCAGCCGGTCCTTTCCGGATACTTCGATCAAAACGGACGGATCCTTCCGGA
Source organism: Lachnospiraceae bacterium (assembly GCA_017618195.1). Lineage (GTDB taxonomy): Bacteria > Bacillota > Clostridia > Lachnospirales > Lachnospiraceae > ISDg. The sequence goes on from JAFZUW010000005.1 coordinate 90,636, forward strand.
ACAGCCGCTCATCCTTCAAAACGGACCAGTCGATGCTGCCGCTTCCGACCGCGAGATGCAGGTCCTCGCGCCCGTCGTTATCGTTGATATGGATGTGCCTCACGTGATCCGCAAGCGTCTCCGTCCAGTCCGCAACCGGAACGTCCGAAAGAAACGCATGCGCGATGTCCAGACACACGCCGAAATTCGGAACGTCCTTCAGGTTTGAAGCGACCTTCCCGAGCAGTTCCGGAGATTCATCAAACATATTCTCGAGGAAGATACACACCGATCCGTGCGCGGCACAGATATCGCCCCAGTACCGTGTGTTGGATTCCGCCCATCCTTCGCGGTAGGAGGAAGACCGGAAATCCGAAAGGTAATTCGTGTGAAATACGACGCCGCGCGCACCGAGCCGCTCCGCGATCTCAATGCTTTGCTTCACGCGGTAATCGGAAGCGTTCCGGATCAGAGGGTCGCTGCTTGCGACCGTGATGTCGAAAAATGCGCCGTGCACCGTGTCATCGGACGTGTCGCGCCCGAGACCTTTATACAGCCGGATCAGCCCGTCGATCGCGGCGGGGTCCTCAAGTACGGCCGGACGGAAGAACTCGTTATACTCAAAACGGAGTCCGTACGTTTCCGACAGTTTCACCCAGGTTTCGATATCCCTTGAATCGGGAATGCATTCCAATATCATAATTTCACCCTGTACACAAAGATTTTATGGGATTTGCCCTTAAGCGGAATCTCGCCGACGTCTTCGGTTTCAATCCGTCCTTCGAGCCGTTTCTTAACTTCTTCGCTGATGAGGATTTCACCGGCTTTGGCGTTGCTTTCAAGACGCGCGGCGGTGTTGACCGTATCGCCGATTGCCGTGTAATCCATACGGAAGCTGCTGCCGATGTTGCCGATGGTCGCTTCGCCGCAGTTCACGCCGATACCGTAGCTGACCTTCTTTCCGAACCGCTCCATGAGCTTTTCGCCGAGCGCGTCGGATGCTTTCGCGATATCGCAGGCGGTCATGACCGCGCGGTATACGTAATCGTCAAGGTCGAACGGCGAGTTGAAAACCGCCATCGCGGCATCGCCGATGAATTTGTCCAATGTACCTTTATTCTTAAAAATCGCGTCGGTAATGACGCCGAAATACTCGTTCAGAATGTCCACGACCTCTTCGGGAGCGAGATTCTCGGACATCGTCGTAAAGCCGCGGATGTCGACGAAGAGAACGGCGATATCCTTGTGCCGTCCGCCGAGCTGCAGCTCGTAAGTTCCGGAGCCGGCAACCTCGTCAACGATTTCGGGCGCCACATACATGCGGAACGCCTTGTTGATCTTCTGACGCTCGGCCCGCGCCGCCGTATAGTGATACACGACGGTTCCGATCATCAGCATGACGCCGGCAAATGTCATATATAATAGCATCACGTAAATGCCGTGACGGTAGAGGACAATCGAGGAGATGATGTGTGCGGCCGTAACGCCGAGGCAGAGGAGCAGGCCTTTCACGATGCCCAGATAGAAGAGAGCAAAGCAGACAAGTCCGCTGACCGCGCCGTAGATTACGGCAAGAAGTACCCGGGGCGCATCGGTCTGGAACAGGTCTCCGAATACGGCTTCCATAATGTTTGCGTGAATTTCGACACCGTACATCTTCGAAGAACCGACCTTGGATTCAAACGTAATCCGGAAATCGTCCTGAAGCCCGGGCGCGTATGCGCCGACCACGAGGATGCGGTTCGCAAAAGAGGAAGCATCCCTGCTCCCGTTAAGAATATCCTTTAAGGATACGCTGTCGAAATCCCCGGGAGCGCAGGTATAAGAGAAACGCCTGCGGTTTATGTTCGTTCCGGAATAATCCGGAACCTTAAACGAAGCGTATTCCGGATGATACGCCGCATATTCCGGATGCTCGTCGAGATAGGTACGGAATTTCTTCAAAACCGCAACCGCGAAGCAGTCGTTCCACTGACCGTCGTGGGAAAGACCGGTCACCGCGGTCGTGACGAAATCGTACTGGTCCGTAACACAGTCGACAATACCGACCGTAACGGCATCGTTTAATTCTTTATAAGGAAACGAAACGGAATCGACATGAACAAGATCCGACATGCTCCGAACACGCTCGCGGCCGTTGCCGTGTTCGGAAAAGGAAGCGGAGCTTCCGGCAACCACGTTTCCGTAACGGGCGGCGGCTTCCGCAAACGCGGTATCGCCGGCTTCGTCCTTATAGCCTGAGAACATGATATCAAAAGCAATGACGGCGGGGCGTTTCTCACCGGAGTTCAGAGTGTTGATCAGATCCGCATAGACGCTCCGGCTCCATTGCGACGGCTGGCCGTATTCGGCAATGGTTGCTTCGTCGATTCTTACAATGGTGATCGGGAGTACGCTTACGGACGGAGATTGATAGACGCGGTCGCTGAACGGAAGGTCCCAAACGGAGAAAACCCGGTAGAATGTCAGCAGAAAAACACATATTGCGACCGCCAGTGAAATACCGATTCTGACTTTTAAATCCGGCAGCGCGCGCCGGCTCTTGCCTGCCATGTTTCCTCCTTCCCGTACACCGGTCGGTACGGCGGGTGCGGAGCCCGGACATCCGGCATGTGAATCGGTACATAAATGCATAAGAATCTATATACCAATATAGCACAGTAAATAACAGAAAAACAACCTTAATCTGAATGTGTTTGTATTTTCCGAAAAAACGGGTTGACTTTGCTTTCCGGAAAATGCTATAATCCTTGCTTGTATGCGCCCAGGCGCGAGAAAGAGGACGGACAGATATATGGCAGTGTCGGAATTTGAAGCAAAATTGCAGGAACTTGTAAAGCTCGGAAATAAGAATAAGGGAATTTTGGAAAGCAGCCAGATCGCGGACATCATGAAGGATGTCTGCCCGGAAAGCAAGACCGATAAAGTATACGACTATCTTGAGGCAAAGGGAATCCTTGTCGTTACGAAGGCGGACGACGGTCTTGATCCCGACGATGTGGAACTGATGGAGATGGATGACGATATGCTTCCGCCTCCCAGCGAAGACGATCTGAACGAAATCACGGAAGCACTTTCGGATGACCCGGTTAAGCAGTACTTAAGAGAAATCGGTTCCTACGCGCTTCTTACCGCGGAAGAGGAAGTTGAGCTTGCGCAGAGGGTTGAAAACGGTGACCCCGCGGCAAAGCGCCGTCTGACCGAAGCAAACCTCCGTCTCGTTGTCAGCATCGCAAAGCGCTATGTGGGCAGAGGCCTTTCGTTCCTTGACCTGATCCAGGAAGGAAACCTCGGACTCATCAAGGCCGTAGACAAATTCGACCACGAAAAAGGATATAAGTTCAGCACCTATGCAACCTGGTGGATCCGTCAGGCGATCACGCGTTCCATCGCGGACCAGTCGAGAACGATCCGTATCCCGGTGCATATGTCCGAAGTGATCAATAAGACGTACCGCGTAAGCCGCAACCTGACGCAGGAACTCGGAAGAGAACCTACGGAGCAGGAGCTTGCCGACGCGATGGATATGCCGATCGAGAAGGTCCGTGAGGTATTGAAGGTCAGTGCCGACCCGATCTCGCTTGATACGCCGATCGGTGAGGAAGACGACAGCCACCTCGGCGACTTCATCAAAGATGAGAACATGATGGGCCCGGAAGAGGCTACCTCTTACCGGATGCTCCAGGAGCAGATCGAGAAGCTTCTCGATACGCTTACCGACCGCGAACGCCGCGTACTGAAGCTGCGTTTCGGTCTCGTTGACGGACGCTGCCAGACGCTCGAGGAGGTCGGAGCGGAGTTCGGCGTAACGCGTGAGCGTATCCGTCAGATCGAAGCGAAGGCGCTCCGCAAGCTTCGTCACCCGAACAAGGTAAAACTGCTTCGCGGGTATGAGCCCGACTAGTATATAATAGGAAAAAGTACACATTTTCCGTAAAAGGAGCGAAAATGCCCCGCGGAAGCCCGTATTTTTCCGAATTTACCACTTGACAATAGGGAATATATTTTTGTATACTGTATTTTGCGCGCTCTGGCGTTACTTTTGGTGCCGTGAGCAAGCGAAATACAGTATTTTTTCTGTATCCTGCAACCACAGAGAGGGACTACGGTCCCGAGAAATCTGATAGGAGGTAAAAGAATGCCTACATTTAACCAGTTGGTAAGAAAAGGTCGCGAGACGTTCGCGAAGAAGTCTACCGCTCCTGCTTTGCAGAAGGGCTTCAACTCTCTCAGAAAGAAGTCAACGGATGCATCTTCTCCGCAAAAGAGAGGCGTTTGTACCGCAGTTCGTACAACGACCCCGAAGAAGCCTAACTCCGCTCTTCGTAAAATCGCGAGAGTACGTCTTAGTAACGGTCTTGAGGTAACAAGCTACATCCCCGGCGAAGGTCACAACCTTCAGGAGCATAGCGTTGTACTCATCCGAGGCGGTCGTGTAAAGGACCTTCCCGGTACCCGTTACCACATCATCCGCGGAACCTTGGATACCGCCGGCGTAGCTAAGAGACGTCAGGCTCGTTCCAAGTACGGCGCTAAGAGACCGAAAGACGCTAAGAAGTAATTCGGCCCGTTTCTAGTAACACACAGGAAATTTTCATTACTAAATAATGCAAGGCATTTTCGCTGACCGAAAGGTCCGGACGCAGAGCTTCGTGGTTGCAGATGCGACTGACATAGAATTTTCCGAGCATGAACACAGTAATGTGAGTACCTAAGAATTAATCAAACCGGAACAATATTCCGGCAATTATTAAGGAGGGAAGTACCGTGCCACGTAAAGGACATATTCAGAAAAGAGACGTTCTGGCAGATCCTATGTACAACAGCAAAGTTGTTACCAAGTTGATCAACAACATCATGCTTGACGGTAAGAAGGGAACTGCACAGAAGATCGTTTACGGCGCATTCGGCCAGGTTGCTGACAAGACCGGCAAGGAAGCCATGGAAGTTTTCGAGACTGCCATGAACAACCTTATGCCTGTTTTGGAGGTTAAGGCTCGCCGTATCGGTGGTGCTACATATCAGGTACCTGTAGAGGTTAGACCTGAGAGAAGACAGGCTCTCGCTCTTCGTTGGATCACAACATATTCACGTAAGAGAGGCGAGAAGACTCAGGAAGAGAGACTCGCTGCTGAGA
>JAFZUW010000040.1 GCA_017618195.1 Lachnospiraceae bacterium
CATATCTCCTATTAGCTACTGGACCAATCCCATAGGAAAGGCAGAAGTTGACTTCCTGATTCAATCGGATCAAGGCGTTATTCCGATTGAGGTGAAATCCGGAACAAATCTGAACGCGAAATCACTTCGGATATATAGAGATAAATACTCTCCAAAACTTTCAGTCCGTTTCTCCATGCAGAACCTGCGGCTTGATGGCGGTCTTCTTAACATTCCGTTGTACCTCATTGGTGAGTTTCCAAGATTGATGAAATTAGCTATGGAACGAGTCGGAGGCTGATATTTCAGAATTCTTTCCGCTTTCTAAATCTTGCAATTTGTCGGAACCGTGATATATTAGTAACAACGTTTCATTCTTCAATATTATCAGCAATTAACAACGGAGAAACACCATGTCTGATTTCAAGCTGTCGTTCCAAGAAGAAGTGCGCCGCCTTGCCCGTAAGGAAGTCAAAGCCGCCAGCGAGACTCTCGCCGCACAGCAGAAGACCATCCGCGAGCTGACCAAGCGGATCGACGCCCTCGAAAAGAAACAGGCTGCCGCCGTTGTTCCGGCTCCCGCTGTTGCGGAAACCAAACTGGCAGAAGTTCCTGCGGACACCGGTAAGTTCCGTTACTCCCCGAAAACGCTTCAGAAGCTCCGCACGAAATACGGCATCTCCCAGAAAGCCGTTGCCGCGATTTTCGGCGTGACGCCCTTCACTGTCAGCCACTGGGAACTTGGCAAGAACCGTCCGCGTCCCAATCAGATTGCCACACTCAAGGCTCTGATGAAACTCGGTAGAAGGAATTTCAATGCACTCCTGGCGGAGAAGGCACCGGAAGAGTTTGCCGCTCTAAAGAAGACCGCGGAGAAGAAAGCCGCCAAGAAGCCTGCCAAGGCCGTGAAGCCCGCGAAGGCCGCGAAGGCTGCAAAGGCTCCGAAGGCCGCTCCTGCCAAGCCCTGATTCCGACGCAAAAAGTTGGACTTTTGCATGGCTTTTTGCGCGTTTTAACGATACGCGGCTCCGTTTCCAAAAACATCGGATAGCGCCCAAAAATCGGCCTTTGCAACCCCCTAAACGGCAGGGAAATACGACATTCGGACAACCGCGGAAACTCTGCCTATCAGGGGGAGTCCTTCCGCGCGCCATAGAGCATAGACCCCGAGGGAGTACCTTATCGCATTTTTCGAGGTCGGTTTTTTCGACCCCCTATTATTTTCGAGGAAGGCCGATTTTTCGCGTTTTGGGGCGATTTGCGGGGGCTTTGCGCCCCCGTCCGACCTCATGTCCGCGCTTGCACGTCGCGCGAAACAGGCCCGTTTGTCGCGTTTCCGTTATTCCGGCGCAACCGCTATGGCGTCCCGACGACCAGGAAGACACCGCGAAGCCATCTCCTGCGCTTGACGGCATCCGGTGCGATTCGTTTGTCACGCTGAACGCCGTCGCGCGGTGGCGGCGCCCAGGAACGCGACGGATTGCATCGAAGCTCGGAACGAGGCGGCTTGCCGATTGACGTGGATGTTTGCTTTTTTATGTTTTCCGCTTGACTTTCCCTTGAACCCGTTGTATTTTAGTTCGTGGAGGTTTCAATAACATGATACGTCACCATTCTCTCCTGTCCGCCTGCCTCGCCGGAATCGTCCTGACGGTCGCGTTCGCGACCGCTGTTTCCGCGCAGAAACCCGAACTCGAGGTGAAACCCGCCGCAACCGAAGCGAAAGCGCCTGCGGCATCCGATGAAGACACTACGGACGGGAAGATGCACCCGCCGGCTCCGCCGCTGACGCCGTGGATTTCGGGCGTCTTCCTGAACCCCTTCATGATGCCGGATTTCTTCGGCGGGCTCACGTTCGACTGGCGGAAACTCGTGCTGACTGCCGAGATCCCGAAGAAGTCGGACACGCTGTTCTGGTTCACCCGGAACCGGGTCATCTACTTCAAAATCGACGGAGAGCGGCCGACCTCGTTGCAGGTCGACCAGAAGCCGTGGACGGACGTAAAGAAGCCGTTCGAGTTGGACTCCGTGCCCGATTTCGCCACTGCGCCGGAGTCGAAGAACGTCTTTGTCGACGGTGACATCACGATGATACTGAGCCCCATGCGGTCAAGCGTCATCCTGCAG
>JAFZUW010000006.1 GCA_017618195.1 Lachnospiraceae bacterium
CCGGTGATTTTAACCGTAACATCGATCGGATCAATCTTCTGATAACCGTCCGTTACTTCAAACGTTACTTCGGAAAAGTTATTGTTTGTATTGGTGAACTGTTCTGCCGCCAGCCCCATATACGTAGTTCCGGCATCGGTCCTTGCTGCATCCGCAGATCCGTTGAAAGTGAAATCCGTTTCTTTGTAAAGCGTGTTCCCGATTTCTACTTCATAACCGCTGACGGAGTGTTCTGATCCGTCATAATCCGTCGTATTGTTGTGACCGGTGATTTTAACCGTAACATCGATCGGATCAATCTTCTGATAACCGTCCGTTACTTCAAACGTTACTTCGGAAAAGTTATTGTTTGTATTGGTGAACTGTTCTGCCGCCAGCCCCATGTACGTAGTTCCGGCATCGGTCCTTACAGCTGAAGCGTTACCGCTGAACGAAAAATCGTTCTCCGTATAAAGAGCGCTGCTGAATTCAACTTCATAACCGTCGACGCGGTGCTCACCGCCGTCATAATCCGCAGTATTATTATTTCCGGTAATCGTAACAGTCACATCAATCGGATCGATTGTCTGATAACCGTCAATAACAACGAATGATACATGGGTAAAATTCAAGTTGTTATTCCGGAACATACTTTCCGTAAGTCCCATATTCTCCGTACCGGCATTCTTAAGAGAAGCCGCTGCAGTTCCGGTGAAACTGAAATCATCTTCGGAATAGAGTTCTCCGGAAATAGTTACATCGTATCCGGAAACCTCATGCGTATCTCCGTCATAACTGCAGGTATTATTCTTACCGATAATCGTTACAACGATCTGATCTTCAAACTCCGTAATTGTCTGATAACCATCCGTAACGGAAAATGTAACGTTTTCGAAGTTCGGGTTCGTATTTGCAAAAGTCCCCTCGTTCAATCCCATATAGGTCGTACCTGCATCCGTACGGGCTGCGGTCTGCGATCCGGTATAGGAAAAATCATCCTGCGTATATATCGTATTGTCACTTGTGAACTCATAACCGGATACACTGTGCTCTGCCTTGTCGTAAGGTTTAACATCAGATTGTCCGATAACGGTAACCGAAGCGGTAGCCTTTGTAATCTTAAGGGCTGCTGCATCCGGAACTTCCGTTGTAATATCATTGTAAGTTACGCGAACGCGTACCTGCTTATCGCATACATTCGTTTCCGCAGGTGCTTCGGTCGACCAATCGGACCAGGATTCGCTGTTCGCATTCTTAACGCTGTATTCGGCAGTTGCGGAAATTCCGTCATCAAAGACAACACTGACGGAGTGGCTTGCCTTGTCATAAGTACCGGTATATCCGTTCACTGTAGCATACTTGGGAATCAAACGGTATACAGCCGTATAAGTGATGGTATCGTCCGTAGAAACTTTCGGAAGCTCATCATTAACACCATATGTATCGGTACCGTCCGTCCATCCGTCAAAGACATAATCGTAAAGATCATCCGACGCACGCTCCGGAGTAGCGGAATCATAATGGGGAATCGTTCCACCGACTACATTCGTATCTCTCTCGAGAAGGGTATCGTTGTAGTTTTTCCATTCAACCGTAGTCTTATGAGTGGATTTATGCAGGGTTGCCTGATAATCACGATGATACGCTGTGGTTTCGTTCGGTATACCGTCCCAGTCGGAGTGATCCTCTCCGCCGATCCAGCCGTCCGGATTAGCGAACCAGGTATCATCATGGTTCAGTTTCTCCTGAACGGAAATTTTCATAACCTCAACGGTATAATAAGGCAGTGATTTGTCAAACTAAGTGCAACAGTTTTGGAGTTCTTGTTCCCATAGAAACTGTGCAGAAACATAATTAAGTATCTTTCGAGGCCTGGCGTTGATTAGCGCCAGGTTTCGTTTTAATGTGGCTGGAGCTACCCTCGA
>JAFZUW010000041.1 GCA_017618195.1 Lachnospiraceae bacterium
CAGTATCAGCAGGACCGGGAGCAGCAGGAACATCACGATGCATCCGTATGCTTCCCGTCTTTCTTCTTCGCGTTTGGACACGGGAATCCAGTGAGGGCAGCCCTGTGTCCCGGCTCCGTCAGGATCGCGGCCTCCGCCGAGGAGAGTGCATTCGTACTCTTCGGGGTCGTAATATTCGCAGTTTCTGCACGGCATATTCAATTCTCCTTCACGCTCAGTAACGCGGCTTGGTGAACAGGATCAGGGTGATGAGGACGTAGTAGAACGCCAGGAACATGAGCTTTATGGCGGTGAACATCCCGGCGAGGATGACGTACAGCACCTCCGACACGGAGAATCTTTCCGAGTCCATCATTTCGCGGCTCCTTTCGCCTCGCCATAGCGGCGCGTGACGATGGAGCAGAAGGTCACGAGGGAACAGAGCGCCTGCCACTGTTCATTCGGCGGATATCCGTTGCATCCACCGGATTCCTTGACGAGGTCGTTTCCCTCGAACAGCTTCAGGTCCCACATCATGCCGTCCATGACGGGCTCGAAATAGTTCTCCGCCCATTCCTCCGGGCGGCTCGTGTTCAGCTTCGCTTCAATCGTGGAGCGTTCGCGGGAGCCGATCCGACACCACTTGACGCCCTCGACGAAGGAATCGACGATGATTTCGTTCATGGCGAAATCGATGGTGATGGTCTTGCCGAGGTCCGGCCAGACGCTTTCACGGTAGGTGAGCTTGTCGAACTTCATATTCATTCCTCCTCACACAAAGGCAAGCCTGGCGATAATGATGATCGCCACGATGCTGATGACGATAAAAACGATGTTCTCCGAAGTCGCGGCGACTGCGGAGCGAATAACTTTGGCAGTTCTCTCCTTCACGGTATTTCTCCTTGGCTGTATGATTCGATATGACGGATGAAAACCGGGTCCGTCAGGACCCATGTTTTCCCGTTTGCGAATATAATCTATCACGTCACCCTGCTACTGGGTGTCAGTGTAAATCAAAAACGCGAAAAAAGTCGGAAAAAAATTCTCTCGCGGGCGCGCGAGGGCGTCTCTCCATATTGCTCTTTTGAAAAAAAACGCAAAAAAACCGGAGAAAGCCCGGTTTTCCCGGACCGATTTCCGAAAAATGGTAAAGATATATGGCAGGCAAGAACCAGACAACGCGCGAAAGGAGGCCTTATGAAACAACCGAAATCGGTTCCGGACAACATCTGGGACGCAATCGAGATATTTGCCGAAGCTTTACGGAGAAAGTTCGAAACTCCCCTTGCTTTATCCGCAGATGCGAGCTTAAGTAATGCAGATGCAACCCAATCATCAACAGGAGGTTACAATGGCAGACAGAAATGTGATACTGCGCCAGCTGGCGAATCTGAGCAAAATGAATCTGAATGAGCTCCGGGAGAAGTATGAGGAGCTGTTCGGATGCGAGACCAAGCTGAAGTCCGCGGAATTCCTGCGGAGACGGCTGGCATACCGTATTCAGGAAGTCCACTATGGCGGCCTGAGCGAGGAAGACCATCGCAAGCTCGAAGCTATCGCAGCGAACGATTCCCGCGCAAATCTCATCAACAAAAGACAAGCCAAGGATCTTCCCCGCGGGACAAGACTGCGCCGGGTATGGCATGGGACGGTCTATGAGGTCACGGCGACGGGCTCAGGAGGCTACGAGTACAACGGACGCATTTACCGTTCGCTGTCCGCTGTGACAGAGCAGATCACCGGCACGAAATGGAACGGAAGAAACTTCTTCGGAGTGTCATAACGCATGGAAAAAAACGAGATTCAAAAGAAGAGATGCGCCATTTACACGCGCAAGAGCGTCGAGGACG